>CAJUJQ010000004.1 GCA_910586575.1 uncultured Clostridia bacterium | reverse complement strand
CCAGTGTGCCAGGATGGAGTTTGAGTATATCCGCCATGGCACGACCAGCCTCATCTCATTGAACAATACAATCTTACAGCACACCCATTTAAGTGGACATATGCCGGGATACCATTGGCGATTTAATCACCGATATTTAAGCAACGCTGTACTGCCGTAAGGATAAAGACAACAAGTACCAATATCAAGCGCACGTAAATACTCTGATTGGCTCTTTGTGTGACAAACTGGCGGATGCTGTTTTTTCCCGTAACCCTGCCCAATGTCAGAAAAAGCTGGAAAGGATCATGACCGAGATTCAAAAGTCTGTTGTGCCAATCCGCCCTGATGACGGGAATACCCCGCAGTACGCGAATACCAGAAAGACTTCTCATCATCTACAACAAAAGACATAATTTGTGATAGGTTAAGTTATGGATGGTGTAAATATAACAGGTAAAAGGAAGATCATGTATGAAGTCGATCAAATCAAAAATTCAAATCAGTATGTTGTCAGTAGTGCTGGTCGGATCGGTGCTGATCGGCATGATTACAGCCCTGCTAAATGCGAGCGGAATTGATGATGTCATGACGAAAACTTTGGGTCCTGCGACACAGATAGCCGCAGACGCCGTGGAATGGAAAATGGAGAGCTACTGGACGGCGCTCCAAGAGGCTGCCGCCTCTGATATTTTCCGGGAATCTGCTCCAACTGCTCCAGAGCTGATCCCGCTTCGAGATGATATTGCCCAACGCAACGGTTTTCTTTACGTTGGTAAAATGAATGCCAGCGGATTTTCGTCCACAGGATATAGCTACGCTGAAGAAGATTATTTTCAACAGTGCAAATCTACAATGAACCCCTATATCTCTGATATTATGAATGACGGACAGCAAATGATTTTTCTGTTGGAGGTTCCCATCATTACCAACGGCCGCTTTGACGGCGTGGTCTATGGCGGAATCAGTGCGGGCTTTCTGTCGGAGATTGTAAATAATCTGTCTGTAGGCAGCAACGGCATAGCCTATGTGCTGGACAATAAGGGGAATGTCATTGCCCATCGGGAGACATCTATTGTAGCAGAAGGCTCCAATATGATTGAAGCTGCAAAAACGGATCCCAGCGTGGCGGATGTAGCGGCTGTGAATCAGCGTATGGTTCAGAGAGAAACCGGCTTTGGGGCGTATAATTTCTATGGCGACAACAAATTTGTGGGATTTGCTCCCATTAACGGTACTCAGGAGTGGAGCATTGCCATTGAGACCAGCCAGCGGGAACTCAAATCCACTTTAGCCCGGAGCATTCTGCTGACAGTTCTGGTGGTCGTCCTCGTTGTGCTTGCCACATTCCCCGTAGCAGTCAAAGTAGGCAGGTCTATCTCTGGTCCAATTCAATCCTGTGTTGCCCGGCTTGAAACGATGGCTGACGGAGACCTGCACACACCGGCCCCCCATGTGAAGTCCAAGGATGAAACCTCTCAGCTTGCAGGGGCTTTGGAAACCATGCTGTCCCGTTTGAACGAAGTGACGCAGGATGTGTCCCATCATTTGGGCAAAATGGCGCAAGGAGATTTCCGTGAAACGATCACTCGTACATATTGGGGCGACTTTGTAACCATGGAGCAGTCCATTAAGGCAATCCACACTTCTTTGAAAGATACGCTTTCACAAATCAGTCAATCTGCCGGAACCGTGGCCAACAGCGCCGTTCAGGTATCCAACGGCGCACAATCACTGAGCCAGGGAGCCACGGAGCAGGCCAGCGCAATCCAGGAATTCTCCGCCACTGCAGGCAGCATCGCAGAAAACGCCAGGCAGACCGCGGCCGCAGCAGAGGAAACCGGGCATTTTGTGGCTCAGGCAGGTGCGCAGCTGGGAGTCAGCGTGAATTATGTTCAGGAGCTGAATACCGCTATGGAGAAAATATCCGGTTCCTCCACAGAAATCAGCAAGATTATTGATACCATTGAAAACATTGCGTTCCAGACCAATATCCTGGCCCTAAACGCTGCTGTGGAGGCTGCCCGGGCAGGCAGCGCAGGAAAGGGCTTTGCCGTGGTGGCTGATGAGGTGCGTAATTTGGCGTCTAAATCTGATGAAGCGGCCAAAGCCACCAAGGAGCTGATAGAAGGGTCTATCACTGCTGTTGCAGAGGGTGGCCAAGTGGTTGCAAAAGTAACGGAATCATTGGGCAAAACCAACGCCATCTCGGAAAATGTAGCGATTAAAGTGGATGCAGTTGTAGAAGCGGTAGCAAGTCAGACCACAGCGATTTCTCAGATGACCGTAGGGATTGACCAAATATCTTCTGTTATTCAAAGCACCTCTGCTACTTCGGAGCAAAGCGCCGCTACCGCACAGGAATTGTCGGAGCAATCCCTGCTGATGAATAGCTTAGTGCGCAAGTTCCAGCTAAGTTAAAATGGACATAAAACCTAACTATACCAGAGGCGGCGTGAACAACTTGTCCACGCCGCTTTTTATCCCAGGGAGCCTTCCCGCTCCTACTGGTAGCACTATGAGCTTAAACAGCACAACCATTTTCTGACCCTTTGGATGGCATTAACAGGTAAAGGCCAAGATAAAAAAGAGTTTAGACGAAAGCTTTCACGACCTGCAACTTTACTCCCCCCCTTATGTAATGCGCAAACCAAAAGCAAATTTTTTATACAGAAAATTGTTTACAAACAACGACAAAACGCCCGTGATATGGTATAAAAAAGTAGACACTTTTCACTCGAAGAAAAAGAAGGTAAAATAAAGCAAAAAGGAAGGTGTCAAAGATGGGAAGGGGACGGAGAAGTCCGCGAGGGAACTGGGAGTGCCCAAAGGGACACTGTACGGGTGGATGAATTCGTTGCGGGAGGGGCGGCTGGAAGCGGGGTCGGACAGCCGTACCCCCAACGAGGCGATGAGCCTGGCGGAGGAGATGACGGGATAACACGCTATAGCGGGAGCACCAACTTTGTTTCATCTCTCGTTGGTGCCTTTCGCAGAAAGGTATGGTCATAATGAAGCTGAAACCTGAAGACGCGGAATTGTTCTATGAACTGTTCTTCCCGCTTCTGGATTATTGTGAATGAGAATTTTCATGTTACGACTGGAAAAGTCAGGTTTACAGGTGAAAGTATTCATCCACAGGATGCGTATGAAGTGGCAAATTTTTTATGGAAGCGAGCCGAGATCATTGATGATTATTTGAATGAAATGCAATTACCAGACGAACGCGGGGAAATCATTCAGGGATGGAAACGCTGTATTCCTGGAACATTCATCCTGGAACGATATTTGAAGAAGGGCGCTGTTTTCATCTCTGCCAGTACAGAGGACGTCTATCTGGTAAACGGAATTATCGACAGTTGGGATGAAATGCTGCACGGGATTCCGACTCCACTTGTTCTGCAAGTACCCCTGCTGCCTTTCAGAGACGTCATTATTACTGACGGCTTGGTGTCGGTTTCTCGAATCCGGTTCGGCAGAAATTATTCCGCTGATTTCAAGAAAACCTATATGGAAGCGAAACACAATGGCTCTATTATAGCCAAGATATGAATGCACAACGCCGGGCAAAAATGTCCGGCGTTGTTTTTGCCCGGTGGGCGTAATTTATCTGACGCTTACGGTAGAATCACATTTTTTGCAAGGCTGGGAGGCTAACAAGCCGCCCCATCAAGGAAACTACCGCTGGAGACAATTTCCCTGCCTTGGCCATTTCTCGTTCCAATCAAGCGCACTTTTCGAACCTCCAATATTTACCTGATGCATTTTACACACAAATTTGGACTTGACTAGTCGCAACTTTTTCCAGTGATGTTTTGTTATATCACGCTACGTATCTCCGCTGCTCCAACCAATACTTTATGCACGCGAAACGCAGGCAGCTATATTATGAGCTGCTGGAAGAGGGTATTTACAGCGATTATATTTATGAAACCGTACCACATACGCTTCACGAACTGAATACAGTTTTCCAAGCGGGCCTCTCTGAGGACTATGTGCTGTTGTATGGGAATTATGTGCCAATGGATTTGGAGAAAATGTTGGTTTTGAAAAAAAAGACGGCTTGTTCCGCCAGATATCGGAGGATGAAATCCCTGCCATCGTTTTTGAAAATGCGGTTTCCCATCTCGTCCGCGATTCGGCAGTGACAGCGCGCGCGGTTGAACAATCGGTTATTTTATGTGAAAAGCTGATGCAGCAGGAAGATTTTTTTACATGACAGAATACCCTGACGGAATAACGCCAGGGTATTTTTGTGGCATTGCTGGTTTGATACCGCGTATCTTTATGTCAGCATTGTCCGGTGGAACAAGTTACGGTAAATTTCCAGATCGACGTCTTTGAAAACATTCCAGATTACCCGTTTTACAGAGGTTCCCCGCTGTAAAAACTCCCGGACGGTCCGCACCGCGATTTTTGCCGCCTCCTGATTCGGAAAATGAAATTCCCCGGTCGAAATACAGCGGAAAGCGATGCTTTCCAAATCATTTTCCGCCGCCAGCGCAAGACAGGGGTCGGATGGGGCTGCGGGCAGATGTGCCGCGCCCACCGGGCAGACACGGAAGCAGTTTCCGCAGCGGATACAATGGCTGCGGTCGCTCTCCCGCGAAACCGTCACGCCGATACAGCTTTGCGGACAGATCGTTCGGCACGCCTGACAGCCGATGCACTTTTCTTTGTTGATTTGATAGCCGGTTTCACGCACAGGCTCCCCGCCGAAGGAAAAAACCTGACGATAGGGCGGGAGCTGCGAGAGGTCAAAATGGATAGGGAACCTTTAACTGCCCAGTTGCTTTATAGTATAGCATATCCGCTCATAAGGCGTCACCATTACGATAAGCCAGTCGCGCTGGCCGGCACACCCTGCTTTCCGAACAGATCACTTCAGGAAAAACGTTCCGTCAGCTGACAGATATCCTGTAGCGTAAGGACATCCCGTAAGGTTTCTAACAGGCTGCTCAGCTGTGCGGGCTTATATTTCACCAAAAAACAGTCGCGCAGCTTATTCTCCACGGCTTCAGTGCCCATAGGGTGCAGTGGGTCGCCGGACGCGAAGCGCCCCTGCGCGGTATAGGTTTTCCCGTTCACATCCGTTATTTCGACCTCAGCGCCAAACCTGGCATCAAGGATTCCGGTATCCAGCACAACGGTAACCTTATCCATAAACGCTGCTGCGCGCGAGTCAAGCGCATGTGTCCCGGCAAAGTCCCCAGTTGTCAGCTTCCCGGTATACAGGATTTTCCCCAGGCAGTAGCGAATGCTGAATTTTGCCTGCTCCCTGGTTGCCGGGTATGGGTATTTATCCGTATCCAGCACCGTCTGCTGTACCCTGCATACCACCTTTTGAATCTGTTCCGGCAGGATATTGTGTGTGTGCACCAGTTCTTGAAAGCAGTCCAACGCATTATGGCTGCCCCGGCAGGTCGGATAGGGCTTTAGGATCATGCCGGGCGCCAAAAAATCAGACTGATGTTCGCTTAAAATGGAGTCGATATCCCCGCAGCTATCCCGTACCCCAACGGCGGCATATATCCCGTTTTCCCCTTCAAATACCTTTGGGTTTGCAGGGATGCCACAGCCTGCCATTTCTGCCGCAAAGATTCCCAAAAAGGCGGTAATTCCCACGCTGATATCCTTTGCGGCTGTCCCGTAATTTTCCTTAACGCAGCCGGAAGCGCTTGCCGCCAGCCCGATTGCATGAATGTAATCCTCTTGAGAGGCCCCCATCAGCTTGCACGCGGCAGCTGCCGCACCGGCGCCGCCCAGCGTACAGGTCGTATTCCATGCCTTTGCATAAGTGCTGCCCGCCAGCATTTTCCCCAGCACGGCGTCAATCTCCGCCCCCAGCATATAAGCTTCTAAAACGCCCTTCCCAGAAATGTGGTGCCGCTCCCCCATGGCCAGCACGACCGGGACCAGCACGGCGCTGGCATGTCCATTCAGCGATGCGCTCATGTCGTCGTAATCCCGGCAGTGGGCGGACACCGCGTTTGCCATTGCGGCAAATGCCGCTTTGCAGCGGGTTCCACCTGTCCCCAAAATAGAGGATTCCGGATGTCCGCCGTTGCTGTTCACCGCATAAGATGCGGTCCGTTTCGCTGTATCCGAGTCAGCCCCCGCGATGATACAGGCAACCGTATCCGCAAAATGAAGCCGCGCTTCCGCTACCGCCTTTGGCGGCATTTCCTCAATACTGAATTCCGCCGCATATTTTGCGAGCTTTTCCGCAATCGTCATAACCGTACTCCCGTCCTTTATGCCCAGTCCTTAAATTGCAGCTCATCTTCGATGCCCAGCAGCTCTGTATATTCTTTCATCGGCATCATCCGTTCACAATAGGATGCCGTGCTTCCTTCCCTGCGGAGCGCGCGCATCATATCACGCATCAGGGACGCCGCACAGAGGGTCGTTGTCAGGCAGTTAATGGCCACCTTTACGCCGGCTGCTTCCAAAGACTTTATCGGATACGCCTGCCTGGGCGAGGATTCATAAATATTGAACAGCACTGGACAGTGCACGCTTTCTGTGACAGCCCGAATCTGCTCCAGGCTGTCCAATCCTTCTACCATAACCAGGTCAGCGCCTGCCGCATCATACGCGCAAGCCCGCCGGAGTGCTTCCTCCAGGGATACGGCGTCCTTCGCGTCTGTCCGCGCAATAATTGCAAAATCCGGGTTGCGGCGTGCCTTCTGTGCCGCCCGGATACGGTCCACCGATTCTTCAAGCGATACAACCTGTACACCGCCCAGCGCACCGCAGCGCTTCGGCAGAACCTGATCCTCGATATGGATCCCCGCTACCCCTGCGGATTCGAACTCCTCAACGGTGCGGCGAATATTCCCTAACCCGCCGTAGCCGGTGTCCGCATCACAGATCAGCGGGATTTTCACACAGGCGGCGATTTGGTGCGCCCGCTGCACCATTTCTGACATGGTGGCAAGCCCCAGATCCGGCTTGCCGAGCAGGCTTGCCATCGCGCCGTTCCCCGTCATATATAACGCGGAAAAACCCTCCGCCTGCGCGGCCCGGGCGCCGATTCCATCATAAACACCCGGTGCGACCACAATCCCGGACTGTTCCAGCAGGCTGCGAAAATTTTTTGCCTGGTTCATAGAGCACCTCCTATATTTTTTTCATAGATCTGTTCGGAAACCAGGGGGACCGGGTGGTGGGAGGATTAGCCGCCGGGATGGGCCGATTCCCTGCGGGAATTCTGTCGGCTTCCGAAGGGGATGATCGGCGATGTTTTACGGCGAAGGCCCGCGTCAGACGGTGCGCAGGTGGTTTCCGAACCGGTTTAATACAATAGGCTTGGCAGGAGCATGCTCAGCCCCGGCCACAAAGATACAATTGCTAGGATTATCATGGATGCCGCCAAAAACGGAAGCACCGGCTTGACGATTTTCGCTACCGGCAGCCCCGAAACCTGCGAGCCAACGAAAAGGTTCAATGCCATCGGCGGCGTAATCAACCCAACGGCGAGATTGTAGGTCATAATCACACCAAAATGGATCGGATCCAGCCCTATTGCCATCGCAAGCGGGTAAAGGATCGGGGTAACCAGCAGGATTGCCGCGCCTGTTTCCATCAACATGCCCAGAATCAGCAAAACCACATTGATCAGGAGCAGCAGGATATATCTGTTGCTGGAAAAGCCGGTAATTGCGTTCGCAATCGCCTGCGGCAGGCTTAAAAGGCTCATTATCCT
Source organism: uncultured Clostridia bacterium (assembly GCA_910586575.1). Taxonomy (GTDB): domain Bacteria; phylum Bacillota; class Clostridia; order Oscillospirales; family Butyricicoccaceae; genus QXXE01. Next base: position 47,942 of record CAJUJQ010000004.1, on the reverse strand, counting down.
TCCAAAGAAGGTCGCTGTGGCCATGATCAGCAGAATTTTGGCGGCGGTCAGCGCAGATTCCTTTGCGATCGGGATGATATCCCGCAGGGATATTTCCTTATATATAAACAGGCTGACAAACAGGCCGTACACAATCGCGATTGCGGAAGCTTCGGTCGCGGTGAATTTGCCGCTGTAAATCCCGCCCAGGATTATCACCGGCATCAGAAAGGCCGGGATCGCCTCCAGCAACGCACGGGCAAAGGATGGCTCCCCGGATAGATCCTGTCCGCCTTCGTTTTTGGCGGCGGCAAAATCATAATTCCTGCCGATTAAAAAACGGTTTAAAAGGATAAAGGCTGCCGTTGTCAGTACCCCCGGCCCCAGGACTGCCAGGAACAGTTTTCCCACCGACGCGCCAGCGGCACAGGCATAAATCACGACCGGCACGCTCGGTGGAATCAGGATGCCCAGAAATCCGGCGGCGCTGATCAGACCGGCGGCATATTCGCTTTGATAGTGGTTCTTTTTCATCTCCGGCCCCATAATGCTGCCAATCGCGGAAACCGTAGCGGCTGAGGAACCGGAAACCGCCCCAAAGAACGCGCAGGCTAGGACGGTAATATTGCCAAGCGCCGATATCGAGGTTCGGAAGCACCGCTTGGCAAAGCCTACCAGCCGCTTGGATACACCGCCGTAGCGCATAATGTCCCCAGCAAACATAAAGAATGGGAGCGACAGGATTGTGAAGGAATCGATCCCGCCGAAGCTTGCCTGCGCCAGCATAATGCCGGAGTTGGAGCCGGTCAGGGTCAGATATACAATGCCGCCCAGCGCGAAGGACATTCCGATCGGCAGTCCCAGCGCAATCAACAGCAGCAGCAGAACGATCAGCAGCATTCGATTTCCTCTCCTTTCAGGGCAAACCAGCTTTCAGCCACCGCATGGAAAATTGAAAGCAGCGAGCCGATACACATGGACAGGTACATGGTCCAACGGGGGATTTTTAGCCCGGTTGTCAGCTGGTTTGTTACAATCGCCGCGCTGGTCAGCTTCCAGGAATAGAACAGGAAGAAGCCGCAAAAGACAACTACCAGCAGGTTTATAAAAATATCATAATGGCGCATGCCGAATTTGCCCCTCATCAGCTCCGGGATCATGTCTATGGAAATATGCGCATGCCTGCGCACGGCCAGGGGCATCCCGATAAAGCAAAGCCAGATCATACAATACCGCGTGGCTTCCTCCATCCAAATCAGGGTAATTGAAAGCGCCCGTGTCAGCACCTGCAGAACCGCCAGCGCTGTCATTATCAGCAGCAAAATGGCAATCAGGAAGCTTTCCGCCCGCTCCATTGCGCCGCATATCTTTTTCAGCAATCTCATCATCTCCTTTGTCAAGCTGGAAGGGGATACGCGCCCGCTGCAATCCTGCGTTTTTCCGGGCGCGTATGGATTCAGACCCGTCCCGGCCATCGCCGGAAGAGGCTCGGCCGTCTGTCCGGATATCAGCCCATCAGTTCGTCTGCTTTGGCGGTAATATCTGCCAGGAGTGCTTCATCAAGGCCGCTTACCTGGCCATAGATCGAGCGGCCGCTTTCTACCCATGCGAAAAGCTGCTCGTCGGTCAGCATCGTGACCTCGACGCCGGATTCCTCGATTTGCCGGATAAAATCGTCTACCTGCCCGGCAATCAGCGCGCGGGCGGAATCACGCATATTACAGCATTCTTCCTGGATGACGGTTTGGTATTCTTCCGGCAGGGCGTCCCAATAAGCGCCGTTCATCAGGACAAGCGAGGCGCCATACAAATGGTTGGTGTTGGTGAAATATTTCAGCGTCTCGTAGTAATTGTCGGAAATCGTCAGCATTGCGCCGTTGTCCTGCCCATCCACTACGCCGGTTTGGAGGGAGGTATAAAGCTCGGTTGCCGACATGATTGTCGGCACCGCGCCGACCGATTCCAGCCAGGCTACCAGCGCGGGCGTCTCCGGGATGCGCATTTTTATCCCTTTCAGGTCGGCGGGGGCCAGCAGGGGGCGGATGTTGTTGGAGAAGCAGCGGTAGTCGTTATCCGTCCAGCACAGCGCCTTATAGCCGGCGGCATCGACATATTCCAGCAGCCTGTCGCCCAGCTCGCCGTCCAGTATGGTTTCCGCGATTTCCGTGGTCGGAAGCAGGTACGGAAGGTCAAGCATCTGAATCTGCGGCACGACCGCGGACATCTGCATCGTGGCGACAATGCACATCTCAACCGACCCGTTCTGCGTAGACTCCAGAAGTTCGGCCCCGTTGCCCAGTGTGCTGGCCGGGAAAACCTCTACCGTTACTTTGCCGTCTGTACGTTGCTTGACCTTTTCGGCAAACTCATTTGCCGCGGTCGTCCAGGGGTGGGTATTCGGCGACATAAACCCGATTTTGATGTTGTAGGAAGCGCCGCTGTCTGCCGGATTGCCAGACGGTGCGCCGCTGCCCTGGGTGTCCTGTGTGTTGCCTCCACAGGCAGTGAGGCAGGACATCCCCAGCAGCAGCGCCAGAAAAAAGGAGAGGATACGTGTTATTTTTTTCATAATCAGAAACTCCCTTCGGAAACGTTATGTTTTATTTGGCGATGGCCTTGAATGCCGCTGCCTGTGCCGTCATGCTGCGTTCGGATGCCAAACGCTCGATCGAGGAAGCGCCGAAAAAGCCGTCAATTTCCGGGACATTCTGAATGATGTAGGCTGCATCCTCCGGGTCGGCAATCGGGCCGCCATGGCAGATAACCATAATATTGGGATTGACATTGCGGCCCGCTGCGATGATTTCGCGGATCAGCGGAATGCAGTCATCCAGCGACTTTGCGGTTTCAGCGCCGATCGAACCTTTGGTGGTCAGCCCCATGTGCGCGACAAGGCAGTCCGCACCGGCTTCGGCCATCGCGGCCGCCTGCTCCGCATCAAAGACATAGGGGCAGGTGACCAGATCCAGCTCGTGAGCCTGCCGGATCATATCGACCTCAAGCCCATAGCCCATGCCAGTTTCCTCCAGGTTCTGACGGAATACGCCGTCAATCAGGCCGACCGTCGGAAAATTCTGTACGCCGTTAAAGCCCTGCGCCTTCAGCTCCTTCAGATAAACGCTCATTACACGGAAGGGGTCGGTTCCGCACACGCCTGCCAATACGGGCGTCTTTTTCACAATCGGAAGCACCTCATATCCCATTTCCACTACGATCCGGTTGGCATCCCCATAAGCCAGCAGGCCGGAGAGCGAACCGCGCCCCGCCATGCGGAAACGTCCGGAGTTGTAAATGATCAGCATATCCACATCGGCTTTTTCAGAGCACTTTGCGGTGATGCCGGTACCGGCGCCGACGCCTACAAGGATCTTGCCGGCAGCAGTCTGCGCGCGGAACGCGTCCAAAATTTCTTTCCGGGATTTGTACAGCATAACTTGTTCCTCCTTATTTTTTGCAGTTGGCTTTTATACAATACCCTCGCGCTGCCGCTGCCGGAAATATTTTGACCGTCCTCGGCGGAGCGGCACACGCGCAAGTATTCGATTATAACAGGCGGATCAGCTCCTTAGCGGCTGCAACCGCAAATTCCGTATCGTTGATGTGGCAGTCCAGCTCCTTCCGTATTACCTGGCTGCCGAGCCTTTGCCGCAGCGTGTCAAAGAGCGCCTTGTCCTCTTCCGGACCATAGAAGGGCTGCCCTTCCGCATCAATTGCAGATACGCCTTTCAACGGCAGCATCAGCACGGTGTCCCCCTTCGCGAGGTTCAGCTTTTCCGCCAGGACCTTTCCAAGCCCCACGTTTTCCGCCGCAGTGGTCCGCATAAGCGTGACCGTCGGATTGTGTTTATAAAGCAGGCGATCCCTGTAGCGCTCCGGGACGGTATCATAAGGGCCGAAATTCACCATATCCAGCGCGCCGACAGACACAACCTGTGGAATTCCCCGCATGGCTGCCGCTTCCAGCCGGTGCGGTCCTGCGCCCAGCACACCGCCATACAGCTCATCACACCATTCGGTTGTGGTAATATCCAGTACGCCGCGGATAAAGCCCGCCTGGATCAGAGCCTCCATCGAGCGCCCGCCCGCGCCGGTGGCATGGAATACCAGGACGTCATAGCCATGCGCCTCTAAATATTCCTTAGCCGCCTTGATGCAGGGCGTCGTTACGCCAAACATTGTCGCCGCCAGCAGAGGACGGCCGCTTTCCGGGATTTGCTGATACCGGGAGACCATACCGACCACCGCATTGACCGCGTTGGAAAAAATACGCATGGAAACCTGGTTCAGCCCTTCCGCGTCAACCACCGAGGGAATCATCACGATATCGCTGGTCCCCACATAGGGGGATACATCGCCGGACGCCATCGTGGAGACCATCACTTTGGGGACGCCCAGCGGCAACGCTCGCATAGCAGGGGTCGCCAATGAGGTGCCTCCGCTTCCCCCAATTGAAATCACGCCGTCAAAGCAGCCCTCCTCGTATAACTGGGGCAGCAGCTGTTCCAGCCCGCGCGCCATAGCGTCCATCGCGGTTGCACGGTCACGTTGCGCAGCCAGCGCTTCAATGCGTTCCCCGGCAGCGGCGGCAACCCTGTCGTTTGAGATCTCCGGCAGGAACTGCGGGTCAAAGATACCCGAATGGATGCAAAGCGTATTCAGCCCCTGTTCCTCGATCTGTTCTTTCAGGTATTTGGATTCTTTTCCTTTGGTATCCAGCGTCCCGATTACAGCAATTGTCTTCATTGTTTCCGTCCTCCTCCTTTTTCCGTTTTTTTTCCTTCCCGCCGATTCGATTTCTGCACAAACAAACGAAAAGGGGACAATATGTTGCCTGTTTCTTGTAGAAATTATACAACATGTTGTCCCTGTTCGTCGATGTATTCAGTTTTCCGTTTTTTGTCATTTGTTTAGTTTGTTTTCGCGGCTCCTTTCGGATTTTTGTGCTTTTTTGTGATTCTGCAAATCTGCCATAGGCGAACGCCCGTGGAATTTTTTGTACATCTTGCTGAACTGTGCGTAATCCTGATAGCCAACCATCTGTGAAATCTGTATCATTGCATAGTTTTTCGCCCCGCAGATCAGGTCTTTTGCCTTTTTCATGCGGATTCCCATCAAATAGTCCCGAAAATTACATCCCATTTCCTGCTTAAAGAGCGTGGACAGATAGGAGGTCGATAAATGCAGCATCCTTGCCAGCTCGTTCAGGTGGATGTCGTTCATATACTCCTCATGGATGTATTCTTTAATGAATTTCACATAATCATACTGCCCGGGGGTCGTGAACAGGATCCGTTCCAGCTTTGATGTTGGCACAATCTGCGCGTCCTGGATAAATTTCTGCGTTATTTCCAAAATCGCGTGCTCTACCGGCGTCCGTTCGAAGGCCGAGCCGCCGATATAGCCTTGGCATGCGCTGCCTTGATACATGTATTGCGCGTCGATTGGGGTTTTAATCGGTCCGCCGTAAACCATTTTGATGATATTGCTGTTCACTGCGTCCACCGCATCAAATATTTCCATGGCGGTGCGCCGGGTGCTTTCCAGCGTCAGTGCTTTCCGGGGGCCAAGATAGCCGCCGCTGGTTAAGCCAAAATGCGCGCAGACAATATCCGCATTAGCCAGGGCCATCTGCTCAGCCTGCGAGGCGTTAAACACAAAGGCTACCGTCATCAACCCACAGTAATTGGCAAAACGGATTGCTTCGACCTCCTGCTCAAAACGGATTCCATCCTCTCGCAGCGCTTTGCAGAACTGCCCGTCAATCATCCCCACGGTCGGGTAGTTGTTTATCCCCGCAAACCCGATGCGCTTGATTTCCATAATGTAGTCGTACAGCCGGTGTGTCGGATCAGTCGCGTTAAAACCAAAAATCACCGGGACATCTGTGCCAAACCGCAGCAGTTCTTTGCGGGCATAGTCCATGACCATGTTGTTGCTGTTTTCATAACATAGAAAGCCTGCCATAGAGCCGCAGCCCATGGAACGGTACTTACCGGAATTTAACGCCATGATTAGATTGCAGCCGCCTTGTATGGCATATTTCGCGGTAATGCCGCTGCCAGCCGCAACACCGACCAAATGGCCATTATCCGCCAGCGCCTGTCTCAAATCGTCCATATAACCCGTATAGCTCTTAAAAGGAGTGTGATTCATACAGCACCTCAATTCCGCCTAAGACGATCAGCCATTCGATTTTCCCGACGAACTGCCAAAAGCCTTATATATCTTAAAAAATAGATCTATTAGGAAACTGCGGGCGTACCGGATGACATGAAGAATTCCTGGCACGCCAGGCCGTTCCCGCAGGAATCCGTTTGAATTTTCATGGGGAAGCGGTGTGGCATTCCGGGACAGGACTGCGCCGGACGATACGCCGATTATTTCCAAACAAGCCGATTCGCTCTCCGTGCCGCAAAAGACCTGCTTATTTTACCTCTATTATATTTGCTTCAACAAATAAGGTCAAGTGCTTCTTATACCCACGAGTTAAGTTTATGCATCCGTGATTTAAATTCGTGCAAAAAAGGGAGACATAACCATGCGTTGCGATTGCTCCGAGAATGTACTGATTTAAGGCGGTGCGGCGGCCTGCTCTGGGAGGAGCTGGGGGGTCTTTGCCTACAATTTGTCCGATCGGTTTGCAATTGCCATGCTTACCTCAGCTTAGTGATATCAGTGCAGCTTAAAAGGGATAACCAGTTTCCGTAAAAAACGGGTGCTGGCCCCAAATGGTTCAAATAATCATTTTGGGACAGCACCGTTTTCTGTATTGGGTGGAATCAAACAGTGGAATCACACCGGGAAGGATGTGCGCTATTTGGAAAAATCGGTGTACATCGCACCAGCGTTAGCGGTATTGGTTCACAATCGCTTCCAGTTCACCCCAGTGGGCTTCCATATCGGCGACCAGTTTGCACTGGGTACGGCAGCGGTCCAGATTTTGCCCTGTCCGCTGGATGTGGAAATAAACGTCCCCTTCCAGGTAGTCGGTCAGGAAGCGGATGCCGCATTCCAGCGTCATCAGTTCTGCACCTCAGGGCAGAAAGGGGAGCTATTTCCTCTGGAAATGGGCGCAAATGAAATCATCTGGTTCCCAATCAGGTGACGGGTCCGGGTCTGCCATACCGCGCCTGGTTTCCTTGACAGGCGCCAGCCTGCCCGCGGAAACGCGCCTTGTCCGTCGAAAGGCTCTGCGGTGCGCTTGTCGCAATTTATGGATTCACAGTTCCTTAATACCGAGAGGGGCAGCCGCCGGACGGAGAAAGACCCAACAGCTGTTTCAGGGTCCTATGACACAAGAAAGGCTTGCCAAAGGCAAGCCCTTCTTGTGTCAAATTCCCATACTGGCGCAAATCCCCCGCCCCGGTATTTTACCAGAAGGTTTCGGCGGTTTCCGCTCTCGTCCCAGGAACCCCATCTCCATACGGCTGCGTCAGCAGCTCACTGCCGAACAGCCCGGTCAGGAGCTCCTCGGGGGCTTGATCGGCCAGGAATTCCATTTCGGTATAAGAACCGTCTATCAAGGCAATGGACAGACGCAGGTTGCTGATACGCCGCCCCATGCGGTCATTTTCTCTAGGTACCGCATTTTCGAGCAGCGCGGCCATCTGCGCCGGGTCATTGACAATGCGCAGATGCGGATTTGTGCCGTCGATGGCATAATCGAGCATTTCCTTGTCCGTACCCTCCTGCTGCGAATCGACACGGTCGCGGTAATCGCTTACCCGGATACGCTCGATTTCGTCCAGCCGGAGCGGGGTGGGGACGAAACCGCTGTATTCCTGCATCAGCGCAAGTGTCCGCTGGTAAGAGGGATAAATCATGACGGGATAATCATATAATCTTTCATTGTCGCCTGTAACAATCGCAAATTGGAGCTTTGCGGCAGCGCCTTCCCGGGCGAGCTGCCTGGGGTCGCTTTCCAAAAGGTCGGCCTTCAATGTCTCTGTCAGCTTTTGCAATTTATCGGCGTCACGCAGCGTGTAAACGAGCGTATCCCGGCGGGCATCCCAGAACTCGATCCTGCCCTTTTGGGTTTCACCCTTTTCCGCAAGCTCTGCTTTTTTTGCCTCGTACGCAAAGAATGCATTGTGTCCGCGCAGATAGTATTCCGAGTAGAGCACCTGTTCCAGCAGCGCCGTATTTTCGTCGGTAATGGGGATAGAATACCGCCGGGTTGCTGACCGCCCGCCGGACAGTGTATAATATATATCAAAGCTGTAGCAGCCGCCAATCCGTTTCAATTGCTCAGACAGCGCGTCGTACGCTTCCTGCCTGAAAAAATCTGTAGAAGCAATATCCAGGTTCTGTGTCCCGATCTCAGCCAGCCGCAGCAGCGCCTGTTTGGTTTCGGGATTTGTGTCCTCGCTGAGCGTCAGGTCGTAAAGCGGCAGATTCGCAAAGTGGTGGGCATCTGTGTCGAACGATGTTTGCAGGCGATCCAGCGCTATCCGTTTGACCTGCTCCTCGGCGGGCAGCCACTTAGAGTAACCCAAAATGTCGGCCTTCAGCCCGGCTGTCAACAAGAGGGAAACGACCGTCACCGCCGCCAAAACCTGCGGTTTCCGGAAGAGCGCGCGGAAATCGGCCTGGTAAATGATTTCCATGACACAGTGCAGCACCGCCGCACCGACCGCCGTGAACAGGAACAGCCAAATACCGCCGTTGGAATACATGCCGATACTGTTCAGGATGCAGCTGAACCCAAGCCCGCCCACAACGCAGACATAAACCTTGAGCGGCAGCTGAAGCGGCTTGAACGCAAGCGCCGTCCCGGCGCGCTCGCTTCTGCGGCGGCGGAACAGGACGAAGGAAAGCGCCAGCGCGGCAGCGGCGGCAATGAGGTGCGGCACCATGTATTTCAAATCCTCTGTCGCCAGGCAGACCACCAGCGGGCTGAACATCTCAATATCATCCATAGCGCGAAAAGCCGGATAGAACCAGTTGGCAAAGGCACAGTAAATCCACAAAACCGGCGTCAGGGAGAGCAGCACCGCGAAGAGCAGCGCCACGGTAAAGAAGGTATTGCCGCACAGCACCGTGCACAGGATAGAAAAGCTGTACATCAGGAAAAATGCCAGCACATCAAGGCCAACCGCCGTCAGCACATCGCCCCATTGGATGGCGCTGCCATAGCCCATCCCGGCAATGACAGCCAGCGAAACCAGCCGCATGAACAGATAAGCCGGGAACACCAGCAAAATCCCCGCCGAAAACCTGACCCAAAACAGGCGTTCGCGGCGGATGGGCAGCGCGTGGTAGAAATCCACCTGCCGCCGGTCGTGCAGGAAGCGGAACAGCACAACCCCGCACAGGATTGCCATAATGATCATGCCGAGCCGGGGAAAATCGTTCCGGAAGAGCGAGTAAAAGTTTTCTGTCAGTTTTTTCACAATTTCGGCGTGCGCAATCCCCTCGCGGTCCGCCTCCTGAAGCTCCCGCTGCAAATAGACGAGCAGGGGCAGCGGCCCCGCAAACAGGAAGCCCAGCACGGACAGCGCCAGCGCCCACAAATTCCGGCGCGCCTCATCAAGCACCAGCTTAAAGGATAAGCTTTTTGACGTCATAGCCCGCCACCTCCGTTTCACTGATAAAGATTTCCTCCAGCGTCAGCGGGAGCATTTCAAAGAACAGCGGCTGGATGGCGTGGAACTCCCGGTTGATGTCCTCCGCCGTGCCGCGCACGACCAGCGTATACAGTGAGCCGCGCTGCTCCTGTGACAGGATTTTAATGCGGGAAAAGACGGTGTCCGAACTGTCCCCGGCAAAAATGACCTGCAATTTATGGATACCCAGCCGCATTTCATCCAAATCGCGGGAAAACAGGATGCCGCCCTTGTGCAGCAGCCCGACATGGTCGCAGATATCCTCCAGCTCCCGCAGGTTATGCGAGGCGACAACGGGCGTCATGCCCCGGTCGGCCACGTCGGCGGCAAACAGGCTCTTGACGGTCTGCCGCATCACCGGGTCAAGGCCGTCGAAAGTCTCGTCGCAAAACAGGTAGTCCGCGCCCGAGCACAGCCCGCAAATCACCGAAACCTGTTTTTTCATGCCCTTGGAGAAGGTGCGCAGCTTGCGCCGCGCGTCCAGCCCGAACGCCTGCATTAGATGCGCCCAGCGCGCGTTATCGAACGCCGGGTAATACATCCGGTAATAGTTTTTCAGCTCCTCCGGCGAACAGCTCGGGAAAAAATACTGCTCATCCGATATGTAAAAGCAGCGGCGCTTGACTGCCAGATTTTCAAAAACTTCCGCGCCGTCAATCTGCAAGCCGCCCTCATCCGGGCGCAGGATGCCCGCGAGCAGCCGCAGGAAGGTCGATTTGCCCGCGCCGTTGGAGCCAATCAGCCCGAACACCGAGCCGTCATGGATTTCGGCGCTGACGTGGTCGAGCGCAAGCACATCCTCAAAGCGCTTGCTGACCGCTTCCGCAATAATCATGAAGGTTCCTCCTTTTCTAAAATCCAGCTCGCGATGGCCTTTTCGTTCGCGCCAAGTGCGCGTGCGGCCTTGGCGAGCGCCCGTAGCTGCATGCTGATTTCGGCAAGCCGCCGTTCCCGCACCGACGTGCCGTCTGCCGAAACAAAATTCCCCCTGCCTTTCACAGAATAAATCACTCCTTTGGATTCCAACAGCGCGAAAGCGCGCTGGATCGTGTTCGGGTTAATGGATAATTCGGATGCCAGCTGGCGCACGCTTGGCAGCTGCGCATCGGCGGCATACGCGCCGTGGACAATTAAATCCTCGATCCCGCCCGCGACCTGTTCGTAAATTGGGCGGGCGTCCCGGTAGTCTATGTTCAGCATCATCGTCCTCCTTTCCGTGTTATGTGTATTATGTTGTCTAGTACAGTTAGTATACACCGGTTTATTTTTCCTGTCAAGAGGATTTTTTTAGGGGTTCCCACTGCCTTTTGCGGGGCGGTATCCGCCCTTTCAGCCAACGTATTATCCGAACAGGCCAATTACTCGTGAATATATATGGCAAAGGCCAGCCTCTTCCAAGGCTGGCGCTTTGCTTTTGGGAGGACTTTTGTTGAGCCGCCCCTTTTCTTATGAGCCATAAAAGGCAATTTGTCAGATAGACAGCGTTTCGCAAACCGAGCGCAGCGTCCGGCGGTAGCACAGCCACAGGATCAGGCTGAGCGCCGCCAGCACGCCGCCGCAGGCGAGCAGCCCGACAAGCTCCTGGCCGGACAGCCGCCCGTCATTCGCGAACAGAATCAGGCACATAAACGCATACATGACCACCGTGCCGATGGCTGCCGGGATAAAATACACCTTGGAAACCTGCCCGCGCACCGAGCGAAACAGATAATTTCTGTCCGCGCCCAGCCGCCGCAAATCCTCATACACCTGACGGTTATTGAGCGCGACCGACCGGCAGCGCGTGTAGCCAATCAGCACCACCGCGATATAGCACACCACCGAAATATACAGGAATACGGTAATAAAGACCGCCATTGTCTGGAGCGCGTCCGCGCGTTCCATCGCACGGAATTTTGGCATATATTTTGCGTACATCCGGAACCACGTCGAATCACGTTTCTCCGATGTGTACGTTTCGTTAAATTCGTCCAGGTGGTAAGAGCCAGTCTCCGCAATTTTTCGCTCCCGCGAAATCTGGTTCCACGAAAAATCACGGAAAGTTTCCGGCCCCATACGGTCAAGGAATTCGTTGAGCAGCCGTTTGCAGAAAGGATAGCTTGCCTCAACATCGACCACGTCAAAGCCGACATAGGTTTCCCGGTAGTCGTCGGGAAGCCCCTTTGCCATGCGCGCGTAATCCTCATCGTTCATGACAAACGCCCGTGAGCCGAACTCCGTAAACCGGAAATCCCCCGTCACCTCAACCGGCAGCTGTTCACCGGTAATCGTGTTGGTCAAAAGCGTCGCGCCATAGCCCGAGCCAAACTGCGGCTCCCCGCCGTCGCTTGCCATAAAGGTATAGATTTCACCGCTTGTCAGCCCGACGCGCTGCCCGGTCAGCCGTTCAAACGCCGACTCGGGGAAAAACAGGTAGCCGTCCAGGATTTCGCGGTATTCGGTATGCCAGGTGTTCCCGGTTTCGATGTACTCGTCTCCGTCCACCGCCAGCAATGCGCACTCCGCTTCCTGATAGTTGATGATTTCGACGCCTTCTTCTCCTGCCATTTGGAAAATTTCTTCCCGGGTGGGCGCGTCCTGGTCCATGCGGTAGTGCATCAGGCCGTCAAAATATAGGGAATCCGCGTTCATCAGGCTGCCAACCGAGGAAATCGGCGTGTAGAACGAGCCATAATAGGAGCCTGCCAGCAGCAGGGTCATGACCAGCATATTGCTGACCGTCTGCCGCCCCTGGAATTTCATCATAGAGTGTGTAATAATGTTCTTATAGTAGCCCTTGCCGCCGCGCCAGCCGTTCACGACCGTGTGCAGCAGCATCATATAGATGCCGATGAACAGCGGCAGATAGGTGATATTCACCCACGCGCCCGGATAATAATGCAGCACCAGGATAAAGAAATTTGGGGTAAAATACCCGGCCAGCCCGCCAATTACGCACAGCAGGACGCCCACCCAGCCGAACCAGCGGGGGATATCCTGCACCGGCTCACATTTGCGCTGTTCGCTGATGATATCGATAATATTGGTGCGCCGCACGAACCGCGCCGCCATCAGGAACAGCGCCAGAATCAGGAACGCCGAAAAGGCGGCGGCAATCAGGAAGCAGCTTGCGCCGATATGGAATTCCATCTCCTGGGTATCCACCAGTAAGATGCGGAACAGCTGCCAGATGCCCATAGCCAGCGGCACGCCGAGCAGCGCGCCCGCCCCGCAGGACAGCACCGAAATCACCGCCAGTTCCCGGTAAAGCACCCGGCGCAGCATCGGCTTGGGCGCGCCGAGCGCCATAAACGTCCCCATTTCGCGCGACTTGAAGCGGAAGAACAGGCTTGCGGCATACAGCGTGAACGCCGCGCAGCCAACCAGCGCCAGCACGAAAATCATATAGATTTGTTTGCGCGAGTCGCCGCCCTCGGGCAGCACGTTCAGCACGGTTGGAGAGCGCAGGATGGCTGCATATGAGGTCATGAGCAGTACCGAAATAAAATCACAGAACACCAGCAGTGCATACTGCCCCCGGTTCTTTTGCCGCAGGATGCGGTATACTTTTTGAAAGGTCAACATGGATATCACTCCTCTGCCCCGTTCATTTCGCGGATCACGTCAAGCAGCGCGTCCTGGAACGCTGTCCGGCTGCCGGTTTTCTGTAACGTCCGGTACACCGTACCGTCCCGCAGGATAATCACCCGGTCGCAGAAGGACGCTGAAAAGCTGTCATGTGTCACCATGAAAATCGTTGCGCCAAGCCCTTTCTGCGCTTCGCGGAAGGCTTCAATCACCGCGCGGCTGGACTTCGAGTCCAGGTTGCCGGTCGGCTCGTCCGCTAAAATCAAGTATGGGTTATTGATGAGCGCCCGCGCCACGGCGGTACGCTGCTTTTCCCCGCCCGAGATTTCAGCCGGATATTTGGCGGCGATGTGCGCAATCCCAAACAGCTGCATCAGGCGCTCCGCGCTCTCCTGCATATCGCTGCCGGTGCGCCCCGAAATAATGCGCGGCAGCATAATGTTTTCCTGCACGGTCAAGCCGTCGAGCAGCATGAAATCCTGAAAGACAAAGCCCAATTTCTGGTTGCGTACCAGCGCCAGCTCGGCTTCGTCCAGCCGTGCAAGGGTCTGCTCACCCAGCGTGATTTGCCCGCCCTCAAAGGGGATATAGCACGAAATACAGTTGAGCAGCGTGGTTTTGCCCGAGCCGGATGGACCCATCACGGCGACGAACTCACCGTCCTCTACGGTGAAGGAAACCCCTTTGAGCACCTCATAGGTGTTCTTCGCGGTCTGGTAGGATTTGTGAAGGCCGGTTACGGTTAGCATGTTATTTGTTCTCCTTTCTGAAATCACCGGTGCAGGATGGCCAGCCGGATAATTGCAATCACGGCCAGGTGCGCCGGGTAGAATGCGTAAAAAGCGTACTTCGGGATTTTGAGCCGGAAATTGGTGCGCGTATAAATGAACGGGAGGGACAGCATCGCGAACACCTGCCGGTCGAAGGTATACGCGCCAACGGCAAGCTCCCCGCCGTGCATCAGGCACGGCAGCCAAAACAGGATATTCAGGCCAAGCCCGAGCAGGGGCTTGTTCCGGCAAAGGTAGAAAATCAGCATCAGGATAATGCCGTTTGCGCTGTAGTCAAAATTCCACCAGCTGATGACAAAGAGCGCCGCCGCGAACAGCAGCCATTTCCGCTCCTTGAACGCCCAGACGGCCAGCAGGCTGATGAACAGCGTAAAGAAGATGTTCCAGTTGAAAAATTCCTCCCGCCAGTCAAAGGGATGGGTCGCCAGCAGGTAAAACGGCTGTGACACCGCCGCGAAAACCGCCAGCCGCAGCAGGTATTTTTTGATGTCGCGCGTGTACAGCAGCCCGACCGTCATGCAGTAGCAGAACAGCGGGAAGGCAGTCCGCCCGATAATACGGAACGCCTGCACTTCCGGGAAGAACGCGCCGCCGATGTGGTCAATCAGCATCGTGATACAGGCGATCACTTTCAGGAAGTCGGTATCCAGGTTGGTTTGCAGCTTTGGCTGCTCCAGGGCTGTGTTCATAAGAAAAACCCCCTTGTTTCATTTCCTGAGTACAGGATAACATGGGGGCGCGGCGGGCGCAAACGGGGGCTGTTAAGCTTTGCACCGGAAATGCCAAGTTTGGCGGACGGCGTCAAGTTTGGCGCAAATAATGTAACGTTTGCCGTCCGGGCGGAAAGGAGCGGCTTTCTATGCTTGCCGGGAAGGGGCAGGCGTGCTAAAATAGACCTGTTCGGAAACATTATTGTGGAAAGGGGATTTGACAGTGCTGCGAATCGGGATTTGTGATGACGACAGCGCCGCGCGGGAAAGCCTCCAACTGGCGTGTGAACGCATCCTGCGCGACCGGTCCGGGGAAGTACAGGTGTTTGCGTTCTCCTCCGGGGAGGGCGTGCTCCGCTGGCTGGAAAAGCACCCGGACGAGCTGGACGTGCTGTTTTTAGATATTGAGATGGGCGGCATCAGCGGCATGGACACCGCCCGCCGTATCCGGGCGCAGGGACGGAACCTGGTGCTGGTGTTCGTGACCGGCTTTGCCGATTATGTCTTTGACGGCTACTCGGTGAACGCGCTCGACTATCTTTTGAAGCCCTGCCGGGACAGCAAGCTTCGCGAGGTATTGCAGCGGGCGCTGGGGCAGCTGCACCAACACGCCCCCGAAACCTTCACCGTGAAGAATGCCGAGGGCATGTTCCGGGTGGAAAAGTCGAAAATACGCTACCTGAAAAGTGATAAACGGGTGATTACGCTGGTGACGGACGAACGCGCCTATTCCTATTACGGCAAGCTCGACGATGCCGAAACCGAGCTGGGCGAGGGCTTTATCCGCCTGCACCAGCGGTACCTGGCGCGCGCCGGGGCGATTGAGCGTATCGAGGGCGCGTCGGCATGGGTCTGCGGCGAGGCGCTGCCCATCAGCCGCGCAAACCATCAGAAAGCGCTGCTCATCTTCGCAAGGAATATGCTGGGCGGGTGACGGTATGGCAATTTATTTTTACGAGGGCTTTTGGACGAACCTCCTGTGGTGGTTTTTCGGGATGCTGTGCGCGGCCCCCTTTGGCCTCCTGTTCTACTACATCGTGAACCGCTTTTTGCAGGTGCGTGAAAAATGGTGGATGCGGCTCTATATCATCGTGACCGGACTGGCATGCTCAGGCAACGTGATCTTTATTGGCGACGCGTTCAATATCCTGTTTTTTCTGCCGTTTTTCGGCTGTGCGCTGTGGTTCTGCACCAAGGGCAGCCGCAGTGCACGGCTTTCGATGATTTTTATTTTGTATCCCTTAACAATGGCGTTCAACGCCGTGATGGATAATTTATTGACCTTTTTCCCGGGCGGCAGGATCGAGTATTCTGCCATCCAGGTTCTGTGCAGGCTGGCATTTTGGGCGACGCTTTCGATGCTTGCACGTACCTTTATTCGGGAGACGGCGGGGAATGGGCGCCCCATGCTGTCGCCCAAGCTGTGGCTGCTGCTCGATTTGCTGGCGCTCACCCCGGCGGCGGCGGTGCTTGTGCTGGTGATTTACCCTTCCCGTAACGCCATGTCCGACTACAGCGTCTGGCTGTTCCGGGTTGCTGCCATGTATATCCTGCCGTTTGTCGTCCTTTCGTCTATTGGGCTGCTGTGCGCGGTCGCGGTGCTGTCCCGGCATGAGGCGCTCCGCCGGGCGGAAACCCTGTGGGAGCTGCGCAGCATATACTATCAGAATTTGGAGCAGGAACAAACCCAGGTGCGCCGCCTGCGGCACGATATGGCGAACCATTTGCAGGCGCTTTCCGGGCTGATGGAGGAGCCGGACAAGGCGCGCGCCTATCTGGATTCGCTGGTCAATATGCCGGGGCTGACGGTCAGCCGCCGGTTCTGCGACAACCCGACGGTGAATACCGTGCTTGCGGGTAAAACTGCGCTGATGGAGGAAAAGGGGATCAAGGGGGATATCGCGGTTGCGCTCCCGCGCGAGCTGCCGCTTTCGGATACCGACCTGTGCGCGCTGTTTGCGAACGCGCTGGATAATGCGATTGAAGCCTGTGAACGGCTTGAAAATATGGACGAGCGGGTGATTTGGGTGCGCGCCCGCGCGGACAAGGGGCTGCTGATGGTGCAGGTTACGAACCGCACGGGCGGCGCGGCCCCGGCGACGCTGGAAACGACCAAGGCCGACAAAGCGAGCCATGGCTACGGGCTTGCCATCCTGCACGAGATTGCCGTGCGGGCAAACGGCACCTGCGCGGTCGAGCAGCGCCCCGGCGTGTTCGAGCTGATTGTGACCGCGCCGCTTTAAGGCTTGCCTTTCCGATGTTGTAATAAACCATAGAACCATAGAACCATAGAACGAAAAATGTTTATTGCGATTCGATAAATAATCATTGACATTCGATAAATCTGTGCTATACTATTTTCAGAAGGGGATGACAAAATGAAACAGAAGGAAATGGCGCGGTGGCTTAAGCTGGTGACGCTGCTGGCGGCGGCGGCGGGGCTGTTCGCGGCCGGGTTCTTGATCCCGAGCCTGCTTTCCCGGCTGCTGTCCGGCAGGGGATGGAAGGTACTGCCGCTCGCTGTCGGGTTCTGCTGGCTGACCGCGCTGCCGTGCTTCGCGTGCCTGTGGCAGTTCTGGGGCATCTGCACCCGGATTGGGAACGACCGTTCGTTCTGCGCGGAAAACGCGGCGGCGCTCCGGCGTATCAGCCACCTGCTGTTTGCCGACTGCGTGTTTTATCTGCTGCTTGGCGCGGCGGCGGCGCTGGCGGGGGAACTGACCATTGGGCGCGCCCTGCTGGTGCTGACCGTCCTGTTCGTTGGGGTGACGCTGACCGTGCTGTCGGCGGCGCTGTCCCATCTGATTCTGAAAGCGTCCGCGCTCCAACAGGACGCCGACCTGACGATATAGGAGGGCGCGCCATGATTATCATCAATCTGGATGTGATGCTCGCAAAGCGGAAAATGAGCGTCACCGAGCTTTCCGAGCGGGTCGGTATCACGATGGCGAATATCTCCATCCTCAAAAACGGCAAGGCAAAAGCCATTAAGCTTTCTACGCTGGAAAAAATCTGCGCGGCGCTCGACTGCCAGCCCGGCGACCTGCTCGAATGGCGCGCGGGCGATTCATGCTAAAGCACGCTTTGCCCCGCTACCTGTGCACCGTCCCGCTGTACAGCTCGCTCATTATGCTGATGATTTGGCAGGATTGGAGCGACGCCCTGCATATGGCGCTCCTGCCGGTTTTTGTCGGTGGGCTGTTCCTGCTCGGGCTGATAGGCGGCGTGTTCTGGGGTGGATTGCCCGGTTTGCGGTGGCGGACGTTCTTTTTGTATGTGCCGCTTTCGCAGTTTGTTTTCCCGCTCCCTTACTGGTTTTATATGCCGGACGAACCTGGCGTTTTCTGGCTGCTGTTCCTCTGTTTGAACGGGCAGCAGACGGCTGGTTTCGCGCTGGGTGCATGGTTCCGGATTACGGATATCCGTTTCAGAAGTCCCTAAGGAGGTTGATAAGCATGATTTTGCAAACCATTTGGCAGATGTGCTGCGGCCTGCTCCGCCCGGCGGTACTGGCTGTGACGCTGCTGCTTCACCTGTTCGAGCCGTCCCCGGCCGCGGCGGCAGAACGCGCGCTTCAGGTTGATTTGCCGCGGGATATCCAGGTTGCGCACTGGGAGGACAGCCATGGCGGTTTTCACGGCGACGGCTGCGCCTACGGCGAGTTTTACACGCTGCGCCCCGGAAGCTTCGACCCGCAGGCGGCGGGCTGGCAGGCGCTTCCGTTGTCCAAGGACGCGGAAACCGCGTTCTACGGGCGCACGGAGGAGGAAAACGGCGCTGTAACTACCGATGTTTCGCCGCTGCCGGAGGGGGTTGCCATCCCAGCGGTTGAAAACGGGTTTTGGTGGTTCATCGACCGGCAGGAGGGGCAGAGCGGTTCGGTTTTTGACCGCGCTTCCTGCAATTTCACCGCCGCCCTTTGGGATACAGATAACGAGGTTTTGTATTATCTGAAATTGGATACCTGAAAAAAGACAGCCGGGCGTGCGTTTCCCGACTGTCTTTTCGTTTATAGAACCCCGTCTTGATAGGTTTTCAGTGCTTTTCCCTCCAGATGCGGAGGGTTTCCTGAAAGCGTGGCGCGCGCAGGCTGGGGTTGGCGCGCATCAGCGCGCGGTAATGCTTGTTTTTCCGGTTCATGCGCTCGGTGATATCGTCCTCAAGCCCGGCAAGCCGCTCTTTCAGCTGCTCCCGCAGTTCGGCCTGTGCCGCTTCGACCCGTTCGCGCAGCTCAGCCTGCGCGGTTTCCGAACGCTCCCGCAGATCCGCCTGCACGGTTTTCAGCTGCCCGCGCAAATCCTCAATCCGGTCCTGCGCTTCATACGCGCCCAGCCGCAGCTGCACCCGCAGTTCGTCTGCTTCGGTGCGCAGCTTTTCGAGGTCCTCAAGCACGCTTGCGAACTCGAACGCCGCCTTTGCGGAGGTAACCGTATCATACAAAAAGAATCCGCTCAGCAGGAGGGAAACCGCCGCCGTCGCGTAAAACGGCAGCCCGGTGATAAAATCCGCCACCGGCTTGTGCAGCACGTAGGTCAGCAGCAACGCCAGGAAGCCCCACGCAATCGAGCTGTCCAAACAAATCCGCCCCTGAAACTGGAATTTATGGGTGGAGTAATCCCAATATTTCACCTTGAAGAGCGCTTCCATCACCACGCCGACCACGTATTCAAACGCGGTGGCGCTTGCCATCCCGGCGAAATAAATCGCCACAGGCTGCCCCATCAGCGGCAGGGAAACATGCAGGATCATGGTCGCGCCAAAGCCATAAATCGGCAGCCACGGTCCCCGCAGGAAGCCCCGGCTTACAAAGTGCCGCTGCTGCGCCGAGACGACCGCCGACTCAAACACCCAGCCGCAGAAGCAGTATACATAAAAAATCAAAAGCCATTGAAACTGGTTATAAACGTACATATATGGAAACCCCCGCTTTTAAGCTTCCTCGGCGAAACGGTGCAGCGCCGCATAGACGCCGTTGCGCTCAAGCAGCTCATCATGCCGCCCCTGCTCGGCGACGCCGTCCTCGGTCAGCACGACGATATTGTCCGCGCTGCGGATGGTGGTCAGCCGGTGGGCGATGGTGATCACCGTGCGCCCCTCTGCCAGCCGGGACAGGCTTTGCTGTACCAGCCGTTCACTCTCGTTGTCGAGCGCCGAGGTCGCTTCGTCCAGAATCAAAATGGGCGGGTTTTTCAGAAAGACGCGGGCAATGGAAATGCGCTGTTTCTGCCCGCCGGAGAGCTTGACGCCGCGCTCGCCGACATAGGTATTGTAGCCGTCGGGCGTGTGCTGGATAAACTCATGCGCGCCCGCCTTTTTCGCGGCTTCCATGACCTCTTCGCGTGTCGCGGCTGGCCTGCCATAAAGGATATTGTCGTAAATCGTGCCCGAAAACAGGTAGACCTCTTGCTGTACAATGCCGATATTGCGCCGCAGCGACCGCAGGGAAAGCGTCCGGACATCGTGCCCGTCGATCGTCAGCCTGCCGCCGGTCACGTCGTAGAAGCGGGGGATCAGGTTGCAGATGGTGGTCTTTCCGCCGCCGGAGGGGCCGACCAGCGCCACCGACTGCCCCGCCCGGACTTCGAGGTTCAGGCGGTCCAGGATGGGCTGCCCCGGGTCGTCGGCGTAGGCAAAGGACACCTGGTCAAAGTGGATATCCCCGCGCACGTTTTCCAGCGTGACCGCGTGTTCCGGCTCCTCAATATCGGGCTTTTCGTCCATGATTTCAAAGAAACGCTCGATACCGGTCATGCCGCGCTGGAACTGCTCGGTAAACTCGACAATCCTGCGGATGGTGGCAAGCAGTGTGGTGACGTACATGACATAAGCCATCAGGTCGGCGGGCGTAATCGCACCCGAGGTCATCGAGAAGCCGCCCGCCAGAACCACCGCCAGATACATCAGTCCGTCAAAGACGCGGGTTGTCGCGTGGAAGCCCGCCATCCAACGGTAGTTGTCCCGTTTCAGGTCGAGCCAAAGCGCGTTGCCCGCGCCGAATTTCTGGATTTCACGCTGTTCCCCGGTGAATGACTTGACCACGCGCACACCCAGCAGTGAGTCCTCGACCTGCGCGTTGATTTCGCCGACCTGCGCGCGGTTCTGCCGGAAGGTGCGCCGCATGCCCGTATTAAAGACCGATGAACAGACAATCATCAGCGGCACCAGCACAAACACCAGCAGGGTCAGCGGAATATTGATGGTGCAGAGAATTACGAAGGAAACCGCGATTTTTAATCCCGCAACGAAAAATTCCTCCGGGCAGTGGTGGGCGAACTCCGTAACATCGAACAGGTCGGAGGTAATGCGCGCCATAATCTGCCCTACCTTGGTATTGGCAAAGTAATGGAAGGACAGCGTTTGCAGGTGCTCAAATAAAGCTGTCCGCATGTCGGTTTCAATCATCGCACCCATGATGTGCCCGCGGTTGCACATAAAATAATAAGCCGCAACATCAATCAGCCGCAGCACCAGATAAACCGCCCCCACCCGCAGCACCAGCCCGGCGGACAGTAAGGAGATATCCTCCATGCCGAGCTGCGCCAGATAGCGCACCAGCAGGGGCAGGACAATTTCGCAAAGCGAGGTCAGCCCCGCGCAGAATAAATCCAGGCAGAAAATTCCCACATATGGCTTGAAATAGGGTGCAAAGCGGCGAAGCAGCGCCGGTGTCGAATGCATATCAATCCCCTCCCGAAAGCGAATTTGATTTGGTGGTATACTATTCTACCACGTTCGCGGGATTTCGTCAAACAGGAAAAAAGGCTGCCCATTTGGGCAGCCCTGCGGCCGGGCCGTCTTATGAAACGCCGAGTCGTTCTTTCAGCGCGTCCTGCAACACCTGGGAGAAGTTTACCCCCGCGCGGATGGCTTGGTCATTCAGCCAGCTGGGGATGGACAGCGTTTTTTTGACCGCGCGGGAATCATGCCGCCTGCGGTATTGGTCGGTGTCCGCGTAAATGAAATTCACGAACTGGGGCTGTGCGGCCTGGAGCTGCCGTGAAGCGTCGGGGATCGGTTCCCCGCGGCGTTCCGCGTCCCAAAGCCATATGGAAGCCGCGTCCTCCGCCATGAAAATGGCGTCGGCCAAGCCCTCCCCAAACGCCCGGCAGCCGGGCAGGTCAGGGATTTTTACATCGAACTTTTCGTCCTCAAGCGGCGTGAAAATCGCCGGATATGCGTATTTCATGTGATTACCTCCTGTCGCTGCGCGGGGCCTGCTCCAGCCCCGCGTCTTGCAGAATGCCCCTTGCCGTGTATTCCGGGATTTCTTTGCATCGGGAAATCGGGATTTTGATTCCCGGTTTTCGGGGGTGGGTCGCAAGCGCGTGGTTTTCACCGTGTGAAATCGTCCAACCGGCGCGCTTTAACGCTTTGTCAATGTCTCTGCGTTTCATCTTTCCCTCACCTCTTACCCTTATTATAATACGTAATCATACGTGTGTCAATCGCAGCGGTTATGCATCTGAAATTCGCAGCCGTTCAAATTATTATATTTATTTGCAGGGGAGGGGCTTGCCCCTCCTGCGCGAAACGGGAAGATCGGACCTACTGCTCCATCCAGCCAGAAATCGAACCCGTCCTTGGGCTGGATTTCCGCATGGCTGCGTTATCGTCCTTGACGGGCGTCAGCCCGCCTGCGTCCTCTGCCTTGCCTTGCAAAAACCCCGCTCCAAGTCCGAATCCGATTCCTGACCGGATGGAGCACTACAGATTTTCACGCAAAACAGCCCAGAGCCGGCACTCCGCAATGGAGTGCCGGCTCTGGGCTGTTTTATCAGAATCAAACATTGATCTGAGCGTCAAAAGGGTAAAACAGCATAGACGGCTGCCACATATTGTGCTCTTAGCGCAGAGAAAGACATCATATGATGTGCATCCGCTCCGCAAAATAACCTTCTGACGCCCGAATCAAACATTTTCAATTGGAAAATGCGCCTTCATCGCGGCGAAGGATTCCGCGCTGATAGCGTGCTCGATCCGGCAGGCGTCGCGCACCGCCGTCTCGCGCGGGACGCCCAGCGACATCAGCCACGCAGAGAAGAACTGGTGGCGCTCATAAATGCGGTCGGCGATTTCCAGGCCGCTTTTGGTCAGCTTCAAAAAGCCGCTGCTATCGACAGTAAGATACCCGTTTTCGCGCAGAAGGCCGACCGCCCGGCTGACGCTTGGCTTGGAGAAACCCATATACTGCGCCACATCGATGGAGCGCACAGAGCCTTTTTGCTGCCCTATCACCAGGATGGATTCCAGATAGTCCTCAGCGGATTCGTGTATTTGCATCTTTTTTTACCCAGGGAGGCCGAAGCCCGTTCCTTTCCTTGCACGGATTATGATATTTCGTATTATACCAAAAAAAAGCCGGCTTGGCAAGATGCTGTGAACGATTCTTACGGATATAGCTGTAAATACGCGTTTTCAGCGTGTGATGACCGTCAGCCGCCCGCCCAGCCGGGAAAGCAGCTCGTTGGTGATGGTGCCGCACTGCGCCGCGATATCCTCGGCGCGGAGGGTTCCGCCGCCGTCCGAACCAATCAGCGTCGCGATATCGCCCGCACACACCCCTTCCAAACCGGTCACGTCAACGAGCGCCTGGTCCATGCACAGCCGTCCAATCAGCGGACATTTTTGCCCGTGGAGCAGGACGCAGCCGCCCCTTTGCGGCAGCTCGCGCGGCAGTCCGTCGGCGTAGCCGATGGAAATGGCGGCAATCCGGGTGGGACGGCCGGCGCGGAATGCGCGGTCATATCCGGCGCACTCCCCCGCCGCAAGCGTGCGCACCGAGGTGACACGCGCCCGCAGGGACAGCACCGGGCGCAAGTCGAGCGTGCGCCGGACGGGGGAACCGCTGCTGCGCACCCCGTAAAGCGCAATACCGACCCGCGCATAGTCGCAGGACTGCGCGGGCAGGTTGAGCACGCCGTAGCTTGCCTGAATGTGCACCTTGCCGGTGGGATAGCCGTGCGCGCGCAGCCATGCGACGGTTTTATAAAAGCGCCTTAATTGCTGCCCGGTAAAGGCAACGTCGGATGGGGCGAGGCTGTCCACTACGCACAGGTGGGAGAACACCCCGCGGATACGCAGGTTTTTGCAGCGGTAAAGCGCGGCAATCGCGTCAACGTCGTCCGCCGGTATGCCGAGCCGGTGCATCCCGGTATCCAGCCCAAGATGGATGCGCACCGGCACGCCGGCGCCGGAAAGCGCCTGCCCGTGCGCCGCGTCCACGACCATCTGGGTCAGCCGCCAGCGGCGCAGGAGCGCGGCCTCCTCCGGCGGCGTGTAGCCGACAATCAGGATTTCCCCGCGTATGCCCGCCTTGCGCAGCGCGATGCCTTCGCTCAGGCAGGCGACCGCAAACGCGCGCACCCCGCAGGCTTGCAGCGTGCGGGCAACCGGAACCGCGCCATGCCCGTAGGCGTCCGCCTTTACAACGCCCATCAGGGCGCAGCCAGCGGGCAGGGTGCTTTGCAAAGTACCGGCGTTGTGGCGCAGCGCGGACAGATCCAGCTCACGCCATGCGCGCGCGTCCGCACGCGGCTTCCGTGGAAAGAGGAAAGAAAGCGCGCAGGCAAACGCGGCGCTGACGAAAAGCACCGCACAGGCATGAAGCAGGCTGTTTTCGATCAGCAGAGATTCCAGGCCGGTCAGCTTTGCGCCGCCGCGTATCAGGATGATAACCATGGGATGCGTGATATAAATAATGGTGGAAATCGCGCGGAAGCGGGGCTTTTCCCCCTGGTTGGCTTCCAGAAGCAGGGAGAACAGGCACACCATCAGGACAGGCAAAAAGAGGTACATACTGTCGTGACGCTGTGCGTTCAGCGAGCGCAGGAGGAACGCTTCGGCGCTCATTGCGGAGAGTGAAAGCGCGCAGCCGCACGCGGCGTATTGGGGCTTCGGGCGGAAGCCTGCCGCGCCCAGCAGGAGGAACAGCGGCACGTAAAACAATCCATTCCGCGTGTAGGCGGAATACCGGAAAATCCCGTCGTAAAGGGAGCGGAAAACTGGCAGCTGTGACGCGATTCCGTACCAGCTGTCGCCGCCAAGCCCGACCAGATACAGCGCGCCCGAGACCGTAAGCGCGGTGGGCTGCCCCAGCCTTGCCAGCGCGCGGGCAATCAGCACGCCCAGCACCACGGCGGGGAAGTACCAGAGATGGTACAGCGTGCCATCAACCAGCAGGCGGCGCAGCCATCCAACTCCCGAAAAAACGCCGTTATAGAGGCTGGCGGGCAGATAAAGCAGGATTGCGGCGGCGTAAAGCAGCAGCGTTTTCCGAAGGAAACGGGAAGTCCCGCGCCAGTTTTGCTTTGCCAGGAAATAGCCGCTGACCATCAGGAAAAAGGGCACCGCCACCCTTGCCAGCACCCGCGTCAGCCAGAAATCCGCCAGCGGGCTGACGCCGGACAGCGGGGAGGTGTGAATGGCGACGACAAGCGCCGCCGCCGCCAGGCGGAACCAATCGAGCGCCGCGTACCGGCGTTTCATGCGCCCACCTCCCAGGCGGTGACGACAAAGCCGTTTACGTTATTGCCGGAGATTTGGCAGCAGCAGCCGGGCAGCTCACACACGGTTTCCTCTCCCGTGCAGGGGATACAGAAAATATGCGCGGTGCTGCCGTTCCCGAGGGCGCAGCGGCGCTCCTTCTGGCGGATGAACTCGGTGTATTCCTCCAGGCACAGGCCGTTTTCGTGCATCAGCTGGGCATGTGGTGCGCCCACATACCGGAAGTGCCACGGCTCGTGTGAAATGCCGGTGATTCGCTCCTTTTCGCGGGGATAGCGCTCAATGAAGCCATAGCGCAGGGCGGCGCGCCGGAAGGTCTGGCAAAGGCCGCTGTAGGGGAAATCCGGGCGGATAAAGTCGATTTCGGGCGCGGCTTTGCCGAGGTCAATGGCAAGGCCGGTTTCGTGCTCGCTGCACCCCGGCAGGGCGACATACCGCCGGGTGAAGGCTTCGCCGTTGGTGCGCAGGGTGTCCTCCCAAAGCCGCTGCTGCTCGGCGTGGCTGCGCCAGCCGGAAACCGGCACGATCGCGCCGCCGCCATGGATTTCCGTGATGCAGGCGGAGAGCAGGCGGGCAGCCTGCCGTTCCAGCAAGATTTCTGGGTAATGGGAATTGATGGCAGTCAGGGGGTGGGGCGCTTCCGGCTGGTGGGCGTGCGCTTGATTGACCAGGATCAGCGGCCCCTGATGGAGCAGGCTGCGGCTTAACCGGACGATCCTCATGGCTGCACCCCCAATTCGATCAGGCGGGTGACAAGCTCCTCGAAGGGGATCCCGATTTCCCGCATCATGGACGGGTAGCGGCTGTGCGCTGTAAAGCCGGGGATGGTGTTCACCTCATTGAAAACAATCTCACCGGACGGTGTCAAAAAGAGGTCAACCCGTGCCATTACCCGGCAGCCGAGCGCGCGGTAAATCTTAACGGCGGCTTGCTTGACGGCTTCTGCCGCAGAACTGGGAATGCGTGCGGGGCAGTGGACTTTCGCGCTCTTTAAGGTGTACTTTTCGTCGTAGCTGAAAAAGCCTGCGGAAAGCTCGATTTCATCCACCGCGCCAACGGTCAGCGTTTCGTTCCCCATGATGGCGCAGCCGACCTCAAAGCCGGGGATTGCTTCCTCCAGCACAATTTCGGTGTCGTGCGCAAAGGCCGTTTCCAGCGCTTTGGGCAGCTGCTCCGGCTGTTCCGCGCGGGTAATGCCGAAGGAGGAGCCGGAGCGGAGCGGCTTGACGAACAACGGATATCCGAGCGTTTGCGCGGCGGAACGGATTTCCGCGCCGGTGCAGGAACGCGTAAAAGAAACGCTTTTCGGGACGCGGATTCCGGCGGCTGCTGCAAGGCAATGGGCGCGTGATTTATCCATACAGAGAGCGCTGGCAAGCGTGCCGCAGCCAATCAGGGGCAGCCCCGCCAGCTCACACGCGCCCTGAACGGTGCCGTCCTCGCCGTTCTTGCCGTGCAGGATGGGGAACGCCGCGTCAAGCGGAAGCTGCCGGGAAGCGCCGTCCAGCAGGAGCAGGGCGCGGCTCCCACGGGAAAGCGCAGGCGTGCAGGGGATACCGTCCCATTCAACGTCCATCATGGTTTCCCAGCGCTGGCCGAGAAACAGCCATTCCCCGGCGCGGGTAATGCCGACGGGGATTGCTTCAAAGCGGCTGCTGTCCAGATGGGAAAGCACCGCGTGGGCGGATTGCAGGGAGACCTCGTGCTCGCTGGAACAGCCGCCGAACAGGATTAAGAGTCTTTTTCGATCCATTTTTGAAACCTCCAAGGGAAATACTCCGTTTTCATGTGGTTATCATAACAAAACCGCATGATTCGGGTTTGTATTTTTCCATGAGGGGTTCTTGTGAGATTCTCGAGAAAACCTTGCGATTTTCTAACGGCGGCAGTATCTGGCCGTATGTTACTTCGAGCGATGCTGTTCCGGGGAAATTATCACTCCGATTGTCCGCGGTTTCCGATCAGGCGCAGGCCTGTTATACTCGCGAATGAAAAGATTTGCTGTATTCACCCACCCTGCCCGCCATCCGTTTGGCGGGCAGGGCAAGGTGCAGCAACGATGATTGCCATTCCAATTCCCGCCGCAGCGGAGAAAGGGAGTCCAGAGGGATGAGTCCCTCTGGCGCTGTCCGCGCAGGACCGCCCGCCGCGCAGGCGAACCGAACGGCAAACTTTAACGCACACGAGTATATCTTGCAGCGGGGACAAAATTTTTGAAATTGCAGCAGCGGCATCTTCCAGCCCTCTGCCTGTAAGATAAACATGGGACAGTGAAAATCCTGATGTGTCCTTTTCAATATCAATGCCTGGTGTATCGCAATAAGCCTGGAATCGCGCAGGCTTTACTGAAAGGCTGCCGCTTTCCCAGTTTCTCCCTTTTTGGGCGTATTTTGTGCGGCGCGAAGGGCGGTTCAACCGGTTTTTTGTGCGATTTGCCTATTGAAAGATGGGCGGGAATTTTGTATACTTTATTACGTTAATAAGCAAACAGCCAAGACGGAGAGAGTAAGCAGCCAGCGAACGCCGCAGCGAGCCGGGGACAGTGCAAGCCCGGCGCCAGTAGCAGCCGTCCGAAAATCACTCCCGAGCTGTGCACCGAACCCCCCTTCATGGGGCGTAGGACGCACCGGCCTCCCGCCGTTATCGGGGAAACGTATGCTGGTACGTAAACAAGGTGGTATAACGGATGCTTTCGGGCCTTCGTCCTTTGACGGACGAACGGCTCGTTTTTTATTGACTTGATTGTATTTTTATTCAGGAGGCAGATTCACCATGAAAAACAAACCTGTTGAAATCCGCTGGCACGGGCGCGGCGGCCAGGGCGCAAAGACCGCCTGCCTGCTGCTTGCCGACGCGGCGTTTTCCTCCGGCAAGTATGTGCAGGGCTTCCCAGAGTACGGCCCGGAGCGCATGGGCGCGCCCATCACCGCGTACAACCGGATTTCCGACGAGCGCTGCACCGTGCATTCCAACATCTACAACCCCGACTATGTGGTCGTTGTGGACGAAACGCTGTTGGAATCGGTCGATGTAACCCATGGGCTTTCCAAAGACGGCGCGATTATCATCAACACCAGCAAGGCCCCGGACGAGGTGCGCCCGCTGCTGGGCGGCTATCCGGGGAAGGTGTGCACCATTGACGCGCGCCGCGTCTCCGAGGAAACGCTGGGCAAAAACTTCCCGAATACGCCGATGCTGGCGGCGGCGGTCAAGGTGTCGGGCGTGGTCGAGCCGGAGCGTTTTGTTGCCGATATGGAAGCATCCTTCCGTCATAAATTTGCCCACAAGCCGCAGGTGATTGACGGCAATATGCGCGCGCTCACCCAATCGATGCAGGAGGTCAAGGCCGGATGAAAAAAGCGGAAAACATCAACGAGAACAGCACCTGGCAGGAATTGACCCCAGGCTGTGAGATTTATGAGCCGGGCACGGCTTTCCAGTTCTCCACCGGGGAGTGGCGCACGGCTGCCCCGGTTTGGAACCCCAACAAATGCAAGCAATGCCTGATGTGCACACCCTACTGCCCGGACAGCGCCATCCCGGTGCGGGACGGCAAGCGGCAGGACTTTGATTTTGACCACTGCAAGGGCTGCGGCGTGTGCGCCAAGGTCTGCCCGTTCAAGGCAATCCAGTTCGGAAAGGGGGACGCGTAACCATGGCAAAGAGAGACCGTTTGTCCGGCAATGAGGCCGTTGCCTACGCAATGCGCCAGATTGACCCTGATGTCATGGGCGCGTTCCCGATTACGCCATCTACCGAAATCCCGCAGTATTTTGCGCAGTACGTCGCGGATGGTTTGGTACATACCGAATTTGTCACCGTTGAATCCGAGCACTCGTCCATGTCCACCTGTATCGGCGCGGAAGCGGCGGGCGCGCGCGCCATCACCGCGACCTCGTCCTGTGGCCTGGCGCTGATGTGGGAGCTGCTGTATGTCGCGGCGTCCTACCGCCTGCCGGTGACGCTGGCGTGTGTCAACCGTGCGCTGACCGGCCCCATCAACATCAATAACGACCATTCCGACTCCATGGGCGCGCGGGATACCGGCTGGATCCAGATTTACGCCGAGAACAACCAGGAAGCCTACGACAACTATTTGCAGGCGATGCCCATCGGCGAAAACCCGGCGGTGCGCCTGCCGGTGATGGTCTGCCAGGATGGCTTTATCACCTCGCACGCGGTGGAAAATATCGAGCTGTGCGACGACGCGGACGTGAAATCGTTCGTCGGCGAGTACCAGCCGGAACACTTCCTGCTTAAGCACGAGAACCCCCTGGCGGTCGGCCCCTATGGTATTTCGCCGTATTATATGGAAGCGAAGATGGGGCAGGCGGCAGCGATGCAGGAAGCGAAAAGGGTCATTTTGGAGGTCGGCAGGCGCTTCGGCGAGATGACCGGGCGCACTTACGGCTTCTTTGAAAGCTATCAGCTGGAGGACGCGGAAACCGCGGTCGTCCTCATCGGCTCCTCTGCGGGCACGGCGCGTGCCTGCGTTGACGAGCTGCGCGCACAGGGCAAAAAGGCCGGCATGCTCAAGCTGCGCGTGTTCCGCCCGTTCCCGTTTGACGAAATCGCGGCGGCGCTGTCCCACTGCAAGGCAATCGCGATTATGGATAAATGCGAATCGTTCTCGGCGGCGGGCGGTCCGCTCGGCGCCGAGGTGCGTGCCGCGCTCTATGGCTGCAAGGAACGCCCGGTTGCGGTCAATTACGTATACGGCCTGGGCGGGCGCGACTTCCGCGTTGACGACTGTGCCGAAATCTTCCGGGCGCTGGATGAATGCGTTGCCGCCGGCGAAACCGGCGCGCCGTACCGCCACATTGGGCAGAGGGGGTAATCGAACATGGCTTATAACCTGAAAAAAGAAATGTCCAAGCCTGAGCGCTTTGTCGGCGGGCACCGCCTGTGCGCGGGCTGCGGCGCGGGCGTCACGGTGCGCGCCGTGCTGCGCGCGCTCGACCCGGAGGACAAGGCGGTTGTGACCAACGCCACCGGCTGCCTGGAGGTTTCCTCTTTCCTGTATCCGTACACCGCCTGGACGGACAGCTATATCCACAACGCTTTCGAGAACGCGGCGGCGACCTGCGGCGGCGTGGAAGCGGCCTACAACGTGCTGAAGCGCCGGGGCAAGGTGCAGGATAATTTTAAGTTTATTACCTTCGGCGGCGACGGCGGCACCTATGATATCGGCTTCCAGTCGCTTTCGGGCGCGATGGAGCGCGGGCATGACATGGTGTATGTCTGCTACGATAATGAGGCCTATATGAATACCGGCATCCAGCGCTCGGGCGCAACGCCGCGCTTCGCGGACGCGACGACCACGCCGGTCGGCAGGGTTTCGAACGGCAAAAAGCAGAACAAGAAGGATTTGACAGAAATCATGGTCGCGCATGGGATTCCCTATGTCGCGCAGTCCACCTTCCTGACCTCGATGAAGGACTTGCACGAGAAGGCGCACAAGGCGATTTATACCCCCGGCCCTGCTTTCCTGAACGTGCTGTCCCCCTGTCCGCGCGGCTGGCGCTATGCCACCGAGGACCTTGCGGAAATCACCCGCCTTGCGGTGGAAAGCTGCGCCTGGCCGCTGTTTGAGGTTATTGACGGCGAGTACCGGCTGACCTACGAGCCGAAAAAGAAGCTGCCGGTTGCGGACTTCATGCGCCCGCAGGGACGTTTCCGCCACTGCTTCGCCCCTGGCGGGGAATGGATGATTGAGGAAGCCCAGCAGTGGGTGGACCAGAAATGGGAAAAGCTGCTGGCAAAGTGCCGGTAAAGTGCAAGCGTCAAAGCTTCACCGCAAAAAAAGAAGCCCCTGCCAGCAAATTCGCTGGCAGGGGCTTTGAAAATATCCGAAGTATTCCGGGGCCGCGCCGTCTGCGTTATAAAGGCCAGTATTCAACAGGCGTGGGTCACGGATGCGGCACAGGCGTTTCATTTGCGCCGTCCTCCGCCGGGGCCTGGCCGCGGTGCCGCCGTGCGCCGCCGCGCCGCCGCCTGCGGTGGGGCTTTTCATCTGCCGCGGGCGGCTGCTCCTCGGCAGGTTCGGAGAAATGGAGCTTGCGCCTGGGCGGGCGGGGCTGCTCCTCGGCCTCAGCCGGTGCGGGGGGAGGCGGCGGGGCGGGACGCCCTTTCGCCTTGCCGGAGCGCAGCACAACACAGTCCGTGCAGTCGAACTGCTGGGGTGTGCCGTCGCCGTCCTCAATCAGCACCCGGCAGGTGCCGCGCAGCATCTGGGTCGAAACAACCGTGCCGCGTCCCGCCGGGGTATCCACCAGGCTTTCCAGCTTGGGGGTCTGCTTTTGCAGCTCGGAATAGACCTCGTGCTCGTATTTCAGGCAGCACATCAGCCGCCCGCACGTGCCCGAAATCTTGCTGGGGTTCAGGGAAAGGTTCTGTTCCTTCGCCATATTGATGGAAACCGGCTGGAATTCCGATAAATAAGAGGTGCAGCACAGCTCCCGCCCGCAGATGCCAAGCCCCCCGAGCATCTTGGCCTCGTCGCGCACGCCGATCTGGCGCAGCTCAATCCGGGTGCGGAAAATCGCCGCAAGGTCTTTGACCAGCTCGCGGAAATCGACGCGCCCGTCGGCGGTGAAATAGAACAGGATTTTATTGAGGTCGAAGGTGCACTCGACGGTAACAAGGTTCATTTCCAGCCCGTGTTCGGCGATTTTGTTGCGGCAGATGCGGTAAGCCTCGCGCGCGTGCAGCTCGTTGGACTCGATCACTTCATGGTCGGTGCGGGTCGCGATGCGCACCAGCCGCTTGAGCGGCAGCACCAGGCTTGCGTCGTCCACATCGGTGTTGCCCATCACGCATTCGCCGAACTCGGTGCCGCGCGCCGTCTCCACAATGACGTTCTGCCCGGGCGCAACCACCGTACCGCGCGGGTCAAAATAATAGACTTTTCCGATTTTTTTGAACCGGACTCCAATTACAGTAGCCAATGGTAAATCCTCTGTTTTCTATAGGGTATATCCGGAAATAGGGAACTGTTCAAAAATATATTCGCGTGCGTTAAAGTTTGCCGTTCGGTTCGCCTGCGCGGCGGGCGGTCCTGCGCGGACAGCGCCAGAGGGACTCATCCCTCTGGACTCCCTTTCTCCGCTGCGGCGGGAATTGGAGCGGCAATCATCGTTGCTGCACCTTGCCCTGCCCGCCAAACGGATGGTGGGCAGGGTGGGTGAATACGGCAAATCTTTTCATTCGCGAGTATAACTTGCGACAATCGCTTGCATCTTCTTCCGCCATACCACGCCCAGTTTCCTTGACAGGCGAAAGAATCTGCGGCGCGCTTGTCACAATTTATTGATTCACAGTCCCCAGGTTATTCCAAATATGCGAGGGAATAAGCGTCCGCTGTCAGCGCGCAGGTCATGGCGGCGGCAGCGGCGTTGCGCTCGGCGCGTTGGGAGAGCGTGCCGCAAAGCGCATAAAGCGCGGTCAGTTTGTGCACCGGCAGCCGCGCGGCCAGCGCGCCTGTCTCAGCCGAAACCGTGGGGAGCAGCGGCGCGCCCAGCCGTCCGGCAGAAAAAACAGCGTCCCGGAGGGCGGTTTGCAGCAGCGACAGCCACGCCCGCACCTGCGGCCTGGACAGCTTTTCCAGGCCGACAGCCGCGCGCATCATGCCCGCCTCGCTGCCGCTTGCCAGCGCGCGCAGGTAGGGCGTGAGCAGCGGAAGCAGCGTTTCGTCGGGCATTTCCTCTGCGGGGGGCAGCTGGTAGCGGGTGCAGCGCGACAGGATTGTCTCGAGAATGCGGTCGGGCTGGGTGGTCAGCAGCAGGAAAAAGCAGTATTTCGGCGGCTCCTCCAGTACCTTGAGCAATGCGTTTTGCGCGACGGGGTTCATCCGCTCGGCGTGCGCGATTAGAAAGACCTTGCGCGCGCCGTCGTTGGGCAGCACCGACGCTTCCGCGCGTACCCGCCTGGCGGTTTCGACCTTGATTTCGCCTTCTTCGTCGATTTCGATCAAGTCCGGGTGAATCTGCTTCTCTGCCTTACGGCAGGAGTTGCAGCGGCCGCAGGGGTTGCCCTGCTCGCAGAGCAGCGCCGCCGCAATCGTCCGGCCGAGCGCCCGCGTGCCTTCCTCGGGTCCAATCAGCAGAACGCTCTGCGGGAAGCGCACGGCAAGCGCGCTTGTGATACTGCGCCGGAGTGCCGCCGGAAGCCCCAGCGTATCAAAGCCGTTCACAGCTTCTCAAAGCGCGCCACGTCGAGCACGAACACGGTCGCGCCGCCCACCTCGACCGGTACCGGCATGGCGGGATAATAGCCCATACCCAGTTCGGTCGTGGTCGGCATAATCTGTTTGCGCTTGCTGCAGTGTTTCCGGATGATTTCAAAAGCGTCATCCAGCCGGGTTTCATCCAGGCCGACCAGGATGGTCACGTTCCCGGCTTTCAAAAAGCCGCCGGTAGTGGCAAGCTTGGTCACTGAAAAGCCTGATTTCATCATGGCCTCAATGACGCTGTGGGAATCGTCATAGTTAATAATGGCAAGCAGCATTTTCATAGGGAATGCTCCTTTTCAAACGTTATTTCCAGAGTGCGAGGTAATCAGCCTTCCGCCTTGACAACCTCTACCCTATTATAGCACCTTTTCCGCAGTATTTCAATCTGTGGCACGCCGATTTCCTCCCCGGGATAGATGAGCGGCACACCGGGCGGATAAGGGGTGGCGGGCCTTGCGCAGATACGCCCGAGCGCGTCGGCAACCGCGATTTCCTCCCTTGGGGAGAACCACGCCCTGCGCACGCTCATTATTCGCGCGGGGAGGGGCGCTGCCCCGGTTTTTTCGGGAAGCGGGGCCTGCCCCACGCGTTTCGCCAGCTTGGCGAGCGCCTGCCGCAGCCGCAGCACGCTGACCGGCGAATCCGCGCCGGTCAGGATAAAGACCACGTTCCGCTCGTCCGCCATCTCGCAGGCGACCGAAAATGTGCCGAACAGCGTGTCCGCGAGCGCGTGCCCGGACAGCTTCGTCCCGGCGGTGCAGACGGTCAGCCGGCACGGGTCGAGCGCGTCCGGCACCATGAAATCCTCCAGCGTCAGGAAGGGCGTTTCGTGGGAAAGCATATGGCGGATGCCGGCACAGCTGTGGGCGGACTGCCGGAAATCGGCGGCGCCCTGCCCTTCCGCCCAGGCGCGGGCGAGGTCGAGCGAGCACAGGATCGGGTAGCTCGGCGAGGACGTGCCGAACAGCGAGGTCGCCTCCCGCAGTGCGTCGCCTTCCATGCGCTCCCCCAGAATGAGGTAGGCCCCCTGCCCCAGGCAAGGCAGGGTTTTGTGCGCTGAAATCACCGCGCAGTCCGCGCCGCGCTGGACAGCGGAGTGCATCCGCACGGCGGGGAAGTGCGCCGCGTGGGCGGAGTCCACCAGCAGCAGTTTGCCCCGCGCGCGGCACATCTCGGAAAAATCCTCAAGCGGTTGGCAAACCCCGTAATAATTGGGCGAGGTCACCAGCAGCGCGGCGGCTTCCGGGTGCGCGTCGAGCGCGGCCTCCACGTCGGGAACCACCAGCGCGGAGGGGATGCCGAACGGTTCAATGACCGGCGGCGCGATAAAATGCGGGGTGATATCGAGCAGCGCCAGCGCGGTGCAGACCGATTTGTGGCAGTTGCGGTCAACCAGCAGCGAACCGCCGGGCGGTACGGAAGCGGCAAGCATGGAGAGCACGCCTTGTGTCGAGCCGCAGGTTAGGAAGAAGCAGTCGGCGGCATGGTAGAAA
This sequence comes from uncultured Clostridia bacterium, assembly GCA_910586575.1. GTDB lineage: Bacteria > Bacillota > Clostridia > Oscillospirales > Butyricicoccaceae > QXXE01. The sequence goes on along the minus strand of CAJUJQ010000004.1, from coordinate 13,064 downwards.
CGCGCGGCGGCCTGCTCGGCGGCACGGATTGGCCCTTCCCCGGTATAAAGGTTGCCCGTGCCGTAGGTTTCGGTAAAATCAATCGCGAACACCTCGGCAAAGGTCTGGAAAATCGGTTCCCCCTTGTGGCCGGGCATATGGAACCGCGCGCTGCCGCCTTCGCTGAGTAAGTTCATCGCGTGGAACAGCGGTGCGGTTGCGTCCGGGATAGTATCTTTGAATTTCATGCGGCATCCTCCCCTTGTACGGGGCGCCCCCCGCGTTTTGTGATGTGCCGCCGTCTTTTCATGTACCCATGGGGCGCACAGCGGCGGGATCAATCGGAATGTTTCAGTTCAAGGTTGCGGCGCAGCGGCGCGGGCCCGCGCCAGGTAAAGGCCCGCTCGGGGAACCGCTCCACGAAGGCGCGGCGGGTTAAGCCCGCAAGATCCTCTGCCGTCAGGCTGTCCAGCAGATTTTCCCGGAAAGCCGGGTTGTCCGAAAGCGGCACGCCGCGGTTCATCGGGCACGCCAGCTGGCAGGTATCACATCCCCAGATCAGCGGGTGCCGCCGGAGCTGTCCGGCTTCCTGCGGGGTCACTGCGCCGCCGCGCTGGGTCAGCGCCGAAAGGCAGCGCCCCGTGTCCACGCCCGGAGTACCGATTGCCTGCGCGGGGCAGGCGGCGCGGCATTTCCCGCAGCGCAGGCAGGGGCTGGGCGGGTGGACCTCCGCCGGGAAATCCCGGTCGGTGACAATCGTACCAATAAAAACATAGCTGCCGTAGGTTTCGTGAATCAGCAGGCCGTGTTCCCCGCGCACGCCTAGCCCCGCCAGTGCGGCGGCGCGTACCTCGGGGATGGGCGAATCGTCGGCGAGCACCACAAAGTGGTTTTCCGGGGATTTTGCCCGCAGGGCGTCCGCCGCCGGGGCAAGCGCGTCCCGTATCACCGCGTGATAGTCCCGCCCGCGCGCGTATAATGACAGGTTGCCGGGACGCTCCCCCGCGAAATAGGGGAACAGGAATACGAACACACTGCGCGCCCCAGGGCACAGCCGTCCGAGCCGTTCGCCGCGCTCCCCGCGCAGCCCCAGCGCCGCGACAGGGCAGACGCCGCACATGGAACGGTCAAGCATGTCCTACACCTCCCTCAACAGCCGTTGAAAGCCGACAAAACGATTGTTTTGGTTACAATGCACAAAACATAACGCTTACAATTATGCAATACGACGAAAAAATCTGCGTCAATTTCAAATTGTTTATCGATTTCTCGGATTGCTTTCTAAGCCCATCCCGTCTATAATAAGCATCGTTCAGAAAACCAACCGGCGGTTCCCACCGCCCACAGACAGGAGGACATTCTATCATGAAAAAGAAATATTCTTACTTTGACCAGCTTTGTGCAATCAGCTATCTCAGCCTTGCGGCAAACCATCCGATGACCGCGCGTTACCAGGACGTAAGACGCTGCACCGATATGCTGAGCAACCACTAAGCGAAAAAACAGCCTGCCCGCCGTGGAATTACTTCCGCGGCGGGTTTTCTGTGATCCCCCTGCGGTGCTGCAAATGGATTCCGATATGCCCAATCCCCAATAGGGCGGACGACGCTGCCAGCAGCGGGCTTTTCCGGTACACGCCGAGCAGAAGGAACGCCATCACCGGCAGGCTTGCCCCTGCTACAGGGATGCCCAGCAGGCTGCTGTAAAAATCCATCATGGTGCGGGGGCTGCGGAAATAGCGTAGCCACCAGCATTCATATAAAAGCATCAGCAGGAAGGAAACCGCCAGCCACAGCCGCCATACGGGGGCTGCCGTCCTGCCGTTCGGGGCAGCCACCAGCGCCAGGCAGCAGACAAGCGCCTGTCCGGCCCGCTCACAGCAAAGCAAAAAAGGGGATTCCTTAGCGGTATGCTGTTCATAACCCGCAGGCCTGCGGCTTGCCCACAGGATATTCGGCACAAACAGCATCACCAGATAAAGCAGGCCGGTGAAAGAAAATTGCATCCCCGTCACCCGCGCAGCGCTGTCAAAATCCGCTCAATCAATGCCACCCGCTGGAACGGCGTCATAAAATACCAGCCCGCCGTGTACGGCTCCATCCGCCGCGCAAAGCCAACCGACAATTCCACGGCGAGGGCTTCTGCATCCTCGCGGCCAAGGCCGTGATACCGCGCGGCAATCTCTTCAGGGACTTCAATCCCGGCAACCTCATTGTTCATAAACAGCGCGTTCCGTTCGCTGACGACCGGGATTACGCCGCCCAGAATCCTCATATCGGGCATTTCCGCATGGGCGCGGGCGAGGTTGCCGAACGCGCGTTCACTCATCACCGGCTGGGTCAGGAAGCCGGACACGCCCGCCGCACGCTTGCGCTCCGCTTTTTTCAGTTCAGCGTCAAAGTTGGCGGCGTTGACGTTGAGCGCGCCGAACACCTGAAACGGCACGACGATATTTTCCTGCCCCAGCCTGCGGATATAGTCGGCTAAAATCGCCGAATGGAACGAAAACACGCTTTTCACCTCGTCGCGTTCGGCGCTGGGGACGGGGTCGCCGGTCACAACCAGCACATTGCGCACCCCTTCAATGGACAGCCCGAGCAGCAGCGCACGAGTCGCGTTGATGTTACGGTCCCGGCAGGTCATGTGGGGGATGGGGTCAATCCCCAGCTCGCGGCGCAGCTTTGCCGCCAGCATGGAGGAATCCACACGGGGGCGCGCAATCGGGCAGTCGGCAATCGTGACGGTATCCGCGCCCGCGCGCACCAGCCTTTGCGCCCCCTCCATAAAGCGGGAAACGTCGGCGTCAACCGGCGGGTCAAGCTCGACCGCGACCACCCGCTCCCCGGCGGCGAATTTTTCCGCAAGGCGGTTGCGCCCGCCCTTGCGCGGCACGGCCGTTACGCGGCTTTTCACCGAGCCGAAGATACCCGCTTCCCGGCGCGCCGTTTCGGATGCTTCGAGCACCTCCCGCGTTTTTTGAATAAAAACAGGTGTTGTGCCGCAGCATCCGCCTAGGATTTTCGCGCCCGCCGCCGCAATTTCAGACATGCGCCCCGCAAAGTAACCGGGCGTCCCCTCGTAGACCGTGCGCCCGCGCACAATCGTCGGATAGCCCGCGTTCGGCATCACCGACAGCAGGAAGGGCGGCTCGTGCAGCCCCTCCGCCAGCCGGAGCAGGTGGCTTGGCCCGGAAACGCAGTTCAGCCCCGCCGCGTCGATGGCGGCGCATTCGTTTGCCTGCCGCAGCAGCGCTTCGGCGTGCAGGCCATGGCGGGTCAAGCCGTCCGGGCTGACCGCAAAGGAGGTGAGCACAAAGGCGTCCGGCCTGCGCCCCTTGAGATGCGCGGCAATCCGGTCAAGCGCCCCGAAATCGGAAAAAGTCTCAAACAGGAAGTTTTCCGCGCCCAAATCGAGGAAACAGTCTACCGCCCGCAGCAAATCCTCCGGGTCGGCGGGGCCGAGGTCGGCGAACACGGCGGCGTCAAAGGGCGCGGCGGCTTCGCGGGCGAGCGTGTACCCGGCTTCCAGCGTCTGCGCGAGGGTTTCGCCCTCCACGTCAAACGGCGAAAAGGTATTCGTTTTAATTGCTTTCGCGCCCGCTTCCAGATAGGCGGTGTGGATTTGCCGGATACGCCCGGGGTGCTGCCGGTTTGCGGCTTCTGCGCGTTCGCCCTGCGGATATAAACCCGCGTAATAGGTACCCATCGCGCCGTCAAACAGCAAAAGGCTGCCCTCCAAATAATCCCTGACATTCATCTCAGCCGAGCACCTCCCGCGCGATATCGACCGATTCCTTTGCGTCGCGGGCGTAGTAATCCGCGCCAATCTGCCTTGCGTAATCGGGCGTCAGCACCGCGCCGCCAACCCAGATTTTGCAGGCGTGCCCGCTGGCGCGGAGCGCTTCAATTGTCTGCCGCATGCTGCCAAGGGTGGTTGTCATGAGTGCCGACAGGCCAATCAGCCGCACATCCTCCCGGACGGCGGTCTCGACAATGGTTTCGGGCGGCACGTCGCGCCCCAGGTCCAGCACGGTATAGCCGTAGTTTTCCAGGATGGTCTTGACGATATTCTTGCCGATGTCGTGGATATCGCCCTTGACCGTCGCGACAATCAGCTTGCCCTTGGAGACCGGCGGCGCGCCCTTGTCCGCAATCGCGGCCTTAATCACATCGAAAGCTTCCTGCGCCGCGCCCGCAGCGTTGATGAGCTGCGGCAGGAAGATTTCGCCCTTCTCAAAGCGTGTGCCGACCGCGTCCAGCGCCGGGATCAGCTCGCCATTGATGAGGTCGTTTTCGGAGGTGCCCGCGTCGAGCAGCGCCCTGGTCAGGCGGCGCGCGTCCGCGCCCAGGCCCTTCGCGACCGCATAGGGGAGGTCATGCGCCGCCCCCGGCGCGGCTGCCGGTGCGGCAGAAGATGTTTCACCGGCGTTCGCCGCGATATACGCCGCCGCGCCCTTATCTACATGATAGAGGACATTATAAACCAGGATGGCGTCCATCACGGACTGCGCGCTGGGATTGATGATGGGCAAGTCCAGGCCGTGCGCCATTGCCAGCGTCAGGAATCCGGCGGTGATTTTCCCGCGCGCGGGCAGGCCGAAGGAAATATTCGACACGCCCAACACGCAGTGCAGCCCGAGCCGGTCGCGTACCATCTGCATGGCTTTCAACGTTTCGACCGCCTTGTCCTGCTCGGCGGAGACGGTCAGCGTCAGGCAGTCAATAAATACATCCTCTTTGCGGATGCCGTGTTTCAGGGCTTCGGACAGAATACGCTCGGCAATCGCAAAGCGCCCCTCCGCCGTGGGCGGGATGCCGCCCGCGTCCATCGCCAGCCCGACGACCGCCGCGCCGTACTTTTTCGCCAGCGGCAAAATGCGGTCGAGCACGGCTTGTTCCCCGTTGACGGAATTGATAATTGCTTTGCCGCTGACCACCCGCAAACCGGCTTCCATCGCCGCCGGGTCGGAGGAATCCAGCTGAAGCGGCAGGTCGGTCACCGACTGGATGGCCTTGACCACGCGCACCATCATTTCCGGCTCGTCAATCCCGGGCAGGCCGACGTTCACGTCCAGAATGTGCGCGCCCGCGTCCGCCTGCTCGACCGCCTGCGCAAGGATGTAATCCAGGTCGTTTTCCATCAGCGCTTGCCTGAAGCGCTTTTTGCCGGTGGGGTTAATGCGTTCGCCGATGATGCGCACGCCGTCAATGGTCACAACATTGGTCGGGGTGCAGACCACCGATTTCCGGGTGGTTGTGCGCGCAGGGATGGTTATATTTTGCGTTTTTTCGACAATTTTGGCGATAAAGTCCGGGTCGGTGCCGCAGCAGCCGCCCATATATGCCACGCCCAGCGCGGCAAAGCGCACCATTTCCGCGGCGAATTCGTCTGCGGTGATGCTGTAAGCTCCGGTCGCCGGGTCGGGAAGCCCCGCGTTTGCCTTGACAATGATTGGCAAATCGGTCACGGCGCACAGGCGCTCGGCAATCGGGTACAGCTCGCGCGGGCCAAGGGAGCAGTTCATGCCGACAGCGTCCACGCCCAGCCCCTCGAGCACCGCCGCCATGGCTTCCACCGTGCAGCCGGTGAAGGTGCGCCCGTTCTCTTCAAAAGTCATGGTAACGAATACCGGGAGGGTGGTATGCTCCTTCGCGGCAAGGACGGCGGCTTTCACCTCGTAAAGGTCGGTCATGGTTTCGATGGCAATCAGGTCAGCGCCCGCCGCCGCGCCCGCCTCCATGACCTCGCGGTAAATGTCGTAGGCTTCCTCAAAGGGCAGTGTGCCGTAAGGTTCCAGCAGCTGCCCAACGGGGCCAACGTCGAGGGCAACCCGCGCATCCGTCCCCGCGCACGCGGCGCGGGCGCACGCCACCGCCGCCGGGATAAGCTGCGCGACGGAATAGCCGGTTTCTGCCAGTTTATAGCGGTTCGCGCCGAAGGTGTTTGCGTAGGCAATGCGGGAACCGGCCCCGATATAGGCGCGGTGGATTGCGGCCACGCAGTCGGGGTCGGTCAGGCAAAGCGCCTCGGGGCAGTGCCCCGGCTGAAGCCCGCCCTTTTGCAGCATGGTGCCCATTGCGCCATCTAAATAGGTGATTTTATTTTCCACAGCTTTTTCCAGCCTTTCTGTAAGCACAGTTTTCAAACATTGAGCAGTACGCGCAGCCCCGGAACCGGCGCGGCTGCGGCGTATCGGCAATGCCAAGTATGGCGGTCACCGACTTGCGCGGGGTCATGATGCCGGTCGGCGTTAGTGTCAGGCCAATCCGGCGGGGGGCGTCCAGGATATCCAGCAAAAGCGGCTGCACTGACAGCGGCAAATCGCCATAGCCTGGACTGAACCGGTCGGTCAGGTGCTTCCCTTCGCCGACGGCTGCTCGGATTTCGGCTTCCGCCGCGTCGCAGACTGACTCAATCGCCGCCGAGCCGCAGCAATCCAGCATCAGCGCGCGGGTCAGGCCGCGCACCTGGGCGCGGCGGATGGCGGTTTCAAGCGCGTTTCCCAGCGTGGCCGCAATCAGCACGCACTGCGTCGATTCGGACAGCAGTGCCTGGATATCGTCCCCGACCCGCAGGCCGCCGGGCAACACGGGGAGCAGCCTCCAGACCACGCGCGGCGACGCAAGCGTGAGCGTTTCCTGTAAGCAGCCGTCCAGCTGGGCGTTTACTTCGGGCGGGATTTCACTGCCGCGCCAGCCCAGGTATTGCAGCACTTCGGCACGGTTGATTTCTGTCAGTGTCATAGCCATTACGGTTTCATCCTTTATCGTAGTAACTCAATATCCTATTATAACACAACCCGTGCGGCTTGGAAAGACCTGTTTTTTCGGCAAAGCAGCCCCGTTTCCCGTAATATTATCGTGTAAAGAAAAAGCCCTTGCCAGTAAATCCGCTGGCAAGGGCCTGAAGATTATGGAGTGGGATCTGTTTTAACGAATAAGGGAAACCCCTGCCGCAGGATTTCGGGAATGAAGGCGACAGGGGAGAGGGTGTATGATACACACCGGGCTGATGAAGGGACCCGGCGCGATCGGCAGATTTAGGACGGGGCGGTTGCCCGCCTTGAAATACCGGTTTTCCGAGTGGGATACTGCCATTATTATAGCACCGCGTGTTGCAAATAGCAAGTGAAAATCTGTCCGGAAAAAGGAATTTTTCAAAAAATTGTTTCGGAGAGACCAAGGAAGGTGCGGAAAATGAGAAAATTTGGTTCAATATCCAGTTTGTCCATATTTCGCGCGCCTTGGAAGGAAACAATTTCAAACCGGCGTTTCAGCGGGGGCGGCTTGCGGCGGCGGGGTACCCAGCGCGGGAAGCCTGTTGTTTTGTCAAAAAAAGTGCGGTTTTTCAAGGATTGCCCTTGCAATTTTTGACACTTCGTTTTATACTAAAATTGCATACCACGAAACGATAGGCCTGCGCGCCAGCAGATGCCGAACAGGCCTGATGTCCAATGAAGTGAGGGAACGAGTGAAATGTATAAAATTTTGAGGAAAAGGGTGCTCAACAGCAACACGACGCTGATGGTTGTCGATGCACCGCACGTTGCACGCAAGTGCAGGCCCGGACAGTTTATCATTCTCCGCGTGGACGCGGACGGCGAACGCATCCCGCTGACGATTGCCGATTACGACCGCGACACCGGCGAGGTCACAATTATTTTCCAGGCGGCGGGCGCTTCGACGCAGGCGCTCGGCGAGCTGCCCGAGGGTGGCATGGTTCACGACTTTGTCGGCCCGCTTGGCAGGCCCAGCGAGCTGGAAGGGCTGAAAAAGGTTGCGGTTGTTGGCGGCGGCTTGGGCTGCGCCATCGCGTACCCGCAGGCCAAGGCGCTGCATGATATGGGCGCGGAGGTTGACCTGATTGCGGGCTTCCGGAACAAGGATATTATTATTCTGGAGGAGGAAATGCGCGCTGCCAGCACCAGCCTGCATCTCGTGACCGACGACGGCTCGAACGGGCGCAAGGCGCTGGTGACCCAGGTGCTCAAGGAGCTGATCGACGCCGGGAACCAGTACGACGCGGTGATCGCCATCGGCCCCATGATTATGATGAAGTTCGTTTGTGAGACGACCCGCCCCTATGGAATCAAGACGATTGTGTCCATGAACGCCACCATGGTAGACGGGACCGGCATGTGCGGCTGCTGCCGACTGACCGTCGGCGGCGAAACCAAATTCGCCTGCGTGGACGGTCCCGACTTTGACGGCCATCTGGTCGATTTTGACGAATCCATGCGCCGTTCTGCGATGTACAAGGCGCAGGAAAAGGCCGCGATGGAAAAGCATGAATGCAACTTACATAAAATGGAGGTCAAGTAACGATGGCGAACATGAGAGCCGACAAGGTCGCGATGCCCGAACAGGCGCCCGATGTGCGCAATAAAAATTTTGAGGAGGTAGCGCTTGGCTACACGCCTGAAATGGCGATGGAGGAAGCCTCCCGCTGCCTGAACTGCAAGAATAGGCCCTGCATCCAGGGGTGCCCGGTCGCGGTGCAAATCCCGGACTTTATCGCACTGGTGGCAGAGGGGAAATTTGCCGAGGCGGCGGACAAGATTAAGGAAACCTCGGCGCTGCCCGCGGTCTGCGGACGCGTCTGCCCGCAGGAGAGCCAGTGCGAGAAATACTGCGTGCGCGGCATCAAGGGCGAGCCGGTCGGCATTGGCCGGCTGGAGCGCTTCGCGGCGGACTGGGCGCGCGAGCACGCCGAAAAGAAGGAAATCAAAATCGAGAAGAACGGCCACAAGTGCGCGATTGTGGGCGCTGGCCCTGCGGGCCTGACCTGCGCGGGCGACCTGGCGCGCATGGGCTACGATGTGACCGTGTTCGAGGTCCTGCATACGGCGGGCGGCGTGCTGATGTACGGTATCCCCGAATTCCGCCTGCCCAAGGCGATTGTGCAGAGCGAAATCGACACGCTGAAGGATATGGGCGTTGAGTTCGTGCTGAACTTTGTCGTCGGGCGTTCGGAGACAATTGACGACCTGTTTGCCGACGGCTATGAGGCGGTTTTCGTCGGCTCAGGCGCTGGCCTGCCGACCTTCATGCGCGTGCCGGGCGAGAACTATAACGGCGTCTATTCGGCAAACGAATACTTGACCCGCGTCAACCTGATGAAGGCTTACAAGGACGGCGCGGCGACCCCGATTATGCACGCGAATAAAGTCGCGGTTGTCGGCGGCGGCAACGTTGCCATGGACGCGGCGCGCTGCGCGAAGCGTATGGGCGCGGAGGAGGTCTACATCGTGTACCGGCGCGGCGAAGCCGAGCTTCCCGCCCGTTTGGAGGAAATCCACCACGCCAAGGAAGAGGGCGTCATTTTCAAATTCCTGACCGCCCCGGTCGAGGTGCTCGGCGACCCGGACACCTATCTGGTGAAGGGCATGGTCTGCCAGCAGATGGAGCTGGGCGAGCCGGACGCATCCGGGCGGCGGCGTCCCGTGCCGATTGAGGGCAGCGAGTTCACGCTCGACCTGGACGCGATTATTGTGGCAATCGGCACCAGCCCGAACCCGCTGATCCGTTCGACCACCCCCGGCCTGGAAACCAACCGGCGCGGCTGCATCGTCGCGGACGACGCAACCGGCATCACGTCCAAGGATGGCGTGTTCGCGGGCGGCGACGCGGTGACGGGCGCGGCAACGGTCATCCTGGCGATGGGCGCGGGCAAGCGCGCGGCGGCGGCGATGGACGAATACATTAGGAACAAAAAGGAAGCATAAATACAGCAAGGGCGCGGCCGGATGGCCGCGCCTTCTCGCGCTTATATACGGAATATGCGGGCTTACCCGCCTGTACGGGACGCTTAAAGCGTGTAATAATACTGGAACTCCGCCGGGGTGGGGATGCGGGAAATGGCCTGTTCCTCCGCGCGCTTGAGCTTGAGCCAATTCTGAATCAGTTCTTCGGGGAACACGCCGCCGCGGGTTAAATATTCGTGGTCGGCTTCGAGCGCGTCGAGCGCCTGCCCGAGCGAAGTCGGCAAGCCCTGAATCCGCTTTTTGTCCTCGTCGGAGAGGCTGAACAGGTTGAAATCATACGGCCCCCAGCCGTTGGCGTGCGGGTCGATTTTGTTTTGGATGCCGTCAAGCCCCGCCATCAGAATTGCCGCGTAAGCATAATAGGGGTTGCAGGTCGCGTCCGGGTTGCGCAGCTCGAAACGCTTCTGCGCGGGGGTTTTCGCGTAAGCGGGGATACGGATGACAGAGGAGCGGTTCGCGGTGGCGTAGCCGATGGTGACCGGCGCTTCAAAGCCGGGGACAAGGCGCTTGAACGAGTTGGTGGAAGGGTTGGTAATCGCGCACAGAGAAGCCGCGTGCCTGAGCAGCCCGCCGATGAAATACAGCGCGGTGTCGGACAGGCTGGAATAGCCGTTTTCGTCGAAGAACAGCGGCTTGCCGTCCTTCCACAGCCAGATATGGACGTGCATGCCGTTGCCTGCCTCGCCGTAGATGGGCTTGGGCATCAGGGTAGCGGTTTTGCCTGCGCGGGCGGCGACATTCTTAATGATATACTTGATAATCATAGTCTTATCCGCCATTTCGGTCAGGCTTTCCGGTTCGACCTCGATTTCAAGCTGCCCGGGGCCGCCGACCTCGTGATGGTGGTACTTAATCTGCACATCCCAGTCCGCCATTTTCAGGCACATCTCATTGCGCAGGTCAAAGGTGATATCCTGGGGCAGCGCGGCATGGTAGCCCGCATGGTGCGCCACCTGATAGCCATTGCCGTCCGGCGTGCCGGTGTTCCACTCTGCCTGCGCGGTATCGACGCGGTAGGAGGCATGGTTGGGCGCGTTTTCAAAGCTGACACGGTCAAACAGGTAAAACTCAAACTCCGGCCCGACGACCATCTTGTCGGCAATGCCGGTTTCACGCATATATTCCTCGGCGCGCTGGGTGACGCTGCGCGCGTACTGCCCGAAGCGCAGGTTTTCAGCCTTGCCGATGGTTTTCACGTCGCCGGTCATGGACAGGGTAGGGATCGCGACAAAGGGGTCGATATGGGCGCTTTCCACATCGGGCAGGAACACCATATCGCTCTTTTCCACCGAGGCATAGCCGAAGTTCGAGCCGTCAAAGCCGATGCCGTACTGTAAGGTGTCCTCATTGAAGCGCTCCACCGGGATGGTGATGTGGTGCCAGCGCCCGGACAGGTCAACCGTCTTGAAATCAATCATCCGCACGCCGTTTTCTTTGCATAACGCCAGGATATCTTTCACTTTGTTTGACATAATCCACCTCAATATTTTATTTGTTCAGCTTTCGCTTTCTTTTATTATGCGGGTGCGGGGCGGCAAAGTCAAGCGGGCGGCGCGGTTTTGGCGATTCCCACAATCTTTTAAGAAAAAAATGTGTATATTTCTGAATTTCATTCAGGAAGCCGCCCGCGTTTCTAATGGGTCGTCAACAATGGGAGCGGCGGCATATATCTCGTATGGGTCGAGGTCAACGCAGGCGGTTTCGTCGCGGCCGCCGGTCATATCCCACGCAACCGTGTCATTCAGGATGGTGAGCCGTTCACGGAAGAAAACGGGGTCGGCAATTGGTGTAAATACACCGGCCTTTGCCAGTAATGGCTTGATGTCAACCAATCGGATCGCCCCGTCTTCGCAATATGCGAAAACCGTGAAATCCTCCCCGGCAACAGCTTGGACAATGTTCGGGTATAAATCCATTCGATTCCCGCCCCTTTTTTAATTTAATTTGAATTGCCCAAACGCCGCCCGTTTCCGGGCGGCGTTTGGAACGCAAACGAAAGGATTTCCTGAATGATAATCAGGCTGAGTGAAACGGCTTTCGCAGCCGGGTACGCGCAAATGGATACCAGTGGGTAAACATTATTAAATTTACCACAGGGAGAATTTAATTGTGACTCCCTTAAAGGGGGAATAAAACGTTTGAATACCATTATTTCCGTGAAGCACACCATAGAACTCATGTCCTCTAAAAAAAGGCCCGCCACTGTCTCCGCTTTGGGAATTATTACCACTGCGTAGTGTACATGCAACTAAACGGCGAATAAAATATCTATTATCAGAATGACTTGTTACGTCCACAGCATCGACATAATAAGTTGCAAATTTGCTGTTTTTTCCATATCTGCATATAATTTCACCAACAACCGGATCATCTTCAAGTCCGCTGTTAATTGTGGTATAGTTCGTTTCATTATAGACCTTGTTTGTCATACGTACATCTGCACCATGGTCAATCGTAGCAATTGCGTAGTCATAGCCTTCGCTATTGTAATACTGAACCATTTCAACTGTTGCAATCTTTTCACCATTGTATATAATCGGGCCACCCTCTGATAGGTCATGTCCACATAATAATATTGCATCATCGTTTCCATATTTGCCACATATGCCGATAGTAAAACCAGCGACACCGTCCCCTCCCCAAAGTTCATCTGCACACGTTTTTTGTGTCCTCAGAATAATAAATTTGTACAGGGAAGTCCTCAGAATACGCCATTTGCTTATGCATCTGCTCATTCAATAAGGATGGATCATTAACACCTACCTTTACGATATTTTGCTTCTGGTCAATACAGATAGTGCTAATATTATCCAAATCAGATTCAACATCTTCTCGAAGCTCTGATAAGTAGTTGTAAGAATATTTTGCAGAAATATACTCTACTGTAGAAGGCTCTGAGAAGTATTTGTTATATTCACTGGTGACCTTCTGGCTGCAATCAGTCAGAGCAATACATAAACGATACGTTTCGTTATCTATATAACTCCCTGCGAACGTATCTGGATATATTACTTCCCCCTCAATGTTTTTTTCGAGATGGGACATGAACTCCCTGTGTGCATTCCGTGCAGGGTTTTGTTTTTGCATGATTTCACAAGTTTCCTCATCCACTCCATAATAATTATCTTCAATTGGATCCGTAACAATCGAGTTCGCCTTGGCTGCGCTTTTCGTATTGTCAAAATTTCCTGATGGAGTGGATCGACCCAGATTCACAGCCGAAGCGCCTGTAAGACATCCGAATAAAATTGCACAGCTAAGGATAAAACACACCAGTTTCCAAGTTTTGAACAAAAAAAGTGAATCATCCTTGAAAAAGCAG
>CAJUJQ010000003.1 GCA_910586575.1 uncultured Clostridia bacterium | reverse complement strand
AGCGATACCGCAAACGTAAAAAATGGTTTATTCGTTTGCTGATTGGTGTACTTACGGTGGCGCTTTGCGGCGCGTTGTATGCGGCGTATTATTTCATTGTACACCCTCAGATGGTTTATACAGAAGAGTTTTATGTGTCTGCACCGTATGAAGATCCTACCGCTGTAAATCCATATAAAAATAAAGGAGATTAATGGGTATGAAGAAGTTATGTTCATTTTTTATGGTGCTTACTCTGCTTTTTTCAATAACAGGCTTCTGTTTTGCAGCAAATCTTGAAATTGAAACGCAGGAAATTACGGTTGAAACCCTTGAGGATGGGAGTATAGTGGAAACGATATTTACCGTATATCGAAACTATGCAAGAACGCAAACCAAATCAGCATACGTAACTAAGACTTATAAAGAATCTGATGGTACTAAAGCTGCAACTGTGTCATTAAATGTGACTTTTTCTTACGATGGTAACGATGCTTGGGTACGTTCTTCGTATACTGATGTTTCCGAGTATAATGGCTGGAAATATGGCAGTGAGAGAATCAGCGAAAGCGGCAATACTGCAAGATTATCCGCCACTCTGACGAAATCCGGTGAAGCCGGCAAAAGCGTTAGTGCATGGCTTAGCTGCTCCGCGAACGGAACTGTTACCAGAGGTTAACCCGCCAGGAACTGACCTTCCACCCAGGGGGGACAGTTTCATCATACCAAACCGCCGCCCTCGGCACTGTGCCGGGGGCGGCGGCTTTTTCTTCACAGGCGGCGGAAGGTGTGCTATCATAAGTACAATGGAAAGGGGGGGCACTGCCAATGAAAAAGGAACATTATACGTTTGCGGACTGCCTTGCATGGGACGGGCGCGAGCGCTGTGAAATCATCCATATAAAAAAGAGCGGGCAGGGCGGGAGGCCCTGTCCGCGTTTTTTATCTGCTGTCAGGAAGAGGGAAGAAGGCCGTCGAAAACATCGGCAAGCGCAATTTCCAGGTCGCCAAATAAACTGCACCGGAAATGCGTCGGGATAGCCGCGCGTTCCGCTTCGGAAAGGCGTTCCAGCTCCCATTCCGGGTAATGGTTAAAATAAATATTGTCCAGCGTAAAAACGCCGTCGGCGTTCAGGTATACCTCGATGGATTCATTGCCCGGGTCAACCAGCCAATATTCCCGGACGCCGGATTTTGCATAGGTGTCTTTTTTATATCCCTTGTCACGGTGCGCTGTGCTGCGGGAAAGCACCTCGACGACCAAATCGGGCGCGCCGTATATGCCGTTGGGCTTGATTTTATCACGGTCACAAACAACCATCATGTCAGGCTTGAAAATATCCTTTTTCGATAGATGCACGTCAAACCCGTCTGGATAAACGCGGCATTTTTTACCTCGAAGATAGTTCCCGAAAATAAAGTTCAAATTGTTCGCAACCCATATATGGTTATGAGCCGGACTGGGCGACATAGCTACTGCTTCGCCGTTGATGAGTTCTTCAGGATATTCGTATTGATACGCAAGATTACTTTCCATTTGGAATACAGCTCCTTTCTTATAAGAGTGTTGCTATTCCACCGGCGCGTCAGGCCCGCCGGCTTGATGGCCGAACATGGATTGCAGCAGCTCCTTTGCTTCCGAAAGCCCGGCGTCCGCGGCGAGGGTGAGCAGGCGCACGGCGGCCTCGGGGTCGGGCTGCACGGCGGTGCCGTTGGCGTAGAGCGTGCCGAGCGCCAGCTGTGCCTCGGGGTCGTTTTTCTTGACGGCCTGCTCGTACCATTCCAGCGCAATGCTGGTGCTTTGCGGCACAACGTCGCCCTTCAGGTAGGCGCTGCCGAGATAAGTCATCGCGCGGGCATAGCCGCCGAAGGCCGCGCGCTTGACCCATTCAATGCCTTTCGGTTCGTCGTCCTCCTCGCGGATCAGGATCATGCCATATTCGTATTGCGCGCGCGACATGCCCATATCGGCGGCGCGGCACAGGTAATACAGCCCGGTGCGGCGGTCGGCGGACATGCTGCGGCGGGCGCTGTCGTACAGCTCCTCGGCGACCGGCTCGGACTCGCCGACATATTTCGCCAGCATTTCGGCGGCCTGCCGGTTGCCCTGTTCGGCGGAGCGGCGCAGCCAGGCGCGCCCGACCGCCAAATCACGGGGGACCTGATAGCCTTGGATATACATCGAGCCAAGCAGCGCCTGTGCCTTGTGGTTGCCAAGCTCGCTGCCCAGCTGGAAAAACCCGCGGGCGTGGTCGAAGTCCTTTTGCTGGAATGCTTTCATGCCCTCGGCGGCGGCGCTGGCGGCGGCCAGCCCGATTTCCTCATGGGTGTGCTCCTGCATAAACTGTACGGCCTTTTCCGAAATGGTGATCGGCTCCATTACGGGCCAGCCGTCCGGCTTCTGCACTGGCTCGTCGTAGCGTATCGGCGCTTCTGGCGGGGTGAAGGCAGGCTCGGCTGGCGGCACCGGCTCTGGCAGGGGGGCAGGCTGGCGCTTCGGTTCCGGCTTCTTCCAGCTGTCCAGATCGAGATCGTCATCGTCCAGTTCATCGGCTTTATTTTTTTTAAAAAAATCAAACAGTCCCATGCGCACTGTTCCTTTCTGTCGTTAAAATTGTTTTCCTATATCGTAACATACTCCGGAAAAGTTTTCAACCGACTGCCGGCAAAAAATAGCCGGAGAAAGCGCTATTTTTCCGTTTTTGAAAATTCGTTGTTGAATTTTCACGGGATGGGTGGTATAATCAAAAAAGGTGCGGCCAAAAGCGGCGCCTGTGAAAGAAAACCCAAAATGTGAAAGGGGCAGCAGGTTATGCCTGGTAAGGTAATTTTAGGCGCTCAGTGGGGCGATGAAGGCAAGGGCAAATTCATTGATATTTTCGCGGCAAAGGCCGATATGGTCATCCGCAGCCAGGGAGGCAACAACGCCGGGCACACCGTTGTGGCGGACGGCGTGAAATATAAGCTTCAGCTCATCCCTTCCGGCATCCTGTATCCGGAGTGTGTGAACATCATCGGGCCGGGCGTCGTGGTCAACCCCAAGTCCATCCTGGGCGAGATTGACGGTCTGCACGCGCAGGGGATTTCGACCGGCCGCCTGTTCATCGACGCGCGGGTGCACTGCATCATGCCGTGGCACCTGGAGCTGGACGCGCTGAGCGAAGCCGAAAAGGCAAAGGAAGGCACCGCCATCGGCACGACCAGGAAGGGCATCGGTCCCACATATATGGATAAATCGGAGCGCAGCGGCATCCGGATGCACGATTTCGTAGACCCGGAGCGGTTTGAAGCGGTCGTCCGGGAGACGTGCGCGCGCAAGAACCGGGTCATTACCGGGGTATACGGCGGCAAGCCGCTGGATGTGGAAACGATCCTGGCGGAGTACCGCGCCTACGCGGAGCGCCTGCGCCTCATGGTGAAGGATACGACCATTATGATTTACGACGCGGTCAAGGCGGGGAAGGAAGTGCTGTTCGAGGGCGCGCAGGGGACGCTGCTCGACCTGGATATGGGCACCTATCCCTTTGTAACGTCGTCACACCCGGTTGCGGGCGGCTGCTGCATCGGCTCGGGTGTCGGCCCGACCGCCGTCAGTGAGGTGACGGGCATTTTCAAGAGCTACACGACCCGTGTCGGCGAAGGACCCTTCCCGACCGAGCTGTTCGACGAGACCGGCGACTATATCCGCAACGCGGGCGGCGAGTTCGGCACCGTGACCGGGCGTCCGCGCCGTACCGGCTGGTTTGACGCGGTGATTGCGAAATATGCCGTGCGCGTCAACGGCCTGACCGAAATGGTGATCAATAAGATTGACCCGCTGCGCGGCCTGCCAAAGCTCAAGGTCTGCGTTGCGTACAAGCTCAGGAACGGCGAAACAATTACCGATTTCCCGGCGAATTTCATGGATTTGGTGGACTGTGAGCCGGTCTATGAGGAGTTCGACGGCTTTGATGAGGATATTACGGCGTGCCGCCGCTTCGAGGAGCTGCCGGGGCACGTGCGGCAGTATATCAAGGAGCTGGAACGGATTTGCGGCTGCCCGATTACCATGCTGGGCGTTGGCCCCGGCCGTGACCAGGTGATTACCATTTAAGCAGATAAAAGCACCCGGAAGCAGGCGCGCTGCCTGTTTCGCGGGTGCTTTTTGGTCAGGGGGCGTCGTATTCCGTCAGGGTGCGCCGGAGCGATTGGAACATCGGCAGGAAGGCGGTACGGGTTTGCTCAACGATTTCCAGTGCGACGGCCTCATTGTATGCGTGCGAGGTGTGGTTCCGGGCGGTGAGGGCACTCAGCCAGAGCGTCTCATCGGCGATAATACCGGCGCGATAAGCTTCCTTAAGGATGGCACGTGGGGAGCCGGTTGCGGCGGCGGTAATCCCTTCGTTTTCCATCACTTCTTTTATCGCTTTCCATGACTGCTCAAAGCAGATTTGGTATAATCCAACCAGCCCGGTCAAGGTGATAATGTCATAGGGCGGCCTGCGGCTTTCAATTTCCTGTAAGTTGTCCAGCGCGCGGCAGAAACAATCAAATTTTCTCATATAGGATTCTCCCGTCCTTTTGGATTTCGGCAAGCAGCTCGGGCTGAACAGCGGCGTCCAGGTTCACAAAGTCATATTTCAGGAGGGTATCGGTTTCCTCGTCCACATCCAGCGCGAACGCCGGGAAGTTCCCGCCGGAGACCGCAAGGTCAATGTCGCTGCGCTCCCGGTGGTCGCCGCGCGCGCGGGAGCCGAACAGGATGACCTGTTTCACGCCGTATTCTTTCGCGAAAGCGGCAATCTGCCGCAGTACGGTTTCCCGGATTCCGGTATTCTCAAGCATGGGGGCTGTCCCTCCTGACAATCAATCTTTCATGCTGATTATAGCAAATCCGGCGGGACATGTAAAACATGAAGCCCGCCGGATTTTACATATCTTATTGTCTGGCCAGCCTGTCGGAGCCGAACAAGCCGGTTTTATTCCACCGCGAACTCGGCGGCAACATAGCGCGACTCCCAGCCGCCGGAGCGCTCACGCAGCAGCTCCTTCACAAGGCGGTACTCGCCTGCGGTCAGGCGGCCATAGCCATCCGAGAAGGAGCAGACCTCCTCCCGCGTGCTGTGCGGCGCAAGCAGGTAGCTCAGCGCGTCAAACGCCCGCGCGCGCAGGCTCTTGATTTCCTTCCACTCGCCGCCTTCTTTTTTCTCAATCCAGTATTCCTGGCCGAACTCCCATTCCCGGTCCGTTTCATTCTCTAAGCGGAGGATCGCCCCCGTTGCGGTCACTGTACCGTCCGCAACCGTAATTGCCAGCCCCTCCGCGTCGTTCACCGCCGCAAAGGGTGAGGCCCCGCCCGTTGTCCACGGATGGATGTTCCATACCGCCGCGCTCGCCACCAGGACAAACGCCGCCGTCAGCTTTGAAAACCGTAATAAGATTGCCATTGCTCCCCAACTCCTTGCTGTCTTGTTTTTTGTTTTCTCAATTATAGCCTTTCATTGCCTCAATATCAAGTATTTTCTTGCAAAATTCATAATCTGTTCAGAAAGTTTTTGTACAGATTGCATAAAGGGTCGAGAGTTGCAGAAAACGGTTACATTTTGGTAACAGAGGCGGTTTGGATGTGTTTTCGCTGACGCTGGCCGGGGGACAGGCGCGGCGGGGGCGCCCCGGCATGGCGTGTGCGGCCCAAAATTTCGGAAGATTGCCCATGGAAGCATTTTCCTGCACCGGGTATCCCCGCGCTGCCGGGCGGGCTGTCCCGCCAACCAGCCGGATGCCTGCGGGTGCTGCGCGAAGTTTTACTTGCCTGCGGGAAAAAAATGCGGTATAATAGCCGCATACAGCGAATTCCGGGCGTTTCTTTTCCAATAAACGGCACGGATTCGCGTGGGCCGCGTTGCGGGCCGCTTTCAGACAAAGGAGACTTTACAGAATGTCCCAAATTATCATCCGTCCGGCGGAGGAAGCCGACGCGCCCGCGATGCTGGCGCTGTATGCGCCCTATGTGGAGCAGACCACGGTTTCCTCGGAGTATGACGCGCCGGCGCTGGACGAGTTTTTGAACCGGATGCGCACCTATACGCGCAAAATGCCCTGGCTGCTCTGCGAGATTGACGGAGAGCTGGCCGGTTACGGCTACGCGTCCCCGCACCGTACCCGCGCGGGCTACCAGTGGTCGGCGGAAACCTCCATCTATGTTTCCCCCAGCTTCCACCGGCGCGGCGTGGCGCGGGCGCTCTATTCGGCGATTTTCGAGCTGCTTGCCACCCAGGGCTATTATAATATCTTTGTCGGCATCACTTCGCCCAATGAGCGCAGCATCAAGTTCCACAGCGCGATGGGCTTCGTGATTTCGGGTTCCTATCAGGACAGCATGTTCAAGTTCGGGCTTTGGCGGGATGTCATTTGGATGGCAAAATCGCTCCGCCCGCACGATACCGCGCCCAGCCCGACCATCCCGTTCCCGGAGCTGCGCGGCAGCCCGGTCTGTGCGCGTATTTTATCGACGGCGGCGGGGTATATTCATCTTGCGCCCCGGCAGAAAGCGTGATATAATAACTGCCAGAACGGATGTTTGCGGAAGGGGCTGCGCAGATGGGAAAAATCAAGGACAGCGCGGCTGATGTGCCCAATACCGGGGAGCTGCATGCCGGGCACCGCCAGCGCATGTGGGACCGGGTGCTGAAGGACAGCAAGCACAGCTTTGACGGTTTCCACGACCATGAGCTGCTCGAAATACTGCTGTATTTTGTGAACAGCCGGAAGAATACCAACCCGATTGCGCATTCTTTGATTGATACGTTTGGCAGCCTGGGGCTGGTGTTCGACGCACCGCTGACCAGCCTCAAGGCGGTGCAGGGCTGCGGGCAGCAGAGCGCGCTGCTCATCAAGCTGTGCCGTGAAATCGCGGTGCGCTGCCAGCGGGAGGAATTGGAGCGCCGGAGCGGGAGCCGGATTACCTCCAGCATGGAGGCGGCGAACTATTTCCGGCCCCGGTATCTTGGCAGGCTGTACGAGGTCGTCATGGCGGCGTTCCTCGATAACAACGGTACGGTAATCGACCACGTGGAATTCACGCCCGGACAGGTCAACGCCAGCACGCTGGATGTCCGCGAGATTGTCCAGCGTGCCATCAACCTGAACGCCGCGTCGGTCGTGCTGGCGCATAACCACCCGAAGGGCGCGCCGTTCCCGTCGAATGCCGATATCTCCGCGACAAACAACCTGAACAACGTGCTGTATTCGATGAAAATTGGGCTGTTTGACCATGTGATTTTCGGTGACGACGGGGATGATTATTCCATGCGCGAGCATGGCAACCTCAGCCCGTTCCGGCGAGTATAATAGGCGGTCCGGCGGCGTGCCCGCCGGATTTTTATCGGCTGGGGACCTGTCCCTTTGGTGTTCCTACAGGAGGTGCAATTTGGGAAAATTTAAGATTGTCAGCCCGTACCGGATGGCGGGGGATCAGCCCGCCGCAGTCGAAAAGCTGGTTGCGGGCGTGAAAAACGGCTTGGACGAACAGACCCTGCTGGGCGTGACCGGTTCAGGCAAGACCTTCACGATGGCGAATATTATCGAGCAGACACAGAAAACGACCCTGGTGCTTGCCCATAACAAGACGCTCGCCGCGCAGCTCTGCTCCGAGCTGCGGGAATTCTTCCCGGAAAACGCGGTCGAATATTTTGTTTCTTATTATGACTATTATCAGCCGGAAGCTTATATTGCCTCGACGGACACCTATATTGAAAAGGACTCTTCCATCAATGACGAAATTGACCGCCTGCGGCACTCGGCGACCTCAGCGCTCAACGAGCGGGAAGATGTTATCATCGTCGCGTCGGTCTCATGCATCTATTCTTTGGGAAATCCGATTGACTACAAAAATATGGTGATTTCCCTGCGCCCCGGCATGGAAAAGAACCGGGACGACCTGTTACGCAAGCTGATTGAGCTGCAATACGAGCGCAACGACATTGCTTTCGAGCGCAACCGTTTCCGTGTGCGGGGGGATGTTGTCGAAATTTGGCCCGCGTATTCGGATAACGACTGCATCCGCGTGGAGTTCTTCGGGGACGAGATTGACCGGCTCAGCCAGATTAACCCGCTGACCGGGGCGGCGGTCTGCGCGCTGGGGCACGCGGCGATTTACCCCGCCAGCCACTACGTCACGCCCCGCGACAAGCTGGCGGCGGCTATCAGGGAGCTGGAGCGCGAGCTGGAAGATCGCGTCGCGTGGTTCGAGGCCAACGGCAAGCTGGTCGAGGCGCAGCGCATCCGGCAGCGCACCCGCTATGATATCGAAATGCTGGAGGAAATTGGCTTTTGCAGCGGGATTGAAAACTATTCCCGCGTGCTGGCGGGGCGGGAGCCGGGCAGCGCCCCCTTCACGCTGATTGACTATTTCCCCAGGGATTTCCTGCTGATTGTGGACGAGAGCCATGTCACGCTGCCCCAGGTGCGCGCGATGTTCCACGGCGACCGCGCACGCAAGATGAGCCTGATTGACAACGGCTTCCGGCTGCCGTCGGCGCTGGACAACCGGCCGCTGAATTTTGACGAGTTCAATGAGCGGCTGAACCAGGTGATTTACGTTTCGGCGACCCCGGCGGAATACGAGCGGGAGCGCTCCGGACAGATTGTAGAGCAGGTCATCCGCCCGACCGGGCTGCTCGACCCGGAAATCGATGTGCGCCCAGTCAAGGGGCAGATCGACGACCTGATCGGTGAAATCAATACGCGTTCCGCGCGCGGGGAACGCGTGCTGGTGACAACGCTCACCAAGAAAATGGCGGAGGACTTGACCGGTTATTTAGAAGGCGTCGGCATTAAGGTGCGGTACATGCACCACGACGTCAAAACCATAGAGCGAATGGAGTTGATCCGCGACCTGCGGCTCGGGTTATATGATGTGCTGGTAGGCATCAACCTGCTGCGTGAGGGGCTTGACCTGCCGGAGGTTTCGCTGGTGGCAATCCTGGACGCGGACAAGGAAGGGTTCCTGCGCTCGGAGACCTCGCTGGTGCAGACGATCGGCCGCGCGGCGCGCAACGCGCAGGGCAAGGTCGTGATGTATGCGGACAGCGAAACGCCGTCCATGCACCGCGCGATTACGGAGACCAACCGCCGCCGCAAGCTGCAAATGGCGTTCAATGAGGCGCACGGCATCACGCCGCAGACGGTGCGCAAGAATGTGCATGATATCATTGAAATCTCGGGCGATACGAAGGTACCGCAGGGCCGCCGCAAGCTGAACAAGGCGGAAACCCAGGCGGAGATTGCGCGCCTGACACGGCAGATGAAGGAAGCGGCGAAGCTGCTGGAATTCGAGCTTGCCGCCGAGCTGCGCGACCAAATCAAGGCGCTCGAGGGAGACCTGGACGCCAAGAGCAAGCAAAAGGTAAGCGTATTTGCGAAATCCTAATATATTCCGCAATTTGAAAAAAGGAGACGGCGTGGATGAGCTATGAGAGAGCGGGAAATGGTAAATGACAAAAGAATTTTATAACAGCTTTTTATCGTACTTGAGTGAGAAGGAACGATATGGAATGCCTTCCCAGAGGTTTGAAAAAACGCAGTTCGCTTTATGAGATGCGGTGCTATATCTGCGTAGTACGATATTTTTTCGAGCCGATGCTCGATTATAGAATCAAAGTCAGATTGACTTTTTGCGAATCATCTTTTATTTCCATTCTTGGAGCCTGGTACGAAAATCAGTGTTGAGGATGAACGAGCAATTATAGAAACAATATATGATATAATTCTACCAAAAAAATCAAAGTATATACAGATGTATGATAATCCGTTCTATGTTACAAGAAAGGATAATCGGCCGGATATTTGTATCAATGTATATTCCAAACAATCAGGATGGTATATTGGTTCGTTTGTTATAGAATGTAAGTATCGGAGTTTTAAGTCATTTTGGAGGGGGAAGACTTGGTCTGGTCAGGAGCGAATCAAGGCCTATCATGTGGTATACAAATAGGTGTACTACAACTCTAAAATTCGTATTTTGTGTATTGATTACGGAAGGAAAACCATTTATGCAGGAGCATATTTTTGTAAAGGGCGCACGGGAACACAATCTCAAGAATATAGATATCAGGCTTCCGCGTGACAAGCTGGTCGTGCTGACTGGGCTGTCCGGTTCGGGCAAGTCGTCGCTGGCGTTCGACACCATCTACGCGGAGGGGCAGCGGCGCTATGTCGAGTCGCTGTCGAGCTACGCGCGGATGTTCCTTGGGCAGATGGAAAAGCCGGACGTGGACTATATCGAGGGACTGTCCCCGGCGATTTCCATCGACCAGAAAACGACCTCCAAGAACCCGCGCTCGACCGTGGGTACGGTCACCGAAATTTATGATTACCTGCGCTTATTGTGGGCGCGGGTGGGCACGCCGCACTGCCCGAGGTGCGGCAAGGAAATCCACCAGCAGACGATTGACCAGATTATTGACCGGCTGATGGCGCTGCCCGAGGGCACGAAGCTGCAAATCTTAGCGCCGGTGGTGCGGCAGCGCAAGGGCGAGCATGTGAAGGTCTTTGCGGACGCGCGCAAGTCTGGCTATGTCCGGGTACGCGCGGACGGGATTATTTATGACCTTGAGGAAGAAATCAAGCTGGAAAAGAACAAGAAGCACTCGATTGAGATTGTGGTCGACCGCGTAGTCGTGCGCGCGGACGCGCACAGCCGCCTTGCCGACTCGGTGGAAACGGCAAGCGCGCTTTCCGGCGGGCTGGTGCTGGCGGATATCGTCGGCGGGGAAACGCTGTCGTTTTCCCAGAATTACGCGTGCGAGGACTGCGGGATTTCAATTGAAGAGCTGACCCCGCGCATGTTCTCGTTTAACAACCCCTACGGTGCGTGCCCGACCTGTACCGGCTTGGGCGTGCAGATGAAGATTGACCCCGACCGCATCATACCGAACCCGAAGATCTCTATCAAGGACGGCGCGATTCAGGCAAGCGGCTGGTCGAACAGCGACCCGGGCACGATTGCGCGGATGTACTATGACGCGCTGGGCAAAAAGTTCGGTTTTAAGATTGACACCCCGATGGAGAAAATCAGCAGGGAAGGGATTGACGCGCTGCTGTACGGCACGGGTAAGGAGCCGCTCGAGCTGTCGGTCAGCCGTTTTTCGGGCGGCAGGATGCAGCAGCCCTTTGAGGGGATTATCCCCAACCTGGAACGCCGCTACCGCGAGACCTCGAGCGAATATATGCGCGCCGAAATTGAGGAATGCATGAATGAAGTCCCCTGCCCGGATTGCGGCGGCAGGCGGCTGAAAAGGGAAGTCCTCGCGGTGACGGTCGGCGGGCTGAATATCGCGGAATACTGTGAAAAGTCGGTTGTAAAGGCAATCGGTTTCCTGCATGGCGTGGAGCTGACCGAAATGCAGCACATGATTGCCGACCGCATTTTGAAGGAAATCCACAACCGGCTGGGTTTCCTACAGTCGGTGGGCCTGGAATATCTGACCCTTTCGCGCCCGTCCGGCACGCTTTCGGGCGGCGAGAGCCAGCGTATCCGGCTTGCCACCCAGATCGGTTCCTCGCTGATGGGGGTACTGTATATCCTGGACGAGCCGTCCATCGGCCTGCACCAGCGCGACAACGACAAGCTGCTCGCGACGCTCAAGCGCCTGCGCGACCTGGGCAACACGCTGATTGTGGTCGAGCATGACGAGGATACCATGTATGCCGCCGATTATATCGTCGATATCGGCCCCGGCGCGGGCGTGCACGGCGGCGAGGTCATTTTTGCGGGCACAGTGGATGAATTGGTGAAGGAACCCAAGTCGGTGACGGGCGCGTACCTCAGCGGGCGCAGGAAAATCCCCGTCCCCGAGGTGCGCCGCAAGGGCAGCGGCAAATGGCTGACCGTGCGCGGCGCGGCGGTGAACAACCTACAGCACACCGATTTTTCCATCCCGCTGGGGACGCTGACCTGTGTGACCGGGGTTTCAGGCTCGGGCAAATCGTCATTCGTCAACGAAATCCTGTACAAGCGCCTTGCCGCCGACCTGAACCGCGCCAAGACCCGTGCCGGTGCGCATGACGCGCTGGAAGGTGAGGAGCATCTCGATAAGGTGATCGAAATCAGCCAGGCGCCTATTGGACGGACGCCGCGCTCGAACCCGGCGACCTATACCGGCGTTTTCAACGATATCCGGGAGCTGTTCGCCTCCACGTCGGACGCCAAGGCGCGCGGCTACGGCCCGTCGCGGTTCTCCTTCAATGTGAAGGGCGGGCGCTGCGAAGCCTGCGGCGGCGACGGCCTGCTGAAAATCGAAATGCACTTCCTGCCCGATGTGTATGTTCCCTGCGACGTGTGCAAGGGCAGGCGCTACAATAAGGAAACCCTTGAGGTGCGCTACAAGGGCAAGAATATCTATGAAGTGCTCAACATGACGGTCGATGAAGCGCTGGTTTTCTTCGAGAACGTGCCCAAGATTGCGCGCCGTCTGCAAACCATGCAGGACGTAGGCTTAGGGTATATCAAGCTGGGGCAGTCCTCAACCACGCTGTCAGGCGGCGAAGCCCAGCGCGCCAAGCTGGCAACCGAGCTTTCCAAGCGCTCGACCGGCAAAACGGTTTATATTCTGGACGAGCCGACCACGGGTCTGCACGTTGCCGATGTGCACCGATTGGTTGACGTGCTGCAAAAGCTGGTTGAAACCGGGAACACGGTGGTGGTCATTGAGCATAATTTGGATGTGATTAAGACCGCCGATTATATCCTTGACCTTGGCCCTGAGGGCGGTGACAAGGGCGGTACGCTGGTTTGCTCCGGCACGCCGGAGGAGGTCGCCCGGTGCGAGCGGTCCTATACTGGACAATATCTGAAAAAGTACCTGGCACGGTAACAATACGAATGAAAAGGCTTCCCCGGAGCGCGCCAGCGTTTTGCGGGGAAGCCTTTTTGTGTGTCAATCGGGTAAATTGCGGTCGCCCCAAGCCTTCATATAGTCAATCACATCCATGAAGCTTGTGCCCAGCTCGGACAGCGTATATTCCACCCGCGGCGGGATTTCGTGGAAGTCGTGACGGATGAGAAAACCGTCCGCTTCCAGCTCGCGCAGCTGCTTGGTCAGCGAGGATTCCGTAATTTCGCCAATCTGGCGGCGCAGCGCGCCAAAGCGGCGGATGTCACAGCGGGCGATATAGTAAAGGATTTCCAGTTTCCATTTGCCGCCCAGGATTTTTTGCAGGGTGGACATGGTTTTGCAGCGCTGGACTGCGGCTTCGGTTTTTCTCATCTTTGCGGAACCTCCGATCAATTTGTAGGGGAGGGGCTTGCCCCTCCCGTTTCGCACGTGCGGCAAAATGGAACGTTCATACAGATTCTTCCCAAATCCATTATACCTCCAACACCTTCTAAAAACAAGGTACTGCAAAAAAGTACCGTACTTTTCATTTCACGGTACTATGCTATAATGGATAAAAAACAAGGAGGGACTGTGATGCATTACACAGGGACAATCTGGCGTCCGCCCTACGAGGCGGATTCGCTGCTGTTGGAGGTAACGGCAGGCTGTACGCACCATCGGTGCAAGTTTTGCACGCTTTACCATGAGCTGCCGTTCCAATTCAAAATGACGCCGCTGGAAACGGTCAGACGTGATTTACAGGAAGCGCAGCTTTGGGGGACGGACCCGGTCGCGCGGCTGGCTGCCCGATTACAGGGCCGCCCCGAGCCGGGGCATGTCAGGCGCGCGTTTCTGGTTGGCGCGAACCCGTTTGTACTGCAATACGGGCGGTTAATGGAGATTGCCGGGCTGATTCAAACATACATCCCGCCGATAAAAACCATCGGCTGCTTTTCGCGGGTTACGGATATCGCGTTCAAATCGGACGAGGAGCTGGAAGCCCTGCACCGGGCGGGATATGACGGCCTGACAATCGGCATCGAGACCGGCGACGATGAAGCGCTGAAGTTCATGGATAAAGGCTACTGTGCCGCTGATATCGTGGAACAGTGCGGGCGGCTCGACCGGGCGGGGATTCACTACAGCTTTTTCTGCCTGATTGGGATTTCGGGCGCGGGACGCGGCGAGGCAGGCGCGCGGGCGACAGCCAGCGTCTGCAACCGGCTCCATCCGGAGCTGATTGGCGTCAACATGCTGACCGTGTATCCGGAATCCAGGCTGTATGAGGAAGTCCGGCGCGGCAGCTGGAAGGAAGCGGGTGAAATCGAAAAATACCAGGAAATCCGCGCGCTTTTAGAAGGGCTGGAAATCCCGGTGCGGTTTGCCGCGCTGGGCGCGTCGAACGCGTTCCGCTTCCAGGGGCAGCTGCCTGGGGATAAAGCCGCTGTCCGCGCGGCGCTGGACAACATTCTGGAAACCGTGCGGGAGGAAGATTTAAAGGAATACCGCGCCAATTTGCGGCACCTGTAACGGTCTTGCTTCCCATAAAGAGCGCAAAAATGCCGCCCACGGAAATCTGTGGGCGGCATTCCGCTGTTACTTCAGGATAATGAGCGCCATAAAGACAAGCGGTTCCTTGCTGGTGCAGGTGATGCCGTGCCCGCCGCCGTCCTTGCAGAAAAAGGTATCGCCGGGGTTCGCGGGGACCTTTTTGCCGTTGTCGTCGTACTCGCCGGCGCCGGAAAGGATGTGATAGGTTTCCGTTTCCCCATGGTGCTCGTGGAAAGCGAGGGTTTCGCCGGGGAGAATGGTAACTTTCGCGTACAAGCGGAGTTTGTGATCCATCTGCTCCTCATTCAGCAGACGGTTGATGGTGATGGGTTCCTGTGCCATGATTGAATTCCTCCTGTATCCGGAATGATGCGGACGTCCGCAATCTGGAAGCCTGGAACCATTATAGCACAGGGAATGGGAAATGTTAAGGGGGGGCAGAAAAATAATCAGACGGGCCGCCACGGCGTGAAAAATACCCCGCGCCGCCGTTTTGGCGGGGAGAAACGGGAATGATTTTCTTTACTTCTGTAAAAAGTTGTATTATACTTGTAATTGGTAAAGAGGTCTGTTTGAAAACGGTTGGTGCACCGTCTGCCGTGAGCCTTTGCCGTCAGGATGTGCCGCTTCCCCCTGAAATCCGATAGGATCCCTGCGGAGAACCGTCCCATCCTGACGACAAATTCTCGCGACGTCCGGCACATCCCTGATTTCCGGACAGGTCTGATCCCAGCGGCATACGCCCAGCATGGGATACCGTTTGATTTCCGGAACCATAAGGAGGGTATATTTATGGAGAGAAGCATCCCCACGCTGAAGGAGCGTATCCGGGCGGGCCGGGGCAAAATCCCGGCGCACAAGGTGATCCGCGGCGGGCAGATTGTCAACGTCATGTCCAGTGAAATTTATCCGGCGGATGTGGCGGTATATAAGGATATGATTGCCGCTGTGGGCGATGTCTCGGACTATATCGGGCCGGACACCGAAATCATTGACGCCAAGGGACGCTATCTGGTTCCCGGGCTGATTGACGGGCATATCCACAGCGAGTGCAGCAAGCTGAGTATCACCAGCTACGCCAAGGCGGTCGTCCCGCACGGCACGACCAGCATGATTTCCGGGCTGGATGAATATATCTCGGTTTCCGGGCTGGACGGCTTGAAGGAAGTCCTTGCGGAGGTGAAACGCAGCCCGCTCAAGGTTTTCTGGGGCGCGCCTTATAAGACGCCCTACACCGTCCCGCAGTCTACCGTTGCCTACAACTTCACCAAGGAAACCCACGCCGAGGTGCAGCAGTGGCCGGAGTGCTTCGGCGTGTGGGAAACCGTGCGCGAGTTCCTTCAGGAGGAGGACGAGGACACGCTGGGCGCGATTTCGCTGGCGTTCCAGAACCGCCTGCCCGTCTTTGGCTGCGCGCCGATGGCACGGGGCAACGATTTGAACGGGTATCTTTGTGCCGGCGTCCGGCTCGACCATGAGAGCTACGACCATGAGGAAGTGGTCGAGAAAATGCGCAAGGGTATGCATATGCTCATCCGGGAATCCTGCGTCACCCATTTCCTGGCCGAGAACATCCGCGCCGTCACCGAGGTCAACCCCGCCTTTGCGCGCCGGGTCAGCTTCTGCACCGATGACGTGACCGCAACCGATATCCTGTCCAAGGGGCATCTTGACAATGTTGTGCGGCTCGCGATGGACGCCGGCGTTGAGCCGATGACCGCCATCCAGATGGCGACCATCAACAGCGCCGAGGCTTACCGGATTGACCATCTGGTCGGTTCGATTTGCCCGGGGCGTATCGCGGATATCCTGTTCGTGGACGACCTGCGGGCGTTCCGCGTCGAGCGGGTCATGGCCGGCGGCAGCATGGCAGCCGAAAACGGGCAGCTTTCCTATCGGCTCGACCCGCCGGAGCGCAGCAGCGTGCTCAAGGGTGCGCTCAAGTGCGCGCTGACCACGGCGGACGATTTCACCTACCATGTCCCCGTGCAGAACGGGGCAGCCGATGTGCTTGCGATGGATGTCAAGGGGCCGTTTGTCCGCAAGCGCCGGGACGTGACGCTCAAGGTCGAAAACGGCGCGGTGCAGCCCGACCCGGAGCAGGATGTCGCGTTAGTGTCCGTGCTCGAGCGCTTCGGGCGCAACGGCAACCGCTCGCTGGCGTTCTGCTCGGGCTGGAAGCTCCGGAAAGGCGCGATGGCGTCCTCTGCCGCGCCCGACGACAACGACCTTGTTGTGATGGGCGTCAGCCCCTCTGATATGTCCATTGCCGCGAACTACCTGATTGAGCGGGGCGGCGGGCAGGTCGTGGTAGCTGACGGCGAGATCCTGGAATTCCTGCCCCTGCCCATCGGCGGCATTGTCAGCGACGCGGAACCGGCGGAGGTCGCCGAACAGGAAAAGCGCATTGACCTTGCGGCGCGTTCGCTCGGCTCGGATTTGCCGAACCCGATGATGTATATGTTTTTCCTGCCCATCACCGCAATCCCGGATTACGCGATTACCGACGTTGGGCCGGTGGATTATTGTAACCTGACCACCTTTGACCCGGTGCTGGGGCTGCGGGAGGCGTAACCATGACAAAAGAAGGACTGAAAAAGCTGATTCAGACCGCTGGCGGAAATATCCCGGCGGAAACGGTCATTAAAAACTGTAAGGTGTTCAACGTATTCACCGGGCAGTTTAACGAGGGGGATATCGCGATTTGCGGCGGCGAGATTGCCGGTATCGGCAGCTACCACGGCGAGACCGAGGTTGACGCGGGCGGGCGGTACGCGGTGCCTGGCTTTATCGACAGCCACATCCACATTGAATCCTCCTACCTCAGCCCGGAGGAGCTTGGCCGCCTGCTGGTACCCCACGGCGGCACAACCATCATTGCCGATCCCCACGAGATCGTCAATGTGTGCGGCGTCAAGGGCTTGGATTATATGATGAAGGCGGCGGAGAATACCGCGCTGGATATCCAATATATGCTGCCCTCCTGCGTTCCGGCGACGCCCTTCGAGCACGCGGGCGCGGAAATCAACGCCCCCGAAATGAAGGAACCGATCCAGCGGGAAAAGATCCTGGGGTTGGGCGAGTTCATGAACTTCCCGGGCGTGGTGAACACCGATGACGGCGTGCTCGACAAGCTCATGACCGCCAAGGAAGCGGGCAAGCTGATTGACGGGCATTCGCCCGGCCTTTCGGGGATGGCGCTGAACGCCTATGCCGCCGCCCGCATCCAGGGTGACCATGAGTGCTCCACGGTGGAGGACATGCAGGCGCGTTTGGCGCTCGGCATGTATGTGCTGCTGCGGCAAGGCTCGGCCTGCCATGACCTGCGGACGCTGGTCAAGGGGGTTACGCCGGAGAACAGCCGCCGCTGCCTGCTCTGCTCGGACGACCGCCAGCCGCGCACCATCCTGAGCGAGGGGCATCTCGACAACCATCTGCGCATTTGTGTAGAGGAAGGCCTGGACGCGGTGACCGCGCTGCGCATGGCCACGCTGAACGCCGCAGAGTGCTTCCGGCTCTATGACCGGGGCGCGATTGCACCGGGCTACCGCGCGGACATTGTGCTGCTGGACGACCTGACACAGTTCCATGTAGACCGCGTATGGGTGTGCGGCGTGCTCACCGCAGAGCAGGGCAAGTATCTGCCGCCGGTGGAAAAGTGCGATATTTCCGACGTGATGAGCAGCGTCCATATCCGGGATTTCTCGGAGGAACGGCTGAAAATGCATTTGAAGAGCGGGCATGTTCACGTGATTGAGATTCAGCCCGGCGGCGTGGTGACCAAGAAATCCACCGCAGACGTCCCGCTGGACGCGGACGGTGATTTCGTCTGGTCGAAGGATACGGATATCGCCAAGGTCGCCGTGGTGGAGCGCCACCAGTGGACAGGCAACGTGGCATGCGCGCTGCTGAAGGGTTACGGCATTCAACAGGGAGCAATCGCGCTGTCCATCGCGCATGACTCGCACAACGTGATTACGGTCGGCGTGAACGATTCGGAAATGGCGTTCGCGGTCAAGTGCCTGGAGGAGCAGGGCGGCGGCATTGTCCTGGTCCGGGACGGCAGGCTGGTGGACGCAATGCCCATGCCGATTGCGGGGCTGATGAGCGACCAGCCCGGCGAATGGGTGGCTGAAAAGCTGGAATCCCTGCACGAAAACGCGTATACGCAGCTGGGGGTGCACCGCTCGGTGGAGCCGGTCATGACGCTGTGCTTTATGTCGCTGGCGGTGATTCCCGAGCTCAAGCTGACCGATATGGGGCTGTTTGACGTGACGCAGTTCTCTTTTATCCCGATGGAAGCGTGAGCCCTTCAAACAGAGCAACAAGAGTAATAAGGAGTTTTTGGTATGAATGAGCAAAAAACGCTGGTGCCCTTTTTCCGGCGCGGCGATATTGGCGGCATCTCCTATGCGGTGACCAATAATATTGTCAACTACCTGATTGTCATTGCCACGCTGACTGGCGTGCTGGGCTGGCCGAATGAGGTGGTATTCGGCTATGTCGTCCCCGGTATGTCCATCGGCCTGATGCTGGGCTGTTTCTATTACGCCTACATGGGCTGGAAGCTCTCGAAAAAGGAAGGCCGCGCCGACGTGACCGCCCTGCCTTCGGGCGTGTCCACCCCGGCGATGTTCGTTATCCTTTACGGCGTAATTACGCCGCTGAGCTACGCGCTCGAGGACCCCATGCTGTCGTGGTCGGCGGCAATGGCGGCTTGCTTTATCGGCGGCTTTGTCGAATTCTGCGGGGGCTTTATCGGCCCGTGGATGAAACAGCGCATCCCGCGCGCCGCGCTGCTCGGCACGGTTGCGGGCATCGGCTTTATCTGGATGGCGACACAGGGCGTGTTCGACATCTTCGGCGACCCCCTGGTCGGGCTGCCTGTCCTCTTTGTGGCGATGGTGGGCATCTTCGGCGGCTACCTGTTCCCCTATAAAATCCCGCCGCTGGTCGTGGCGATTGTGGGCGGCGTGGTCTACGCGATGTGCCTGGGGCGCACGACGTTTGATTTCAGCGGCATCGGCTTCTATTTCCCGAACCCGGTAAACAGCATCCAATATCTGATTAACGGCTTCGCGATTGTTGTTCCGTACCTGACCATTATCATCCCGGTCGAGATTTATAACTTCATCGAGACGATGGACAACGTGGAAGCCTCCAACGCGGCGGGCGACGCGTACAGTGTCCGCGAGGCGCAGTTTGCCGACGGCATTTGCACCATGCTCTCCGCGCTGTTCGGCGGCATTATCCCCAATACCGTATGGCTGGGGCACGCCGGGCTGAAAAAGTCCAGCGCCGGTATCGGCTACTCGATTGTTTCGGGCATTCTCCTTGGCGCAGCCGGGATTTTCGGTTTGTTCACCTTCCTGAGCGCGCTGGTGCCGCCCGCAGTCTGCGCGATTACCTTCCTGTGGTGCGCGGTGGTCATGGTCGCGCAGGCGTTCAAGGACTGCGACCGCAGGCATTATGCCGCGATCGGCATTGCAATGGTCCCCTCGGTGGCCGATTACCTGTATACGCAGGTCACAGGTGCGGCGGGGCTGGCAGACCTTTGGACCGAGGTGCAGGCCACCGGCATCAGTGACTTTGCCCCGGAGATTTCTCAGAAGCTGATTGACGCGGGCGTGATGTGGAACGGCGTGGCCGCCACCAAGGCGGGCGCAATCCTGATTGGCATCCTGCTCGGCACCATGACCGTGTTCATCATCGACCGCAGGCTCGACCGCGCGGCGCTGACTGCCGTGGTGGGCTATGTGCTGGCGGCGCTCGGCTTTATCCACAGCGCCGCGCTGGGGTTTTACCCGCTGTCACCCTATGCGCTGGGCTATCTGGTGATTGCGGCGCTCGCTTATGTATTCCATCTGGGGCGCAAGTCCTGGCTCCAGGGACAGGACGACTTTGAGTACGTCTGACGAGGGATTCCCGCAGCCTTTGATTCATATCATCCGTAGGAAAGGCGTTTCACGGCCCGTGAGCGCCTTTCTTTTTTGGGTTTTATGGGTACCGCCGCGCCGGAAAAAAGATTCCCGGCGATTTCTACAAAAAAAATAGAAAAATTTCTACAAAAGCTCTTGACTTCCAGCGGACTTTGTTATATGCTAAATAAGCACTGCGGTTTTAGGGCCGCGGTCACGCGATGATGTTGGAGATTGCCGGAGGTTTCCGGGTAACTTCAGCGGAGTAGGTCCGACAATCGGGCGGTTGAGACAACTGCTAATCAGCTGCGGGGCGTTGCCCTAAAGGCTGCAACACGAATGTTCCCGCGTAAACTCGGAACCGGCGGCGCTTGCGCCCCCAGGCCGATAGCCGGAACCGCTGGTGTTTTATTGACCGGATCCAGGCACTACAGGTGCGCCCGGTTATTTTCATGCCCGGCCGCGATACGCGGGGCGGGGTTGCAGTTTCTCTCCGTAACGGGTCGCAATAGATTCTGTTCGGCAGTCGTTTCCGGACCGGTCTAATATGAAATGCAGTACGGCGAATCGTACGAGGAGGAAAAACCACTATGGCAAACGCAGAAAGAATCCGTATCCGTCTGAAAGCTTACGACCACGAGCTGATCGACCAGAGCGCCGAGAAGATCGTTGAGGCAGCCAAGCGCACGGGCGCGAAGGTGTCCGGCCCGATCCCGCTGCCGACCGAGCGCGAGATCATCACCATCCTGCGCGCGGTGCACAAATATAAGGACAGCCGCGAGCAGTTCGAGCGCCGCACCCACAAGCGCCTGATCGACATCCTGAACCCGGCGCAGAAGACCGTCGAGAGCCTGATGAGCCTTGACCTTCCGGCGGGCGTCGATATCGAAATTAAGCTTTAAGAAATTTCCCCGGCAGCGGGGGGCCGGAAAGAAGGAGCAAACGTGAATATGACTGAAGTCGCAAGGCTG
Source organism: uncultured Clostridia bacterium (assembly GCA_910586575.1). GTDB lineage: Bacteria > Bacillota > Clostridia > Oscillospirales > Butyricicoccaceae > QXXE01. The sequence continues at coordinate 51,789 of CAJUJQ010000003.1, read as the reverse complement.
CTCCTAGGCCTGCGGGCCGCCGGATGGAGCGAGAAGGAAATCAATGATTTCATCCTCTTTATCGAAACCGGCGAGGAACAGTACAAGCCGAAACCCCGGTAAGGGAGCCTGATAGAGGTTCCAATTAAAATTTACAAACAAACGGCGGGCCTAACCCAACCCACTGTTTGCACCTGGCCGCGATCCGCGCGGCAGGGTCAAGTTGGCGCCGCGAGTCCAATGCGCGGGTCAACCAATAACCTTTTAAGGAGGAATATCACCATGCAGAAAGCAATCATCGGCAAGAAGGTCGGCATGACCCAGATCTTCGACGCTGAGGGCAAGGTCATCCCGGTGACCGTTATCGAAGCAGGCCCCTGCGTCGTGACCCAGATCAAGACCGTTGAAAAGGAAGGCTACAACGCCATCCAGCTCGGCTTTGAGGACGTGCAGGAGCGCAAGCTGAACAAGCCTGAGCTTGGCCACCTGAAGAAAGCCGGTGAGGCACTGAAAAAGTACCTCAAGGAGTTCCGCCTCCAGGACTGCTCCACCTTCCAGGTGGGCGACGTACTGGGCGCCGACGTATTCGCCGAGGGCGATTACGTGGACGTGACCGGCATCTCCAAGGGCAAGGGCTTCGCGGGCGTTATCAAGCGCTGGAACGCGGGCCGCTCCCCGATGAGCCACGGCGCTGGCCCGATGCACCGCCATCAGGGTTCCATGGGCGCTTGCTCTGACCCTTCCAAAATCATGAAGGGCAAAATGATGCCCGGCCATCTCGGCAACGAGCAGGTCACGGTACAGAACCTTGATGTTGTCAAGGTTGACACCGAGCTGAACATGATCGCCGTGCGCGGCGCAATCCCCGGCCCCAAGGGCGGTATCGTCTACCTGAAGGATACCGTCAAGAAGAACCCGATTGCCAAGGGCCCGGCGGCAGGCGTCAGCAAGAACCCGCAGAAGGCTTCGGCTAGAAAGTAACGGGAGGAGGAAACAGAAATGCCTACAGTAGCAGTTTATAATATGTCCGGCGAAAAGACCGGCGAAATCGAGCTGAACGCGGCGGTGTTCGGCATCGAGCCGAACGTACCGGTCATGCACGCGGCCGTCAAGAACCATCTGGCGAACCGCCGGCAGGGCACCCAGTCCACGCTGACCCGCGCCGAGGTGCGCGGCGGCGGCATCAAGCCGTGGCGGCAGAAGGGCACCGGCCGTGCGCGCCAGGGCTCCATCCGCTCCCCCCAGTGGACCCACGGCGGTATTGCGCTGGGCCCCAAGCCGAGAAGCTACAACTACTCGCTCAATAAAAAGACCCGCCGCCTGGCGCTGCTCTCCGCGCTGAGCGCGAAGGCCGCGGCGGACGAGATCGTCGTTATCGACGGCCTCGACCTGGGCGAAATCAAGACCAAGAATTTCGCGGGCTTCCTGAAGGCCATCGGCGCGCAGGATTCCAAGAACCTGGTCGTCACCCCCGAGGTGCGCGTCAATGTTGTCAAGTCTGCGGCGAACATCCCGAATGTCCGCACCACGATTGCCAGCACCCTGAGCGTGTACGACATCCTGAATGCCGACAAGTTCATCATCGACAAGGCGGCAGTGGCGAAGATCGAGGAGGTTTACGCGTAATGAAATTCATTTACGACATTATCCGGAAGCCGGTCATCACCGAGCGCTCGATGCAGGGCCTGGCCGACAATAAGTATGTGTTCGAGGTCGCGCGCGACGCGAACAAGATTGAAATCCGCAAGGCGGTCGAAGAGATTTTCGGCGTGAAGGTCAAGAAGGTCAACACCATCAAGACCCCCGGCAAGTGGAAGCGCATGGGCGTGCACGTGGGCAAGACCCCGGCCACCAAGAAAGCGGTCGTCACGCTGACCGAGGATTCCAAGGGCATTGAAATCTTCGAGAATATGATGTAAGCTCCCGGGCTTGCGGAGGAAGGCGCGGGGCCGGTGGACGGCGCGCCGCGCAGGTTATGGGGAAGACACCCCGATAAGGAACAGTATTAAGGAGTTGAAACACCACTATGGCGATTAAGACTTTCAACCCGACGACACCCTCGCGCAGGAACATGAGCGTCCTGTCGAACGCAGGGCTGTCCAAGGTGAAGCCCGAGAAGAGCCTTCTCGAAAAGCTGAAAAAGCACGCCGGGCGCAACAGCTACGGCCGCATCACTGTCCGCCACCATGGCGGCGGCAACAAGCAGAAATACCGCATTATTGACTTTAAGCGCCAGAAGGCCGGCAACGCGACCGTCAAGACCATCGAGTACGATCCGAACCGCTCGGCAAACATCGCGCTGATCGAATATGAGGACGGCACGAAGAGCTACATCCTCGCGCCCGAAGGCCTCAAAATCGGCTATCTGGTCGTATCCGGCCCGGATGCCGATATCAAGCCCGGCAACTGCCTGCCGATCGCGAACATCCCGGTCGGTACCGTCATCCACAACATCGAGCTGTATCCCGGCAAGGGTGCGCAGCTGGTCCGCTCGGCGGGCGTGGCAGCGCAGCTGATGGCGAAGGAGAACGGCCGCGCGCAGGTCCGCCTGCCCTCCGGCGAGGTGCGTTATATCCGCCTGGAATGCAAGGCGACCATTGGCCAGGTTGGCAACCAGGATCATTCCAATGTCCAGCTCGGCAAGGCCGGCCGTACCCGCCACATGGGGATCCGCCCGACCGTCCGCGGCTCGGTTATGAACCCCTGCGACCACCCGCACGGCGGCGGCGAAGGCAAGAGCCCGATCGGGCGCCCGTCCCCGGTTACCCCGTGGGGCAAGCCCGCGATGGGTTACAAGACCCGTAAGAAGAAGAGCCGCACCGACAAGCAGATTGTGCGGCGGCGTAACGGTAAGTAAGGAAAGGAGACAGGAAACATGGGCAGAAGCGTTAAGAAAGGCCCCTTTGTGGCTCCTGAGCTTTACAAAAGGGTGACCGCTATGAACGAGAGCGGCGAGAAGAAGGTTGTTAAGACCTGGTCCCGCGCCTCTACGATTTTCCCCGAGTTCGTCGGGCATACCATTGCCGTACACGACGGCCGCAAGCATGTCCCGGTCTATGTGACCGAGGATATGGTCGGCCATAAGCTGGGTGAGTTTGCGCCGACCCGCACCTACAGAGGGCATGCGGGCAGCAAGACCTCCAACAACGGCAAGTAAGGGGGAGGTAAAGTAACATGGAAGCAAAAGCGATCGTAAGGAACGTCCGCATGACCCCCCGCAAGATGAAGCTGCTGTGCGACCTGATCCGCGGCAAGGACGCGTATACGGCCATGGCAATCGTCGAGAATACCCCGAAGGCCGCCTCTGAGGTGATGTCCAAGCTGCTGAAAAGCGCGATGGCAAACGCTGAGAACAACTTCAACATGGACGGCGAAGAGCTGTACGTCAAGGAAGCGCACGTAGCGCCTGGCCCCGTGATGAAGCGCGTGATGCCGCGCGCGCAGGGCCGTGCGTTCCGCATCCTGAAGCGTACCTCGCACGTGACCGTCGTGCTGGCAGAGAAAGAGTAAGAGGAGGGTAAACAATGGGCCAGAAGGTTAATCCGCACGGGCTTCGTGTGGGCGTTATTAAGAATTGGGATTCCCGTTGGTTCGCGAAGGATAATGAGTTCGGCGACCTCCTCGTGGAAGACCATCAGATCCGCGACTACCTCAAGAAGCTGCTGTACGCTGCGGGCGTACCGGCAATTGAGATCGAGCGGACGAACAAGGAAGTGCGGATCTTTATCCAGTGCGCGCGTCCGGGCATCGTGATCGGCAAGGGCGGCGCGGAGATTGAAAAGCTCCAGGCGGACGTTGCCAAGCGCATCGGCAAGCCGGTCAAGATCAACATCATCGAAATCAAGAACCCCGACACCAACGCGCAGCTGGTTGCGGAGAACATTGCCGCGCAGCTGGAGAAGCGTATTTCCTTCCGCCGCGCGATGAAGCAGTCGATGGGCCGCGCGATGCGCATGGGCGCGAAGGGCATCAAGACCTGCTGCTCGGGCCGTCTGGGCGGCGCGGAAATCGCGCGTACCGAGCATTATCATGAGGGCACCATCCCGCTGCAGACCCTGCGTGCCGATATCGATTACGGCTTCGCGGAGGCGAACACCACCTATGGCCGCATCGGCTGTAAGGTATGGATTTACAAGGGCGAGGTGCTGACCGGCGGTCCGCGCCTGGGCCGTTCGATCGAAGCGCCGAAGCCGGCGTTTGAGCGCCGCGACCGTCGCGACCGCCGTGACGGCGACCGCCGCCGCAGGGGTGACCGCGGTGAGCGCCGCGCGCCCCGTCAGCAGGAAGGAGGCAACCGCTAATGCTGCTCCCCAAGAGAGTTAAATACCGCCGCGTGCACAGAGGCCGCCTGAAGGGCAAGGCCACCCGCGGCAACTTCGTCGCCTATGGTGATTACGGTATTGCGGCGACCGAGCCGGCATGGATCACCTCGAACCAGATTGAGGCGGCCCGTATCGCTATGACGCGTTATATCAAGCGCGGCGGCCAGGTATGGATCAAGATTTTCCCCGACAAGCCGGTTACGCAGAAGCCTGCCGAAACCCGAATGGGTTCCGGTAAAGGTTCCCCGGAGTATTGGGTAGCCGTCGTCAAGCCGGGCCGCGTGCTGTTTGAAATTGCGGGCGTATCGGAAGAAATTGCCCGTGAGGCGCTGCGTCTGGCCAGCCATAAGCTGCCGGTCAAGACCAAGTTTGTGACCCGTGAAACCAAGATTGGTGGTGAAGGATGATGAAGGCAAAAGAGATTAGAGAGCTGTCGGCGGAAGAGCTGACGACCAAGCTCGGCGAGCTGAAGAAGGACCTCTTTAACCTGCGGCTTCAGCATGCGACCAACAAGCTGGAAAACGTCAACAAGATTTCTGAGGTCAAGCGCGACATCGCGCGTGTCAACACCGTTCTCCGCGAGCTTCAGCTTGCGGCAAAGTAAGGGAGGTAAGCGAAGTTGAGCGAGAGAGCGTTACGCAAAACCAGGACCGGCAAGGTCGTTTCCGATAAGATGGACAAGACCATTGTCGTTGCGATTGAGGACAGCGTACAGCATCCTCTGTATAAGAAGGTAATCAAACGCACCTATAAGCTGAAGGCGCACGACGAGAACAACGAGTGCAGGACCGGCGACAAGGTGAAGGTGATGGAGACCCGCCCGCTGTCCAAGGATAAGCGGTGGCGCCTGGTCGAGATCATCGAGAAGGCGAAGTAAGGAGGAGAGCACATGATCCAGCAGGAAACTTTTCTGCGCGCGGCTGACAACAGCGGCGCGAAGGAGCTGAAGTGCATCCGCGTGCTCGGTGGCTCTACCCGCCGTTACGGCAATATCGGCGACGTTATCGTCTGCTCGGTGCGCAAGGCGACGCCGGGCGGCGGCGTCAAGAAGGGCGACGTTGTGAAGGCGGTTATCGTCCGTTCTGTGAAGGGCCTGCGCCGCGCGGACGGCAGCTATATCCGCTTTGACGAGAACGCGGCGGTTATCATCCGTGAGGATAAGAACCCGAGGGGCACCCGTATCTTTGGGCCTGTAGCGCGCGAGCTGCGCGACAAGGACTACATGAAGATCCTGTCGCTCGCGCCGGAAGTACTGTAAGGAGGGCCGCGGAACAATGAACACACTGCATGTAAAGACGGGCGACACCGCAGTCGTCCTTTCTGGCAAGGAAAAGGGCAAGCGCGGCAAGGTCCTTTCCGTGAACGTAAAGAAGGGCATGGTTGTGCTGGAAGGCGTCAACATGCTCACCTGCCATGTAAAGCCGCGCCGCCAGGGTGAGACCGGCGGCATTGTGAAGCGCGAGGGCGCGTTGCGCGCGTGCAAGGTGATGCGCGTATGCCCGAAGTGCGACAAGCCGACGCGTCCGGCGCACAAGCTGCTGGCGGACGGCAAAAAGGCCGTAGTCTGCAAGCACTGCGGCGAGACACTGTAAGGGAGGGAAACGGAAGCTATGCCTAATTTGAAGGATAAATACACCGCAGAGATTGCACCCGCCCTGATGAAGAAATTCGAGTACAAGAGCGTCATGCAGATCCCGAAGCTCGACAAGATTGTCGTAAACGTGGGCTGCGGCAAGGAAGCGTACGGCAACTCGAAGGTATTCGAGGCTGTTGTGCGTGATATTACAGCGATTACGGGCCAGAAGCCGGTGGTTACGAACGCGAAGAAGTCGGTTGCGAACTTCAAGCTGCGCGAGGGCATGCCGGTTGGCGTCAAGGTCACGCTGCGCGGGGATCGTATGTGGGAATTCCTGGACCGTCTGTTTAACGTGGCGCTGCCGCGTGTGCGCGACTTCCGCGGCATCAGCGCGGACGCGTTCGACGGGCGCGGCAACTATGCGCTGGGCCTGAAGGAACAGCTGATTTTCCCGGAAATCTCGTATGACCAGATTGACAAGGTACGCGGCATGGACGTGGTTATCTGCACGACCGCGAAGGCCGACGAAGAAGCGCGCGAGTTGCTCAGCCTGCTGGGCGCTCCGTTCGCGAAGTAAGGAGGAGGATTCACATGGCGAAGAAGGCAATGGTACTCAAGCAGCAGAAGACTCCGAAGTTCTCGTCCCGGCATTATAACCGCTGCAAGATTTGCGGCCGTCCGCACGCATACCTGCGCAACTACGGCATTTGCCGTATCTGCTTCCGCGAGCTGGCTTATAAGGGCCAGATCCCGGGCGTGCGGAAGGCGTCGTGGTAACGACACCTTCCGCTCGATGAAAACCTGCGGATTTTCATCGAAGGGGGCTCCGCCGACGTGCGGGCTGCGCTCCATGCACCGCCGCGCGGCGGCGGTACACTCCGCTCCGGCTAAGGTGTAAAATCCGACAATGCGATTGCCGGATTTTACCGCCGCAGGGCAGCGGATTGGATGCGCGTTGCGGCGCGGGGGTTACGGACTCGCCGCTGCCGCGGCATCGCGCGGGTTTCGCGGAACTTCGTTCCGCGTTTCGCTTGCTTCGCGGCGGAAGCCCGCTTATACGGCTATCGCTGGTTTTTGACTGCTTGCCGCCGGTGCTGCGGGGCAGTGCGGCCACCGCATGAACGTCCGGCGGGAAACCGCTGGCGTCGTTTTGCCAGCGGTTTTTTGCCGGTCTAGGCAGGATATCCGGCAGCAATTAGCTAAAAGCGACGGTTAAACCCCCGTTTGGGAGCGAAAATACGGCAAAATGACCCTTGTAAAACGCACTAAAATCATGCTATAATAAATTGTTGGCCTGAGTGGGACTTTGGACCAACAATTCGTTATATCCTTCGGAAATGTCAAAGCGCCGCGCGCGGATGACGCAGGGGGAAATCCCCCGTCCCCGCCGAAGCGGAAGTGAGATGCGGAGCATCTCGGGGTCTGGGGCTTACGCCCCAGCGGAGTCCAGAGGCAGGGCCTCTGGCGCTCGCCGCGAAGGCGCGGGGTTCCAAGGGGCAGCGCCCTCTTGGCGCCGCCTGCGGAGGGCATGACATGACCGATTCCCCAGGCACCCACTGTGGAAAGGCTGCGGTGGGGGAAATTTGAAAAGTGGGGGGAACGCAGGATAATCGGCGGGACGATTGCCTGAACGGCCTCCTAACTTCGAGAGGAGCAAAAGTAAATGCAGATCACTGATCCCATCGCGGATATGCTCACCCGTATCCGCAACGCCGGTTCTGCACGCCATGAGAGCGTGGACGTCCCGGCCAGCAAGATGAAAAAGTCCATCGCGCAGATTCTGCTCGACGAGGGCTACATCAAAGCGTTTCAGATCATCGACGACGGCACGCAGGGTATCATCCGCGTCACCCTCAAGTACGGCCAGAACCGCCAGAAGGCCATTACCGGCCTCAAGCGCGTTTCCAAGCCCGGTCTCCGCGTTTACGCGGGCGCGCAGGAGCTGCCCAAGGTGCTGCGCGGACTCGGCGTCGCCATCGTATCCACCTCAAAGGGCGTCATGACCGACAAGAAGGCTCGCGAGCTGAACGTCGGCGGTGAAGTCCTCGCGTTCGTCTGGTAAGGAGGGAATTCACTATGTCGAGAATTGGCAGAATGCCCATCGCCATCCCTGTCGGCGTCACCGTTACCGTAAGCGGCAGCGAGGTTTCCGTGAAGGGCCCCAAGGTGGAGCTTAAGCGCACCGTACACCCCAATATGACCGTTACCGTCGAGGGCAATGAAATCCTTGTCACCCGCCCCAACGACGAGAAACAGAACCGCGCCCTGCACGGACTCACCCGCAGTCTCATCCATAATATGGTGGTCGGCGTAACCGATGGCTTTAAGAAAGAGCTTGAGGTTAATGGTGTTGGTTACCGCGTGCAGAAAACCGGTAAGGATCTGGTTATGAACCTGGGCTACTCCCATCAGGTCGTTGTTTCCGAGGTCGATGGCATCACCATTGAGTGCCCCTCCGCAAACAAGATCATCATTTCCGGTCCCGATAAGCAGCAGGTTGGCCAGTTTGCAGCGGAAATCCGCGAGAAGCGTCCGCCGGAACCCTACAAGGGCAAGGGCATCAAGTACGCCGACGAGCATATCCGCCGCAAGGAAGGCAAGACCGGCAGCAAGAAGAAGTAAGAAAGGGGAGTGTGCTTAAATGGTTGCTAAGAAAGATTCCAATAAGGCGCGCCTGAAGCGCCATAAGAGGGTACGCAGCAAGGTCAGCGGCACGCCCGAGCGTCCGCGCCTCGATGTGTTCAGAAGCTCGAAGAACATCTACGCGCAGGTCATTGACGATGTCAACGGCGTGACCATCGCTTCCGCTTCGACTGTAGAGAAGGACTTCGCCGGGTACGGCGGCAACAAGGACGCCGCCAAGAAGATCGGCCAGGTGATTGCAGAGCGCTGCAAGGCCAAGGGCATTGAGAACGTCGTGTTTGACCGCGGCGGCTATCTGTACCACGGGCGGGTCAAGGAACTCGCGGAGGGCGCCCGCGAGGGCGGCCTGCAGTTTTAAGCCGGGAGGAGGTTCAACATGGCTAAGTTTGATCGAAATGACAAGCGCGAGGACGAGTTCAAAGAAACCGTTGTTGCGCTCAACCGCGTATCCAAGACCGTCAAGGGCGGCCGCGTCATGAAGTTCTCGGCGCTCATCGTTGTCGGCGACGGCAAGGGCACCGTGGGCTACGGCCTCGGCAAGGCTGCTGAAGTCCCGGACGCGATCCGCAAGGGCATCGACGCGGCAAAGAAAAACCTGATTAAAGTCACCACCAAGGGCAGCACCATCCCTCATGAGGTCATCGGTGAGTTCGGTGCGGGGCGCGTGCTCCTGAAGCCTGCTGCTCCCGGTACCGGCGTGATCGCCGGCGGCGCGGTCCGTGCCGTGGTCGAAATGGCGGGCATCAAGGACATCCGTACCAAGTGCCTGCGCTCCAACAACCCGCAGAACGTCGTAATCGCGACGATCGAGGGCCTCAAGTCCATGCGTGACGCGGCGCAGGTCGCTGCCGTGCGCGGTAAAGACGTAAGCGAACTGTAAGGAGGGTAATGACAATGGCGAACATGAAAATTACCCTGAAAAAGAGCCTGGCGGGCCGTCTCGAAAAGCACATCGCTACCGCCCACGCTCTGGGTTTGAAGAAGATCAACGACGTAACCATCCAGCCCGATAATGCCTGCACCCGCGGCAAAATCGCCAAGATTGGTTACCTGCTTGAAGTAGTAGAGGAGGCGTAACGACCATGAAGCTTCATGATTTGCAGCCCGCCGATGGCTCTGCAAGGAAGCCGTACCGCAAGGGTCGCGGCGCTGGCTCCGGCAACGGCAAAACCGCCGGCCGCGGTCACAAGGGCCAGTGGGCCCGTTCCGGCGGCGGTGTCCGCGCGGGCTTTGAAGGCGGCCAGATGCCGCTTGCGCGCCGCCTGCCGAAGCGCGGCTTTAAGAATATTTTCGGCACGACCTACGCACCGGTCAATGTTTCCGCCCTCAACCGTTTTGAGGACGGCACCGAAGTCACCACCGAGCTGCTGCTCGAATCCGGCGTTGTCTCCCGTGAGAAGGATGGCATCAAGATTCTGGGCAATGGCGACATCACCAAGAAGCTGACCGTCAAAGCGGCTGCTTTCTCCGCTTCTGCCAAGGAGAAGATCGAAGCAGCGGGCGGAAAGGCTGAGGTGATCTAAGCGTGTTAGAAACCCTGAGAAATGCCTGGAAGGTACAGGACCTGCGCAAAAAGATCCTGTATACCGCGATGATTTTGCTGGTGTTCCGCATCGGCGCGAACATCCCGGTCCCGTTCATTGATACCAACGCGCTCAGCGAGCTGTTCGCGCAGCTTTCGGAAACGGGTTCCGCGCTGAGCTACCTGAACATCTTCACAGGCGGCGGCCTGTCGAACGCGACCCTGTTCGCGATGTCGATCAGCCCGTATATCAACGCATCCATCATTTTGCAGCTGCTGACCGTCGCGATCCCGGCCCTCGAAGCCGTCGCGAAGGAAGGCGAGGAGGGACGCCGCAAGATTGCATCGTGGACACGCTATCTGACGGTTGTTATCGGCCTGATCCAGGGCTTTTCCTACTATGTCATGCTGCGCAACTATAACCTGCTGTCCACAACCCATTGGCTGGCGGTCGCCACGCTGATTCTGACCTTTATGGCAGGCTCGGCGGTTGTCATGTGGCTGGGTGAGCACATCACCGAGCACGGCATCGGCAACGGCATCTCGATTATCCTGTTCGCGGGGATTATCTCGCGCGGGCCGCAGCTGATCCAGACTTTCTGGAACATGATTGCGGGCGGCAATGTCCGCAGCATCGTCGAGGCGGTGGTCATGATCCTGGTCGGCCTGTTTATTCTGACCTTTATCGTTTATATGCAGAACGCCGAGCGCCGTATCCCGATCCAGTACGCGAAGCGTGTGGTTGGCCGGAAGGTTTACGGTGGCCAGTCCACCCATCTGCCGATTAAGGTCAACGCGACCGGCGTTATGCCGATTATCTTCACCTCGTCTATCCTGTCTATCCCGGCTACGGTCGAGATGTTCTGGCCTGCCGAGCGCGGGCCGCTGGCGAGTGCGGTATTCAGCATGTTTGCACAGACCAGCCCGTTCTATATCGTGCTGTACGCGCTGCTGATCGTCGGTTTCTCGTATTTTTATGCATCGATTCAGTTTAATCCGGTAGAAATTGCCAATAATCTCCAGAAGAACGGCGGTTTCATCCCCGGTTTCCGTCCCGGCAAGCCGACGGCGGATTTCATCACCAAGGCGCTGGCGAAGGTCGTGCTGGTTGGCGCGTTCTTCCTGGGCGTGGTTGCGATTGTCCCGCTGATTGTCGGCGCGTTTTCCACAAACCTGCGCAATGTCGCCGTCGGCGGCACGTCGGTGATCATCGTGGTCGGTGTTGCGCTTGAGACGATGCAGGCCGTTGAGGCCCAGCTCATGATGCGCCATCACAAGGGCTTCCTTGAGTAAGCTTTTGTGCGGCTCCGGTCCCTGCCTGCGGGCGGGGGCCAAGCCCGGCGGCATCCCCTTGCGCAATCGACAGCTTTTTTGTTCCAAACACTATATAATGGTAAGCGTGAAGGAGAGATTTCATGAATCTGATTCTGCTCGGCGCTCCCGGCGCAGGCAAAGGCACGCTGGCGGCAACCCTGGTTGAAAAAATGGGCGTCCCGTCGGTGTCCACCGGCAATATCCTCCGAGAGGCTATCAAGAACGGTACCGAGCTTGGCAAACAGGCAAAGGCGTTCATGGATGAGGGCAAGCTGGTGCCCGACCAGCTGGTGATTGACCTGCTGGCCGACCGCATTGCGCAGCCCGACTGCGCAAACGGCTACATCCTCGATGGTTTCCCGCGCACCATTCCGCAGGCGGAGGCGCTGGATAAAATCGCGTCTATCGACTGCGCGCTCAGCCTGGAGGTCCCGGATGGGGTGATTACCAAACGGATGAGCGGCAGGCGTGTCTGCCTGAAGTGCGGCGCGACCTACCATATCGAAAACTTCCCGCCCAAGGCGGAGGGCGTGTGCGATGCCTGCGGCGACCCGCTTGTCATCCGCGCGGACGACAAGCCAGAAGTGGTACAGGCCCGCCTGAAAACCTACCATGAGACCACCGAGCCGCTGATTGGCTACTACGGCAGCCAGGGCAAGCTCAAATCCATTGACGGCACCAAGGGGATCGACAGTACCGTGAAGTTCGCGGCGGAGGCGCTGGGAATCGAGGTATGATCCGTGTAAAATCCACAGGTGAGCTTGAGCAGATGCGCACCGCGGGCCGCATTACCGCCATCGCGCGGAAAGCGGCCGCGGAAGCCGTCCGCCCGGGCGTGACGACAGGCGAGATTGACCGGGTTGTCCGGCGCACGATTGAAGGCTTCGGCGCAAAGCCGTCCTTCCTCGGCTACGGCGGCTTCCCGGGTTCGGCCTGCATCTCGGTCAATGATGAAGTCATCCACGGTATCCCGGGCAGTCGGGTGCTCAAGGAAGGCGATATCGTCAAAATCGACGTGGGGGCGTTTATCGGCGGCTTCCATGGCGACTGCGCATGCACGGTACCCTGCGGACAGGTGTCCGACGAGGCACGGCGGCTGATCGAGGTGACCAGGCAGAGCTTCTATGAGGGCATCCGGTTTGCCCATGAGGGCAACCGCGTCAGCGACATTTCCCATGCAGTACAGGTTTATTGTGAGGAGCACGGCTTTTCGGTTGTGCGCAAGTTCGTCGGTCACGGCGTTGGCGTCGAGCTTCACGAGTCGCCCGAGGTGCCGAACTTCGGCAAGCCCGGGCATGGGCTTCGGCTGCACAAGGGGATGACCCTCGCCATCGAGCCGATGGTAAACCAGGGTGTGTACGATGTCCGGATCCTTCCGGACGGCTGGACCGTGAAAACACGGGACGGCAAGCTGAGCGCGCACTACGAGAACACGATCGCGGTCACCGACGGCGAACCCGAAATCCTGACCAGCATTGACGGCGAGGTCCTTTGATGAAGGCGGTACAGGTTTCGGACATCGTGGTTCCGCTCTGCGGGCGCGACAGCGGCATGCCCATGCTGGTGGTCGGGACGGAAGGGGAATCCCTTTTCCTGGCGAACGGCAAGCACCGCCGTTTTGAGCGCCCCAAACGTAAAAAACGCAGGCACACCGAATACCGTGCACCGTGCGACGACTGGACGCGTGACAAGCTCCGCTCGACCGGGCGGCTGTCCAACAACGACGTCCGCAGGGCGCTCGCGCTGTACGCGGAGAACATCGACTCTGAGGAACGAGGAGAGTAACATACCATGGCGAAAGATGATGTAATTGAGCTGGAAGGTACCGTCATAGAGGCGCTGCCGAACGCAATGTTCAATGTGGAGCTGCCGAATGGGCATAAAATCCTCGCGCATATTTCCGGAAAGCTCCGCATGAATTTTATCCGCATTTTACCCGGCGACAAGGTCACCGTACAGATGTCGCCTTACGACCTGACCCGCGGCCGTATCACTTGGCGTTCCAAGTGAGCTTAGGGGGCTGTGCAAAGTCCGTTTCGGACTGCGGCCTCTGAGCGGGCGGAGGCTCCCTGTGGCCTGGGGGCCGTTGTCCACCAAAATTTTTGATGGAGGTAAGATACCATGAAGGTAAAACCGTCTGTAAAGCCGATTTGTGAAAAGTGCAAGATCATCCGCCGCAAGGGCCGCGTGATGGTCATTTGCCAGAACCCGAAGCACAAGCAGAAACAGGGATGACGCTTCGCGCCTGACGCGCTTGCATTTCGACCAAAATCTGCGGATTTTGGTCGAGGGGCTTCTGACGATGCGGTTTTTGGCCGCACGTCAGCCCGGCCTGCGCGCCGCGCTTGGCGCGGCACTCTGTTCCGCCGCAAGGCGGCGAATTGGATGCGCGCTGCGGCGCGGGGGCGAGGGGCTTCGCCCGGAATGTCCCGCTTTGCGTTCCACAATTGTGGTTCATTGGCTCCATAGCGCTTGCCGCTACGGTGTCACCGTATATAGAAACGAAACCGACAAGCACACCCTCCCGGGTGGCGCTGCAAGGGCGGAGGCGGCCCTTATACTGGTTTCGCCAACACGCCTCAGGATAAATACTTGGAGGTATTATCAAACTATGGCACGTATTGCCGGTGTTGACCTTCCCCGTGAAAAGCGCGTAGAGATTGGCCTGACCTATATCTACGGCATCGGCCGGAAGCTGTCGAATGAAATTTTGGCTAAGACCGGGATCAATCCCGATACCCGCGTCAAGAACCTGACCGAAGAAGAAGCTGCCAAGCTCCGTGAAGCGATTGAGCACGGCTACACCGTAGAAGGCGACCTGCGCCGCGAAATCGGTCTGAATATCAAGCGCCTGGTTGAAATCGGCTGCTACCGTGGCCTGCGCCACCGCCGCGGCCTGCCCGTCCGTGGGCAGCGCACCAAGACCAACGCGCGTACCCGCAAGGGCCCGAAGAAGACCATTGCGAACAAGAAGAAGTAAGGAGGGGAAACAATGGCTAAGGTTCAGAAGAAGGGCGCAGCCGTCCGCACCAAGCGGCGCGAGCGCAAGAACATTGAGAAGGGCGCAGCGCATATCCGCTCCTCGTTCAATAACACCATCGTCACCATCACCGACCTGCACGGCAATGCAATCAGCTGGGCGTCCGCCGGTGAGATGGGTTTCCGCGGATCCCGGAAGTCTACCCCGTTCGCGGCGCAGACTGCGGCTGAGACGGCGGCAAAGGCCGCGATGGAGCATGGTCTCAAGACCGTTGAGGTTTATGTAAAGGGTCCCGGCTCCGGCCGTGAGGCTGCCATCCGTGCGCTTCAGGCGGCTGGCCTCGAGGTAAATATGATTAAGGATGTTACCCCGATCCCGCACAACGGCTGCCGTCCGCCCAAAAGAAGAAGAGTCTAATCGAGGAGGAAACCGAACATGGCTAAGAATATGCAGCCCATTCTGAAGAGATGCAAGACCCTGGGCTTATCCCCCGCAGTGCTTGGCTACTCCAAGGAGACCAAGAGAAACCCCAAACAGAGCCGCCGCAAGCAGTCCGAGTACGGCATGCAGCTCAATGAAAAGCAGAAGGTAAAGTTCATCTATGGCGTGCTTGAGAAGCCGATGCGCAAGTATTACGAGAAGGCTTCCAAGTCCGGAGGCAAGACCGGTGAGGTCATGCTTCAGGAGCTGGAGCGCCGCCTGGATAACGTTGTTTTCCGCCTTGGCTTTGCAAACACCCGCCGCGAGGCCCGTCAGCTCGTCAACCATGGCCACTTCACCGTAAACGGCAAGCGCGTTAACATCCCGTCCTATCAGGTCAAGATGAACGACGCCGTCGCGATTTGCGAAAAGAGCCGCTCCAGCGCGAAGTTCAAGGAGCTTCTCGAGCAGAACGGCAAGAAGCCCATGCCTAAGTGGATCGACAAGGCCGCCGAGTCCTTTGAGGGCCGCATTGTTGCGATGCCTGCCCGTGACGATATCGACTATGACGTCGCCGAGCATATGATCGTCGAATTTTATTCCAAGTAAGCAGCACCCTCGTTTATGGGCGCAGCTTCCCTGGAGGTTTGCGCCCGTATTTCCTATCAGTTTTGGCCGAATGTAAAGGAGGGTATCTTAATGATCGAAATCGAAAAGCCGCGTATTGATTGTGAGCACCTGTCTGAGGACGGCGGCTATGGCCGGTTGGTCGTAGAGCCGCTGGAACGGGGTTATGGTACGACGCTGGGCAACTCCCTGCGCCGCATTCTGTTGTCGAGCCTGCCGGGTACGGCGGCCAGCAGCATCAAGATCGCCGGGGTGCAGCATGAGTTCTCCACCATCCCTGGGGTGAAAGAGGACGTGACCGAAATCGTCCTGAATATCAAAGGTATTGTTGCCAGGCTCCACTGCGACGGCCCGAAAACCGTTTACATTGAGGCAAACGGCGAAGGCGAAGTAAAGGCCGGGGATATCCACGCTGACGCGGAGGTCGAAATCCTGAACCCCGACCTGCATATCGCAACGCTGATGAGCGACGCGCGGCTGAGTATGGAGATCACCCTGTCCTCCGGCCGCGGCTACGTTCCGGCGGAGCGCAACAAGCAGTATCAGACTGCCATCGGCGTGATTCCGGTTGACTCGATCTATACGCCGGTTTACAAGGTCAATTATACGGTGGAAAATACCCGTGTCGGCAATATGACCGACTATGACAAGCTTACGCTTGAGGTCTGGACCGACCGGACCATTTCGGCACGTGACGCGGTGTCGCTGGGCGCGAAAATCCTGCGCGACCATCTCGACCTGTTTGTGGACCTGTCTGAGGAAATCGGCTCCAAGTCCCTGGTTGTCGAGAAGGCCGAGGCGCAGCATGATAAGGTGCTTGAAATGACCATCGAGGAGCTTGATTTCTCGGTGCGTTCGTTCAACTGCCTCAAGCGTGCCGGCATCAACACGGTAGAGGATCTCATCAACACCTCTGAGGAGGACATGATGAAGGTGCGCAACCTCGGGCGCAAGTCGCTTGAGGAGGTCATCGGCAAGCTGGAAGCGATGGGACTCGAGCTTGCGAAAAGCGAGGACTGACGCTTCTGAATATATGGGGCTTTGTCCCCTTGGGGCGCTTCTGCCGGGTTACGGGGATGCGTCCGACAAAAATCAACAAGCACGAAGTGCGGCGGTGTTTTGCCGCGCCGCCGTATCTTTTTTAGTCTTATCAATGGAGGTAAGAAATCATGGCAAAGAACCGGAAGCTCGGCAGAGCGAGCGATCACAGAAGGGCAATGCTCCGCGCAATGGTAACCTTCCTGCTGGAAAACGGCAAGATTGAAACCACTGTTGCCCGCGCAAAGGAAGTAGCTCCCCTGACCGAGAAAATGATTACGCTGGGCAAAAAGAACACCTTGGCGTCCCGCCGCCAGGCAATGGCGTTCGTGACAAGCGAAGCGGTTGTCGCAAAGCTGTTCTCTGATATCGCGCCCAGATATTCCGAGCGTAACGGCGGCTATACCCGCATCATCAAAACCGGCCCGCGCCGCGGCGACTGCGCGGAAATGGCGATTATTGAGCTTGTCTAAGGCTTAGGAACCGTTCAAAAATAACTTGCGGCAATCGCTTGCAGCTTTTTCCGCCATACTGCGCTGCGTTTTCTTGACAGGCGAAAGAATCTGCGGCGCGCTTGTCACAATTTATTGATTCACCGTTCCTTAGCTTGCTCATAATAAAATATAAAAGGGATTATCCTGAGGCGTGCTCTTGGGACAATCCCTTTTTTGTGTTTTGTGCGGGATAGGGGTGTTTTTCAGGACGATTGTCATTAATGGATCTTAAAAAATTGGAATAATGGCTGTGAGCTATTGCAAAAGGGACGCATGTATGGTATAATAAAAAGAACGACCGGTGAAGGCTTGGGAATTCGGATTCAGGCTGCGGCGGCGAATGGGTAACTGTGCGGCTGCGCACCGATAAGGAGGATATTCAAAATGAGGAAACGGTTGATAAGCCTTTGCGCGATGTTTGCACTGCTGGCGGGGCAGATGATGCCAGTCACGCTGGCAATCAAGATACCGGGCGATGGGGACAGCCGGGATATTGCGGTCACTTTGGACGGAACACCAATTGCGGACGGATTAGAATTTCCGGCTGACCATACTGTGACAATTACCACAACTGCCTCAACTGTAATAACAGGAAATGTCTTTTTTACTGGTTCTACGGGCAGACAGGAACTGATTTTTACAGGCAATGCGCCTTTGAAGATTAACGGTGACATCATGACCGGCAATAATGGGGATTCTGTAACCTTAAAAGGTGGCGCCGATGTAACAGTCACAGGCAGCATCAGTACAGGCGGTTCAGGGAATGAAGATGGACTTCTGATAGTCACAGACGGGGGACGCCTGACGGTTACCGAAAGTGAGTACCAACAGTCTGTGGATCATCTGATACTCGGCCAAGGCGTATCTATCGTAATGCACCGTACCTTGTCCCCGCATTCTGAGTTGGAGCTGGGAGAGGATGCCGTGTTGGAGCTTGATGGGCATGGGAGCCCCGCAATAGTGGCACGTGATGGATACACGACTGAACAAACTGAAGAATACCGGAAAACGTTTTATGAATTTATGAAAGGCCTTCTGCCTTTGCAGTATCACATTGGTGAGTATGAGCACATGGATACTGGGGTAAAAGTGTATACCGTTCTGGATGAAAATGAAGAGCCGGTAGAGAGTTTGGTTTTGCGAGGCCCGAGCAGTGCGCCGGTATTGGCGGAGATCGGGAAGCAGCGCAGCAGTGATACCTCTGCTGTGGCCGTTTTCAGCAGCACAAAGGCAGGTACGTACCATTATCTTGTAACGGAACCGGACGCGCCGGAGCCGGATTCGGATTCCATTTTGTCCGGGACATCTGTCGGCTGTAAAGCGGATGAAAACCAGATAGAGCTGAATCATTTGTCCGCAGGTGAAAAATGGCTGTATATCCAGGCAATCAATAACGATACCGGCAAGAAAAGCGGAATTCTTAAAATTATGATACCGGCATATGATGACACGGATGAGCCGGAAAAGCCTGCCATTCAGCTAACGGCAGGCGAAGCGGTGCGCAGCAGTGCCGCTGCCGCTGAGGTAGGATTCTCAAGCAGCGCGGCGGGAACCTATTATTACGCCGTGTGCGCGAAAGGGGAGGAAGCCCCCGCGGACTTGACGGACGGCACGGGATACAGCTGTGTCAGCGGGGAAAATCAAATTTTGCTGAGCGGCCTTGATGAAGAAGAACAGGTAATCTACATTCAGGCGGTGACGGCGGAAGGGACAAAAAGCAACCTTCTTCAAATGAAGATTCCCGCGTATCAGCAGGGCGGCGACGATAAACCAGGCGGGGACGACAAACCAGGCGGGGACGACAAACCAGGCGGGGACGACAAACCAGGCGGGGACGATAAACCAGGCGGGGACGACAAACCGGGCGGCGACGATAAACCGAACGGCGGAATCCCGAATTCCTCCGGCGCAAGCCATGCCAAGTGGACGTTTGGCGGTTCCAGGAACGAAACAGAAACGTATCCAATTCGGATTGCGGAAAAAGCGGGCGGCGAAGTGGAAGCCGATCACAAGCGGGCGTCTGCGGGCACGGCAATTCGGGTGACAGCAGAGCCGGACGGCGGCTATACGCTGGACGGCATTACGGTGACGGACAGCCGCGGGAACCCCGTCCGCACGAGCGGCAGCGAGGGACGGTATACCTTTACCATGCCCGCAAGCGGGGTTACAGTCAGCGGGATATTCCAGGAGAATCAGGAAAGCCATACGGCTTGCCCGCTGCGCGCGTTCAGCGACCTTGACGAGGGGCAGTGGTATCATGAGGCGATTGACTATGTGCTGGAAAAGGGCATGATGCGCGGCACGGGCGCGGGCTTCTCACCGGACGCGCCGCTTTCCCGGGCGATGCTGGTACAAATCCTTTACCAGTGCGCGGGACGGCCGCAGGCGGTACAGACAGCGGCGTTTGCGGACGTCCTGGCGGGTGAATGGCATGCGGATGCGATTGCGTGGGCGGTCTCCGCTGGGATTGCGGAGGGCGGCAGCGACGGGCAGTTCCGGCCAAACGGCAGCCTGTCGCGCGAGGAAATCGCGGTAATGCTGTGGCGTTACGCAGGCAGCCCAAAGGCGGCGGCGGAGCTTTCCTTTGCCGATTCCGGCAGCGTGAGCGCCTCCGCATGGGACGCCCTGCGCTGGGCCGTGGGAAGCGGTATCATGAGCGGCAAAGACGGGAACCGTCTCGATCCGGCAGGCCTTACGACCCGCGCGGAGGCGGCGCAGCTGCTCAAAAACGCGGGGCTGGAATAATTGACCTGTTTGAAAACGATTAGGGCATCCTGGTTTCCGAACAGATCCAATGCGTCCCGCAGCAGGTAAAACAAAAAAGGGATTATCCTGAGACATGCTCTTGGGATAATCCCTTTATTATGATCATTTACCGGTCAGGCTCCAGCGCTTGTACAATAAATTGATAAAGCAAATCACAGCGGAAGATCCGTTTCAGCCCGCTGCAAAAATCCTTATGCGCCAGCAGGCGCGCAAAATGAGCCACACCCGGTAACGGATGTGGCTCACTTTTTTTATCACGGGACGGAATTTACTTAATATCAATATCCGGAATCCCTTCCCGGGCGGCTTTCCCGGCGAAATTCTCCAATTTTACATCAATGCAGTCCCGCGCGCAGACCGCCTGGGCAAAATCACTGCGGTCATCCCCATCGAAGCGGACGCAGCAGTCACGCAGGGTAACGCCGTCCGCACGGCGAAGCAGGAAGCCGGGGCTTTTGATCTCCTCAATCCCCTGTCCGAAGCCGGGACGCAGGTCATAAAGCCCGCGCGGCCACTTGCTTTTTGCGCGGAGCGTTACCTGCACCCGCTCAAACAGCACGTCCTCAATATGGTTCCCATCGCTGCCGGAAAGGAAGACTCCGTTTTCACTGTCACAGGTGATATTGAAAAAGCGGATATCGGAGATTTTGCCGGAGGGGATCCCTTCATGACGGCTGTGCGTGGTCAGTACAATCGGCTCGGCTGTCCCCCACCAGCAGTCGGCAAAACGCCGTGTCTCAATTATAATATTGGAGAACGAAATATTTTTCGCGTGTCCCCCGTCGCGCACCTGAATGGAAATCCCCCGGTTGCTTCCTGAAATAATACAGTTGTCCACAATCACATTTTCAAAATCGCCCGTACCCTCCGTACCGATTTTCAGCGCCGCCGAGGTCGAGGTCAATGTACAGCCGGAAATGATGATGTTTTTGCACGGCCCGTATTCCATGTTCCCCGCCGAGCTTTTGAGGCAGATGGCGTCGTCCGCGCAGGTGACATGACAGCCGATAATCCGCACATTGCTGGAATGGTCAGGGTCGATGCCGTCGGAGTTGGTGCAGTCGAGTGGGTTCAGCACCCGGATTCCCTGAATCAGCACATCGTCACAGCCCGCCGGGTGCAGTGTCCAGAAGGGAGAGTTCTGCATGGTCACCCCGGTGAAACTGATATGGTCGCAGTGCTCGACGTAAACCATGGTAGGGCGCGGGTAAAAGTCGCCGTTGAAATAATACGGGCTGACGCGCTTCATAAACGCGTAGACATTGCCGTCAATCGCGCCCTGGCCGGTAATTGAAAAGCAGTCCGCGTCCTTGGCGTAAATGAACGCGTAGGAGGGCTTGAGCGTGACCGGGCGATCCACCGCGGACGCGCCCGAAACCGCCGCGTTTCCGGCTTCTTCGCCGTTCGGGTGATAATAGGTGGCAATGTCACTGTGCGCTTTCAGCAGCGCCCCCTGCTCCAGATGCAGGTCGACGTTTGATTTCATCACAAGGGAGCTGGAATAGTAGGTTTTCCCGCCCTGCAAGACGACCTGCCCGCCGTCCGCTGCCGTGCAGGCGTCAATTGCGGCCTGGATCGCGGGCGCGTCGTTGGTAACGCCGTCACCGGCTGCGCCGTAGTTTTCCGGGAAATACTGCATAAAAGTTCATCCTTTCTGTTGTAATGTGCCGGACGGGAATTTCCATCCCAATCCGGCAGTTATGGAAAAAAGGGAGGTTATCGCTTTGTTACCCGACCAGATTCGGGATTACCATTGAGAACCACGGCACATACGCCACCAGCAGCAGCGAAATAAAGATTGCCGCATAGAACGGGAGGATTGGTTTTATCATATCCTCCATGTCAATCCCCGCAACCGAGCAGCCCGAGAACAGCGCCGAGCCGACCGGCGGGGTGATATTGCCGATACCGAGGTTCATAATCATCATAATGCCGAAATGGATGGGGTCCATGCCGAAGCCCTGCACGACCGGCAGGAAAATAGGGGCGAAAATCAACACGGCGGGTGTGATATCCATGAACGTACCAACCACCAGGAACACCGCGTTAATGATGAGCAGCAGGATATATTTGTTGCTGGTCAGGCTCATCAGCGCGTTGCCGATGGCGCCCGGCAGGCCGGTGAAGGACATGACAAACGACATGACCGCCGAGGCCGCAATCAGGAACATGATAATCGCCGTCGTTTCGCAGGCGTCGCGCAGGATGCCCGGCAGCTGGGAGGGCTTTATGGTGCGGTAAACCACCATCGAAAGGAAGAGGGTATATGCGGTTGCAACGGCTGCCGACTCGGTCGCGGTGAAAACGCCGGAGCACACGCCGCCGATAATAATCACGACCAGCAGCATACTGGGGATTGCGTCCAGGATGACCAGCACCGCCTCTTTCAGCGGAAGCCCCTTGGAGGTGGGGTACTTGTTTTTCCTGGCGACGATGAACGCGACCATCATGCAGGCGAGCATCCACAGCAGGCCGGGGATGTAACCGCTCATCAGCATGCCGACAACCGAGCAGCCGGACAGCACCGCGTAAATAATCAGGATGCCGGAGGGCGGGATAATCAGCCCGGTCGGCGCGGAAGCGATATTTGCCGCTGCCGCGAACTTCTTATCGTAGCCTTCCTGCTCCTCCATCGGGATCATGACGCCGCCGATGGCGACAGAAGCCGCAACCGAGGAACCGGAGATCATGCCGAAAAAGGTATTGCCGACAATATTGGTATGGGCAAGCCCGCCGGGGATGCGCCCGACAAATACCTTTGCAGCGTTAATCAGCTTTTGTGCGATACCGCCCGAGTTCATCAGCACGCCGCACAGGATGAAAAACGGCACCGCAATCAGCGAGAAGCTGTCCACGCCCGAAACCATCTTCTGGCACGCGACGAAGGTAATCAGGTCGAGCGAAAGCGCCGAGGTCCCGGTGATGACCGAGGCAATGATGATACTGATGGAAACCGGCACGCTCAGCGCGAGCAGCAGGAAGAATGACCCCATCAGCAGCAGGGCAATTTGCAGAATTTCCATAAGTCAGGCACTCCTTTCTTCACTTTGCCGCATGGCTTTCACGTCCTCCAGAATGAAAATGAGGGCGTAAAAGATGAACAGGACGGCGGATACCAGCAGGCACGCGTAAATATAGGGCATAGGGATGCTCAGCGCCGCCGAAATCTGTCCCTGCGCGGTGGTCACAAGGCGCAGGCCGCCCATAATCATGACAGTCATGCAGAATGCGATAACGATTGCCTGTACGCCGATATCAAGCGCTTTCTGCCCCGTGGGGGAAAGCTTTTTCGTCAGGATGCCGATGGAAAGGTGCTTGCGCCTGCCATAGGCATATGCCGCGCCGACCATTGTCGTCCAGACCAGCAGATAGCGGAGCATTTCTTCGGTGACGGTGGACGGGTTTTTCAGCACAAATCGGGTGAACACCTGCCAGCAGACCGCGACGACCATAATTCCCATGATGATGGTGCAAAGCACCTCGATGATTTTATCGATAATCTTTCTCATAGCTTCCTCCCCCGTCAGTCCACATAGCTCAGGAAATCGGCAAAGTAGCGGGCGTTGTCCTTGCTGGCGGCGCAGAATTCCTGCTGCTGCGAAGCCACCGCCTCAATGAACGGCGTTTTGTCAATCGTGTAGAACTGCACGCCCATTTCCCTCGCGCCCTCTATATTGCGGTCCACGATTTCCAGCCATTTTTCCTCGTGGGCTTCCCAGGCGTCGTCCATCGCGTCCAGGACGGCCTGCTGGTCGGCTCCGCTCATGGATTCCCAGGTCTCAACCGAAACAATCACAATGTCCGGCGTGTACTGGTGCTGGGTATAAGTGTAGCTTTTCGCAACCTCGCCGTGGCCGTCGTCTACCAGCACGGTTTCGTTGTTCTCCGCGCCGTCGATGATGCCCTGCTGGAGGGAGGTGTAAACCTCGCCCGAGCTCATCGGGGTTGCCGCACCGCCCATGTTGTTGATCATTTCAATCGAGGTCGGGCTGCCCTGGGTGCGGATTTTCAGGCCGTGCAGGTCCTCCGGCGTTTCGCAGGGGCCGTCCTTGGTGGTGTAAATCGAACGCGCGCCCGAATCGAACCAGCCAATGGCGATAAATCCGTCATCATAGGTCGAGCGGAAAATCTCCTGCACCGCTTCGCTCTCCCGCATGGTCCGGAAATAATGCTCGGTCGATTGGAACGTATAAGGCAGGGAGAAAATCGCGTAGGCGGGATTGAACTGCTCCAGCGAGCTGGAACTGACCTTTGCAATATCCAGCACGCCCGCCTTGACCATCTGGATCATTTCCTCATTGCCGCCGAGCTGGCCGTTTGGATAGATGGAAAAGGTATACTGCGTTTTTTCCGACACCTCGTCACACAGGGTCGTCATGCCGACATTCACCGGATGGTTCTCGTTATGGCTGTGCGCAACCAGCAGATGGTTTGGGTCAAGCCCCTGGCTGCTGCACCCGCTGAGGGCCAGCAGGGAAGCCGCTGCCGCCATGCCTGCCAAAATTCGTTTGATAGGTTTCATTCTGGCTTTACTCTCCTTTTGTGAAATGTAACAGTTTCCGGTACCGTGGGACTGGAAAAGTGTTTTTAGAATGCTGGAAACGGCTGCGCATAACCGTTTTCCGGGGTTTACTTTTTCCTGTCCCTGTGTTATGCTACCATTATAATAACAGGATTCAAAAAAGAAAAGGCCGATTTTGGCAGAAAAGATTGTGATTCCTGCAAATTATTATGGATTTTTATAGATGATTCCTAAAAAACGCAGGATGTTTTTGTGCAATTTGCATTTTGGAGGTCTTTATGAAACAGGCGGATGACAAGCGGCTGTCCTGGCTGCACAAGCACTACATGGTGGAAAAGGACTTCGAGATCGAGCACGCCATTGACGCGACCTATCACGAGGTCGAGCCGCATTACCACGAATTCTACGAACTGCTGTTTTTTGTGAGCGGCAATGTGGATTACATTGTCGCCGATGAGCGCTTCCACCTGCGGCGGGGCGACCTGCTGATTATCCCGCCGAACGTTTTTCATGGGCCGATTTTTCTCAACTTTGAGGTGAAATATGAGCGGTTCGTGCTCTGGATGGCTGCGCGGACGCTTGACAGGCTGATTTTCCTTGACCCGGATATCGGATATTTCCTCGGGAAGAAGCCGATGTATCTGTACCGCAGCCAGGCCGCCATGTGGAGCAGCCTGAACGCAAGCTTCCTGACGCTTTACAATTCCTATATCCGTCAGGAGCCATGCTACCGGAGCGAAGGTCTGGCGGTCATCATGCAGCTGATGATCCAGTATAACCGCGCGCTCATTGTCCGCAGCGGCGCGGCGCAGGAAGGGTCGCGCAGCACGCTGCTTTCCGGGCTGGTGCGGTATGTGCAGGACAATCTGGCGGGGGATTTATCCCTGGCCGCCGTGGCCGCCGTCTTTTATACCAGTAAATCACATGTTTCGCACGTTTTCAAGCAGGAAATGCGCGTTCCCTATTATCAGTATGTCATTCAGCTCCGGCTGTTCGCGGGGAAAAATCAGATCCTGGCGGGCACGCCGGTTCATAAAGTGTGGGAAAGCTGCGGTTTCAGCGACCATGCCGCGTTTTACCGCGCGTTCCGCAAATGGTACGGCATCAGCCCAAGCCAGTTCAAAAGGGTGCACTTTGAACAGCTCCGGCCAACCGAAGGCTGAATCGGGTATGCGACAGGCCCGCGCTTATGCAATGCGCGCCCAAGCCGCGTGGGATTTTAGCCGGACTTCATCGGGCTGCTGGTGCGTCAGCGCGGCGCGGGAAAAGCGAAAACGCACCCGCTTTGACATCTTGATATTTTTGTGTTACATAGCCGTCAACCGTATAGGACGAAAAACCGCCGCCGGTTTTCACTGGCAGCGGTTCTTATGATGTTCACTTTCAGGGTGTATTAAAATTTGAGTTCAGCGCTTGCCGCCTTTCTTGCCCTTCTTGCCGGGCTTGGGACGCGGCTGGTAGTTGGACAGCAGCGGCTCGATTGCTTCGCCCCTCAGGTTGCGCGCAATATAGTTCTGTGTGCAGCGGTACACCACCGGCGAAAGCGCCAGCACGCCGACCAGGTTCGGCAGCATCATCAGCCCGTTCAGCGTGTCTGCGATTTCCCACGCGAGGTTATCCCCCATAACCGCGCCGCCGAATACCGCAAGCACGAAAATCACGCGGTAAACGAAGGCCGCCTTTTCGCCAAACAGGTACAGGCAGGCGGTGCCGCCGTAATGGCTCCACCCGAGCGCGGTAGAGAACGCGAACAGCATTACCGCAATCGCAATAAATGCCGCGCCCGCCGAACCGAAATGAATCGAAAAGACCGTGCTGACCAGGTTTGCCTTGGTCAGGGCAACACCCTGATAGGCTTCCGCCGTCACGCCGGTATTCAAATCCACCAGCCCGGACGACAGCACCGAGAACGCCGTCAACGTGCAGACAATCAGGGTATCCGCAAATACCTCAAAGATGCCCCACATCCCCTGGCGCACCGGCTCCTTGACGTTGGAGCTGGAATGCACCATAACCGAGGAGCCAAGGCCCGCCTCATTGGAGAAAACGCCGCGCTTCATGCCCTGCTCAATCGCGAGCTTGACGCCGTAGCCGACCACGCCGCCGCCCGCGGCCTGCATCGCGAACGCGCCCCGGAAAATCGCCGAGAATACCGTGCCAATCTGCGAGAAATTTGTTACCAGAATGACAATGCTCCCGATAATGTACAGGATTACCATAAAGGGTACAATTTTCTCCGCGACCAGCGCAATGCGCTTCAGGCCGCCCAGCACAACCAGCCCCGCCAGAATCATCAGCAGGATGCCCGTCAGCCAATTCGGCAGGCCGAAAACGGCTTCCATATTGCCGGAAATCGAGTTAATCTGGGTCATATTGCCGATGCCGAAGGAGGCCAGCAGGCAGAATACCGAAAACAGCGCCGCCAGCCCCGCGCCAAGCGCCTTACAGCCGGGCTTCGCGCCGAGGCCGTTTTTCAGGTAGTACATTGCGCCGCCGTGCCACTCGCCGGACGCACCCTTTTCGCGGTAGAAAATGCCCAGCACGTTTTCGGAATAGTTGGTCATCATGCCGAAAAAGGCGATAATCCACATCCAGAAAACCGCGCCCGGGCCACCGACCATAATCGCGCCCGCCACGCCGACGATATTGCCTGTGCCGACCGTTGCCGCCAGCGCCGTACACAGCGACTGGAACTGCGAAATCGACTTGTCCTGCGTGTGCCCGACGACGTGCTTGTCGTGGAAAATCGCGCCGATGGTCTCCCGTGCCCAATGCCCGATATGGGTGACCTGGAAAAATTTTGTCAGGCAGGTCATGAAAATACCGGTAAAGGACAGCATGACCAGTGCAGGCCAGCCCCAGACAAAATTGTTCACCGCGCTGTTGATGCTGGTGATGATGTCTAACATGTTGCGTTCCCTCCTACTTGTGAAAACAAGCAAAAGCGCCTGGGAGATGAAGTCTCTCAGGCACCTTTACCCTCGTGATAGTTCCTATTTTACCACAAACCGGACAAAGCCGTCAATACCACAATTCAAAAGAATAAAACGTATGGCCATGATGAAAAATCCCCTGCTTGTCGATTGATATACTCGTGTGAGTTAAAGTTTGCCTGCGCGGCAGGCGGTCCTGCGCGGACAGCGCCAGAGGGACTCGTCCCTCTGGACTCCCTTTCTCCGCTGCGGCGGGAATTTGGAACGGCAATCATCGTTGCTGCACCTTGCCCTGCCCGCCAAACGGATGGCGGGCAGGGTGGGTGAATACGGCAAATCTTTTCATTCGTGAGTATAATTCCGGTTTCACCGCCGCGGCAAAGGGTTGCTTTGCCAGACAATGGCTCGGGTGGCGGAGACGGGCAGGATGCTCTCTATAAGACATCGTTCCTTTCGGGTTTTATACGATGGAGCTGTTCAAAAATAACCTGCGGCGCGCGTTTCACAGTTCCTATGGGTGCCCCGTGATGCACGCCGCGCCCTCCTCGCTGCCCGCAAGCCACGCTTCTTTGTACATCAGCAGCGCGTATAATCCAGGATAGCGTTCCAGGTATCCCATGCCGTCAAACAGCTTTACAGCCGCGACAAGATCGTTATAGGTGACCGATACATAGTCGTCGCGGATCATTTCTCCTGTGCGGGTCACACCGTTACCGTAATCTGACTTCAGCCATTGCGATTCGCACGGGGTCGGAATATAACCAGCCTCACGGAAACTCTCCATGCGGGTATACAGCAGGTACAGCCCAAGAAGCCGCAAATACGCTCCGCTGTTTGGTTCAATTGCAGACTTATGGACAAAGGATGCCGCGGTTTGGTAGACAAACCTGCCCTCCTCATTTACGCAGGGAAAGTAATCGGACGGTTTCTCATAATAATGGCCGTCGGCGAGAAATAGATATTCGTTTGTCGTATCAAAGCTGACGATTTTCTGCGCACGGTGCGGGGTATTCCAATCGACCAGCGGCGATGTACATACCGCGCCATGATAGCACGCTTTCGCCGCGCCGTCTGCCGCAATGCGGGTGCGGAGTGTAAACACGCCATCCTGAATCGAGAACGCTGTCCCCGTTTCCGCCGTATCCACCTTGCAGACCGTATTTCCCTTTGGTTCCAGCCGCACAGTACGCCCGCTTTGGACAAAGAGTCCGTCTCCCTCCAGATACAGCGAGGTTTCTGAACGGAAGCCGCTGCCTGCAAACACAGTACGAACCGCTGCGCCCTCTGCTGTACCATAGGTAAGCTCGTGCAGCGTGACAGCCTCCGAACAGCCCTGCTTAGTGACATTTAGCTCGACTGGTACGGCAGACCTGTTTTCGAGAAAATACAGCGTGCCGGATGTCGGATCGGTGTACAACGTCAGCACCAACTCACCGCTGGGACGGTTCCCCTCATGAACCATAAAACGGTGCACTTTGCGTGTTGCGAGCGCATATTCTTCCCGCGTCTCCCTCTGTACAGTTATCCAATTATCATCGCCCTGCAAAGAAAGCGCAAGGGTATACCCTCCATGCAATGCGGTGCTGAAGTCATGCCCTGTGACAAACGAGTGCTCCATCCGGCCCAAAATCGAACTCGTTTTTGGGCTGGATTTCCGCATGGCTACGTTATCGTCCTTGACGGGCGTCAGCCCGCCTGCGTCCTCTGCCTTGCCCTGCGAAAATCCCGCTCCAAGCCCAAGTTCGCTTTCTGACTGGATGGAGCACGAGGCTTTTACCACCTGTATCCCCAACAACAAAAACAGTGCGGTTATACAAAGCTGTACAAATCGTCTCATATGAAAGTCCCTCCTGTAAAAAGCGGTCGTCCGCATCATATCAGCGCAGGCAGGCGATCGGATAGCATCCCCATTTTCAGTCCCAAAAAAGGGGAGGCGTTTGCCTCCCCTTCTTACGTTCAGTCGTCGGTTTCCCACTTGACGATCTTGCCGGTGGAAATGTCGATTTCACACTCGTATTTTGTGAAGCCGCTGCGCAGGTCGATTTCGTAGACCCCGTCGTCGCTGTCCAATTTGCACTTGGTCACGGACGCGCCCGGCGCGCGTTCCAGCGCGATTTCCTTTGCGCGCTCGGCGGTAATGGTGCCGCTTGTCGTGGTTTGGGTTTTGTAATCGTCGTGGTATTCCTGGTCAAATTTCAGGATATTGCCGCTGACGGCATCGATTTTGTAGTCGTACTCGCTCGCGCCGCTGCGGAATTCCAGCTCGTACTGCGCCGAGCCGAAGCCCTTGGACAGCTTCACCTCGGTGAATACGGCGTCCGATTCGTTCACCTTGGCGTGCTTGAGCGCAATTTGCTTGGCGCGCGCTTCGTCAATCAGCGTGCTGTCCTGTGCGGCGGGTTTTGACGGCGCATCTTCCCTGGCGGGCTGCTCGCTGCGCGCGGTAATGTGCGCCGTCATGGTTTTGCTGTCATAGGAAACCTCCATGCCTGCCGCCTCGCAAATCGCGCGGACGGGGGCATAAATCGTCCCGTTATAGGAAAACAGCTCGACCGGCGCGCCGTTTCCGTCCTTCGGCTGGAAGGCTTCCCCATTGAGCATCACCCGAATGCCGTCCGAAACCGTAATGCTGCGGCTGGACGCAAACGCCGTCATGCTCAGCCCCGCCACCAGCACGGACGCGGCTGCGCCGAGCGCAACGCCCTTCAAACGTTCCCTGTTCATCAGAAAAAACGCTCCTTTCCTGGATCCCTGTAGGAGATTACTTCCCTTCCTCAATGACAAGGGGATTCCAGCTGATGTAAATCACGGTCGGGATTTTGACCTGTGCCCACTCGGGGCAGCTGTCGTCTACATAATAACCGGCTTCGCGCAGGCGCGCGACAACGCCGTCCACCTCTTCCTTGCTGGTGCCGGGACGGATCATCACAGCGGTGAATTCCGAGGTTTCAATGCCGAAGAAGTCCCGCTCGGAGGTCCAGCGGCCATCCGAAGCGTTCAGGCAGCGGATCACATCGGTGTACAGATCCACGTTGCTGCGGGGCTTGGGCGGCTGGATGGCACGGGCGTGCATATCGTCCGGGGTCGGCAAGGTCAGTGTAGCTTCACTCATAAGGCTTTGTTCGCTCCTTTAGTAAAAAAAGTAGGTTTTTGTATTTTCTCTTATTATACATCAAAACGCTTTTTTCGTCAAATTTTTTCTGAAGGACTGGACGGGAAGCGCCTATAATGAAGATATGCCCTCCGCCGAAATAAATTCACTTGTAAGGCGCATGAAAAAATGCTATCATAAAGATATGGAAAAATACAGGAGGAGGAAACAGCGGCATGAAATTTTTACACCTGGCGGACCTGCATTTCGGGAAATCCATTCACGGCGTGTCCCTGGTGGAAAACGGCGACCAGCCCGCTTGGGCGGAGCGCTTCCTGAAGCTGGCGGAGGAGCTGCGCCCGGACGCGGTTGTAATGGCGGGGGATATCTACGACCGGAACGCCCCTTCGGGGGACGCCGTCAGCCTGCTTGACCGCGTCATTACCGGGCTGGCAGGGCTGGGAATCCCAGTCCTGATGACCGCCGGAAACCATGACTCCGGGCAGCGGCTGTCCTTTGGCGGCAGACTGCTGGCAAAGCAGAATATCCACATCTGCGGCGTGCTTTCCCGGGAGCTTCCGCACGTAACGCTTTCCGACGGGCACGGGCCGGTA
This sequence comes from uncultured Clostridia bacterium, assembly GCA_910586575.1. GTDB lineage: Bacteria > Bacillota > Clostridia > Oscillospirales > Butyricicoccaceae > QXXE01. The sequence goes on along the minus strand of CAJUJQ010000003.1, from coordinate 20,948 downwards.
ACCTTCTGGCTGATGCCGTACATCTTCCCGGCGCTTGCCGCACAGATGCTGGAGGATGACAGCATTCACGATTATGATACCGCCGTGCGGAAGCTGCTTGCCGCGCAGGAAATCGATTTCACACAGCGCAACGTCCTCGCTGCACATCAGAACGTCACCGTGAACGGACAGGAGGTCGGGCGCGGCGGCTCGGAATCTATGGTTGGCGGCGTGGGGCAGGTGGATTACACCGCCTTTGACGGCTTCGATTATGTCGCGCTGGGGCATATCCATGCCGCCTACCCGGTCGGGAGAGACAGCGTGCGCTATGCCGGTTCGCCGTTGTGCTACCATTTCACCGAGACGAGGCAGGCGCGGAAAGGCCCCCTTCTGGTCGAGCTGGGCGCAAAGGGGCAGCCCCCGGTTATCACCACGCAAATCATTCCGGCGCTGCACCCCATGCGCGAGATCCGCGGCGCGTTTGCGGAAATCCGGGCGGCGGAGCTGGCAGGCGAACGCCGGGGGGAATATCTCCGGATTGTGCTGACCGACCGCAGGCCGGAGCCGGAGGATTATCGCTTTTTCCGGGAATTGTATGAAAGCCGGGGCAGCGTCCTGATGGAGCTGGTTTCCGAGTACCGCCAGTTCCGGGATATCGACGCGCCGCCCGCCGGGGCGGCGGGTGAAAAATCCGTGGAAGAGCTGTTCCTGGATTTTTACGCCGAGCGGTGCGGCAGCGCGCCGGGGATACAGGAGCAGGCGCTTCTGCAATTCGCCGGGGAGCAGCTGCGCATGCCGGAGGGAGCGCTTTTGGAACGGCAGGCGCGCGCCATGCTGGAATATGCGCTGAAACAGGAGGGGGCCGTATGAAACCGGTTTTACTGGAAATGACCGCCTTCGGCTCATATGCCGAAAAAACGGTGATTGATTTTAACCGCCTCACTCACGGCCTGTACCTGATTACCGGGGACACCGGCGCGGGGAAAACCACGATTTTTGACGCAATTATGTTCGCGCTTTACGGCGCTGCCAGCGGCCCCGACCGCTCGCCGGATATGATGCACTGCGACTTTGTCGGCAAAGCGGTTAAGACGGTAGTCACCCTGAAATTTTTGCAGGGCGGTAAGGAATATACTGTTACCCGGACGCTGCGCTATCCCAAAAGGCGCAAGCCAGTAGAACCGTATAGGGACAAGTGCGAGATTGACGCCGATTTGCGGGAGCCGGAACGGCAGCCGACCACGGGCGCTTCCAAGGTGACCGCCCGCTGTACCGAGCTGCTCGGGCTGGACGAAAAGCAGTTCCGCAAAATTGTGATGCTGGCACAGGGCGAATTCAAGGAGTTTTTACAGTCGAACAGCGATAAAAAGAATGAAATCCTCGGGCGGCTGTTCGATAATTCGGTTTACGTGCATTATCAGGAGCTGTTCCGGGGCGCGCGCGACCTGCTGAAGGAGGAGCGCGGAGAACACCTGCGGACGGTGGAGAACACGATGCAGACAGTTTTCCAGCCCCCGGAGGAGCTTACGGAGGAGGAGCGCAGCCAATACCTTCCCGGGCACCCGGAGCTGTGCGCGAATCTGGCGGCGCTCACGGAGCAGGAAGTGGAGCGCTTGACCGCGCTGGAAACCGAGCGGGACGCATGCCGGAAGAAGGAAACGGCGCTGAGCGAACAGAAGGGCGCTGCCGAGGGACATAACCGGCAGCTTGACGAGCTTGCCGCGAAGCGGGCACACCTGAACGAGCTGGACAGCCGCGCCGGGGAGATGGGACAGGCGCAGGCGGCACAGGACGCCGCAGAAAAGGCGCTGCACCAGGTAATGCCGAAAAAGGATGCTTTCGACAAGGCGGAAAAGGCGCTTTCCGACACGCGTGGCGAAATCAGGGCGCTGGGCGAGACGCTGAACCAGCAGGAAAAAGCCGTCGGCGAAGCACAGGAAGCGGTTGACGCGGATGCGGACGCCAAGCAGGAAAAGGAAGAGCTGGCGCTGAAAATCAAAAAGCTGACCGAGCTGCTGCCCAAATACGCGGAGCTGGAGGGGAAGCAGCAGGAAAAGCAAAGGGCGGATAAACGGATTGGCGAAACGGCAAAAAAACAGGACGAGGAGAAAGCCCTTCTGGAGCAGGAGCGGAAAGCGTCGGAGGAGCGGGCAAAGGAATTGGACAGCCTTGCGGGAAGCGAAGCGAGAGCCGTCGCGCTGAAAAATGAAAATGACACCGCGAAGAACCGCAAAGAGGCGCTTTCGGGCAAAAAAGGCATCCAGAGCCGCGTGAAAACCGCCTTGAAAAACCAAGAGACGCTGGGAACAGAGCTTGCCAGGCTGGAAGAGCTGAACGCCGAAGCCGCGCGGGCTGAGGAGCAGCATCATGCGCTTTACCAGGCGTTTATGCGCGAACAGGCGGGGGTGATGGCGAAAGCGCTGGAGGATGCACTCGCCGAACAGGGGAGCGCCGTCTGTCCGGTGTGCCATTCCGCGTTCCGCGCGGGGCAGCCGCACGTTTTCGCGGTGCTGTCGGACGAAACGCTGACACAGGCAACGGTTGATGGCGCGCGAAAGGCGTTTGAAGAAAAAGAGCGGCTCCGCAGTGCGCAGAAGTCGAAAACCGACCGGCTGGAAGTCTCCGGCGCGCAGGAAAGGGAAGCCCTGGTGCGGGACGCGCAGGCGCTGCTTCCGGACTGCGCGGGCTGGGACATGCTGTCCGCAGCGGATTACCTGCCCCGGCAGGCGGAACGCTTCGCGCAGGCGGAGGAGGAAGCGAAAACGGCATGGGAAACCGCCGTCCGGCAGCAGGAGCGGTACGCGCAGCAGGCGGAGGAAGAAAAGGGGGCGAAGCGCCGTATTACGGCGCTGGAAAGCAGGATTTCCAAGCGGAAAGACGAGCTGCACGGCTACGAAACGGCAGCCGGCACGCTGGGGACGCAAATCACCGAGCTGCAAAAGCAGCTGCAATACCCGGACGAAGCCGCCGCAAAGCGGCAAATCCACGAATGGGAAAAGCGAAGCGGCGAACTGACGGCGCAAATGGAGCGGCACCGGAAGGCACTGGAAGCCGCGCAGGAGGAGCGCAGCCGCGTCAGCGGCAACCTGACCGGCAAGCGGGACAGCCTGCCGCAGCGGGAGCGGGAGCGCCAGGACGCGGAAGCCGCCCTGCGGGACGCCTTGCAGAAAAGCGGCTTTGCCACGCAGGAGGACGCTGAGCGGGCATTGCTGCCGCTGGGCGGCATGGACGGGGAACGCTGGCTGAAACAGCAGCGGGAGCTTCTGGAAAAGTACCGCACTGACCTGGAAAATACCAAAACGCGCATTGCCGAGCTGGAAGCGCAGACCCGGGATTTTGTACATACCGATCTGACCGCGCTCGAAACCAGGATTGAAGAAGCAAAACAGCAGTTTACGGACGCGAACCAAGCCTGTCAGCGGCTGAAAAACCAGCTGGACAACCACCGCGCGGCGGCGGAAAAGGTCGCCGGGGCAAAGCAGGCGCTGGCGCGCTCGGAGCAGGCGTGGAAGCGGCTCAGCCTGCTGGCGGACCTGGCGGTCGGCGTCAGTGGGGACGGCGGCAAGCTGAGCTTTGACCGCTATGTGATGGGAACGGTGTTCCGCGAGGTGCTGGAGATGGCGAACCGGCGGCTCGATATCATGAGCGGCGGACGGTATGAGCTGATCCACCGGGTCAGCGCCGGGCGCGATAACGCGGCGGCGGGGCTGGATGTGGACGTGCTCGACAGGACGACCGGCAAGCAGCGGCAGTCCGCGTCCCTGTCCGGCGGGGAATCCTTCCTGGTATCGCTGGCGCTGGCGCTGGGGCTGTCCGACGTGGTGCAGAGCCACGCCGGGGGCCGGAAGCTGGATGCGCTGTTCATTGACGAGGGCTTCGGCTCGCTGGACAACAGCACGTTGGATACGGCAATGGATGTGCTGAACCAGCTGACCGAGGGCAGCTGCCTGGTGGGGATTATCTCCCATGTCGGCAAGCTGGAAGAAAGCATCCCGCAGAAAATCCGGGTGAGAAACAGCGAGTGGGGCAGCTTCCTGCAATTTGAATAACGGACAAGGGGCTGTCTCAAGCTGAGCAGTTTCACCGGTTCATCCGGCGGTATGGAAATCTCTGTCTCCATCGGCAATACCAGCCGATATCCTGTGTTCAGTGCGCTATAATCCGTTTGTATTATACTCGCGAATGAAAAGATTTGCCGTATTCACCCACCCTGCCCGCCATCCGTTTGGCGGGCAGGGCAAGGTGCAGCAACGATGATTGCCATTCCAATTCCCGCCGCAGCGGAGAAAGGGAGTCCAGAGGGATGAGTCCCTCTGGCGCTGTCCGCGCAGGACCGCCCGCCGCGCAGGCGAACCGAACGGCAAACTTTAACGCACGCGAGTATAATTATCTGTCCATATTTCAATGATACAACAAAGCCAGCCTTTTCCAGGGCTGGCTCTTTGTTTTTTGGGGCTTTTATTGAGACAGCCCCTTCTTATGCGTTTTGAAAATAATCCCGCGTCTGCTGCACATTGAGTGCGATTGCCGCTTTCAGCTCATCCACCGAAGCAAACGCCCTCTCGGGGCGGAGGAATTTATGCAGCTCCACATGAATGCGTTTGCCGTACAGGTCACCGTCAAAGTCCAGCAAATGCGGCTCAATGGTCGGCGCGCCGCCGTCAATAAAGGTCGGCTTTTCACCAATATTGGTCGCCGCCGGGTAGCTCTGCCCATCGAAGCGGACGCGGGCGGCATACACGCCGTAAGGCGGCAGCGCCATTTCCCGGGGCAGCGGCAGGTTCACGGTCGGAATGCCCATTTTATGGCCGACTGAGCGGCCGTGCTCCACGTGCCCGGTAATGGTATACGGATGCCCTAAGAACGCCGCCGCGCGCTCCATATCGCCCTCGGCAATCAGCCCCCGGATATAGGTGGAAGAGACGGTCACGCCGTCCACCCGCACGCCGTCAATCCGGTCGTAGCCGATGCCGATTTTCGCGCACTCCCCGGCAAGCCCCTCGGGCGTGCCCAATCCCTTGTAGCCGAACCGGTTGTTAAAGCCGGTGATGATATGCCGCGCGCCGAACTCGCCGACCAGCAGCTGATGGATGAAATCGCGCCAATCCATCGTGCGCAGGCGCTCAAACTGACCAAAAATCACCTCATCCACCCCGCCGAGCAGCTTGATTTCCTCAGCGCGGTATTCGGAGGCGGTCAGCAGGGGCACGGGCCGCCCGGTCATCACGGTGCTCGGGTGCACATCAAAGGTGAAAACCGACGCGATGCCGCCGATTTCGCGGGCGCGTTTTACCGCGCAGTCCATCAGGGCGCGGTGCCCCAGGTGCACGCCGTCAAAATACCCCAGCGCGATTGCCCGGGGACGCGAGTTATCTACCATGGCTTTATCTCTCCCTATTGCGCTTATGTATCATAAATCAGGTCGGTATAAACCGTATTGTAGTCGATCTTATCCTCGTAGAGGGAGCTGTATGTGCTCCACTGCAACTCCTCCCAGCTCACGGTACTGTCATTGGTCAGCACATACCGGATATAGGACTTGTATTCCGCATATGGGGTTTCCGACGGGCCTTCATATTTCATCAGATATTGATACTGCTTTGAATATTCCTTCCTGTTGTCGATCCCACGGAGGGTATAACGCTCCCCGTCAAAGGACAAGTCCTGCACGTACAGCACGGGGTATTCATCCTTGAGCGCCTCATAGACGCCGGGGGCATAATGGGACGGGTCACCCAGGGTGTAATAATTGGCAAGACGTACCGCGCATGTTTCGCCGCGTGCCGCGCGTTCGGCAAAGCCAGCAAACTGCTCCTGCCCCTGCGTGACATCCAAATCCTCATAAACGACACAGCCATCCGCTTTGGCCTGTTCCAGGCTGTAATCTGACGGAAGCTTAGACAGCGGCGTTTGCCTGGGCTGTCCGTACGCGGCAGCCGCCAGCAGCAGGAGCGCGGCAATCAAAGCCTTTCCCATAGAATCAGCCTCCATTCAAAACCATGTTTTTCACCGGAAATTTTTGTGTACAAACAGCGCAAACCCGCCCTTTTGCAGCGTGTCCACCCGCCCGAGCAGCTGAAACGCGCCGCCGTAATAAACCCGGCAGAGCGTGCCGCGTTCCCGGGGGCAGCCCGCCGCGTGGGTGAAATCAATAAACGCGCCGTTCTGCGCGCGCTTCCAGCCCGCCTCATCGAGCGTCACCGCCGGATAATCCAGGAACAGCGAATCGGTCGGGCGGAGCAGCGCCGCAAGCCTGCCCTCGTCCGCCGCCTGCTGCACGGCTTCCAGAGAGGATGCTTCCTCCAGCGGGTACGCCCCTGAACGGGTGCGGGTCAGGCTGTCCATCGCCGCAAAGGTTCCCAGCCGCACGCCCAAATCATGCACGATGGTGCGCACGTAAGTGCCTTTAGAACAGGTAATCAGCAGTGTCCCTTTCTGCGCGTCCCCGTCGAACCGCTCCAGTGCTATCCGCGAAAGGGAAATCTCCCGCGCGGGGCGCTCGACCTCAATGCCTTTGCGCGCCAAATCATAGAGCCGCTTGCCGTTCACCTGCACCGCCGAATACATCGGCGGCAGCTGGGTCTGCTTGCCCTCGAACCGCGCCAGCGCCGCCCGGACGGCGGCTTCCTCCACGCGGATATCGGAGCGCCGCACCACCGAACCGGTGATATCCTGCGTATCGGTCGCAAATCCCAGCTGGAACCCCGCGCGGTAAGACTTGTCCTGCGCGGCGGCATAGTCGGCGGCTTTGGTCGCCCCGCCGATGAACACCGGCAGCACGCCGGTCGCCATCGGGTCGAGCGTGCCGCCGTGTCCGATACGCCGGGTTTTGAACATGCCGCGCAGCTTGGCAACCACGTCATGGGAGGTAAAACCGGCGGGCTTATCGACAATCAAAATCCCGTTATAATCAAAGCCCGCTTTCATTGTAAGCATCCTCTGCCGCGGCAAGCACCCTCCGCTTGGCTTCGTCCAGTGAAACGCCCGCCGGGAAGGTCGCGCCGCCCGCGCGCAGGTGCCCGCCGCCGCCGCACCTCCGGCAAATCGCGGACGCGTCCACCTCCTTGGTGGTGCGCACCGAGCACCGCACGGTTCCGTTTTTGTTTTCGGTGAGCGTCAGCCCCGCCTGCACGCCCTCGACCATGCGCGGCAGCGCCGAAATCGAGTCCAAATCGTCCTCGGTTGCGCCGACCCGGTCCAGGTCCGCGCGGCGCAGCAGCGCCACCGCAATTTTGCGGTCATGATAAAACTCCATGGTTTCGATGATAATCTGTTCCATTTGCAGCCGCCGCCAGCTTTTGACCTCGAACAGCGTGCGGTTCAGCTCGCCGCAGTCCAGCCCGGTCGCAAGGCACGCCGCCGCGACTTCATGGGTGTGCACAGTCGTATTGGAGAACTTAAAGCAGCCGGTATCGGTCGAAACGCCGACATACAGCGGTTCGGCAAGCTCCCGCGTCATGGGCACGCCGAGCGCCATCAGAATATCGTAAATAACCTCGGCGCAGGCCCCGGCCTCCGGGCGCACCAGGTTGCGCGCGCCGAACATCGGGTTGGAACGGTGGTGGTCAATCACCAGGTCGATTTTGTCCGCGAAGCCCGCCGCGCTGTCAGGCAGCATATTGGTGTCCGCGACATCGGTTGAAACCAGAAAGCCGGGTGCAAAGCCCTCCGGCATCACCAGCGGCGCGTTCAGCGGCGCGTAGCGCGGGGTCAAATCCGGGTTCGGGAACAAATACGCCGTTTTGCCAGCCGCGCGCAGCCCCCGGCACAGCGCCCCGGCACAGCCGGTTGTATCGCCGTCCGGCCTGCGGTGGGTAAAAATCAGGATATGATCCGCGCCGCGAAGCGCTTCCGCGGCCTCCTGTACGGTAACTGTCATTCTTCGTCCTCCTCGTTTCCGCCGAGCTTGCCTTCCCGGCCAAGCCGGTTTAAAACCTCGGAAATATGCGCGCCGTGCGTAATCGAGTGGTCAAGCGTAAACACCAGCTCGGGCGCGTAGCGCAGCTGCACCCGGCTCCCAACCTCGCGGCGGAGCCAGCCGGACGCCGATTTCAGCCCGCGCATTACCTCTTTTGCGTCGGCTTCGGAGCCGAGCACCGAAATATATACCTTTGCATAGCGCAGGTCGCCGGTCACCTCACAGCGGGTGATGGACACCAGCCCGTTTTGCAAACGGGGGTCTTTCACCGTGCGGATGGCGTCGGCCAGCGCGCGCATCACCTCTTCAGAAATGCGCTGGGTTCGATTATTTGCCATTTCAGTCCCTCTATAGCTTTCATTCAGACAGTTTTTTTCCAAACAAGGGCATACCGCCAAAACAGCAGCCGCCGGGTATCCGCGCCCGCCAGGCGCTGCGCCGCCAGACGCCGTATGTTTCCCAGGCCGCCGCGCTGTGCGGTCCCTCGAAATCAGCCCTTACCACTTCATAATCTTCCACGGGCATCCCTCCCGTATGCGCCCCGCAATCCCTTGCCTGGTGAAAAAGCAGGGCGGGCATAACCCCCGCCCTGCGATTGGTTGATTACTGCTTAATTTCCTCCATGATAAAGGCCTCGAACACGTCGCCGTCCTTGATATCATTGAAGTTTTCCACGCCGCAGCCGCACTCATAGCCCGCCGCGACTTCCTTCACGTCATCCTTGAAGCGCTTGAGCGAAGCCAGCACGCCCTCATGGATGACCACGTTGTCACGCAGCACACGCAGCTGTGCCGAACGCTGGATTTTGCCGTCCTGCACATAGCAGCCCGCCACCGTGCCGACACCCGACACGCGGAAGGTCGTGCGCACCTCGGCATGGCCGAGCACGGCTTCCTTGAACTTGGGCGCGAGCATGCCCTTCATCGCCTGCTCCATCTCCTCGATGCAGTCATAGATAATCCGGTACATGCGCATATCAACGCCCTGAATCTGCGCCGACTCGGCAGCCGCGCGCTCGGGGCGCACATTGAAGCCGACAATAATCGCGTGGGACGCGCTTGCGAGCATCACGTCGGATTCGTTAATCGCGCCGACTGCGCCATGGATTACATGGACGCGCACCTCGTCACAGGTCAGCTTTTCGAGCGATGAGCGCACGGCCTCAACAGACCCCTGCACATCCGCCTTGACGATGATATTGAGTTCCTTAATCTGGCCCTCCTGAATCGAGTCGAACAGGTTATCAAGGGTGACTTTATGGAAGCGCTTGTTGCGTTCCTCCTTCTCCTTCTCCTTGCGCTGCTCGACGAGTGCGCGTGCCATGCGTTCATCGTCTACCGCGTAGAAGATATCACCCGCGCCCGGTACTTCTGCCAGGCCGATAATCTCGACCGGGACGGACGGGCCGGCCGACTGGATTTTCTTGCCGTCGTCGTTGGTCATCGCGCGGACGCGGCCAACCGCCGTACCCGCGATAATGACGTCGCCTGCATGCAGCGTGCCGTTCTGGATGAGGACGGTCGCGACCGGGCCGCGGCCCTTGTCGAGCTTGGCCTCAATGATTGTACCCTTTGCCTGCCGGTTCGGGTTCGCGCGAAGCTCCTGCACCTCGGCGGTCAGCAGCACCATTTCCAGCAGGTTCTCAATGCCCTGCCCGAACTTGGCGGAAATCTGGCAGACAACCGTATCGCCGCCCCACTCCTCGGGAACCAGCTCATACTCGGTCAGCTGCTGGAGGATACGATCGGGGTTCGCGCCCTGCTTGTCGATTTTATTCACCGCCACGATAATCGGCACGTTTGCCGCCTTGGCGTGGTTGATGGCTTCAATGGTCTGCGGCATGATGCCGTCGTCCGCCGCAACGACCAAAATCGCAATATCAGTCACCTGGGCGCCGCGTGCGCGCATAGACGTAAACGCCGCGTGGCCGGGGGTATCGAGGAAGGTAATCGGCTTGTCGCCCACCTGTACGCGGTACGCGCCGATGTGCTGGGTGATGCCACCCGCTTCGCCCTCGGTGACCTTGGTCTTGCGGATAGCGTCGAGCAGGGAGGTCTTGCCGTGGTCTACGTGCCCCATAACGACGACGACCGGGTCGCGGGGGAGGAGATCGGCTTCTTGATCCTCGGATTCGTCGAACAGGCGCTCCTCAATGGTGATGTGGACTTCCTTTTCGACCTTCGCGCCCATTTCCTCGGCGACCAGCGCCGCTGTATCAAAATCGACGCTTTCCGAGATGGACGCCATCACGCCCAGTTTCATCAGTTCTTTGATTACATCCGCCGCCGTGCGCTTCAGGCGCTGCGCCAGCTCGCCGACGTTGATTTCGTCCGGAATCATGACTTTCAGCGGTACCTTCTTGGCGGCAGCCATCTGCTGCTGGCGCTGCAGGCGGCGCATCTTCTCCTGTTCTTCGGCCCGGCGCTTGCTCGATACCTGCTGCTTGCCGCGCTGTTCGCTGCGTTTGGTCAGCTTCTGCTTGCCCGCGCCCATTTTGTTGGCCTTTTCGGGTACCAGCGAATCAATCCGGTCGTCATATTTGGCAAGGTTGACATCGCCCGCGCCGCGCGTATCGATAACGTGCACCTGCTTGACCTTGCTCGGGCGGGGCGCTTCCTGCTCCTGCTGCCTGGCGGCGGGCTGAGGCTGCTGCTGTTGCTTGGCAGGCTGCTGCTTCGCGGGCTGTTGCTGCTTGGCAGGCTGCTGCGGCTTCGCGGGCTGCTGCTTGGCAGGCTGCTGTTTCGCGGGCTGTTGCTTTGCGGGCTGCTGCTTATTCGCAGGCTGTTGTTTTGCGGGCTGCTGCTGTTTGGCAGGCTGTTGCTGCTTGCCGCGCCGGTCGGAGCGCTCACCCCGTTCGGGCTTTTCCGCTTTGGGCGCTTCCGCCCGCTGCTTGACCGCTTTCTCACGCGCAGCCGCCAGCTGCTTCTCGCGTTCCTCCTGCTGCGCAAGCAGGATGGATTCGATTTCAGCGACCTGGTTCTGCTGCGTCAGAACCTCGAAAATCACCGAAAGCTCGAAATCGTCAAGCACCTGCATATGATTTTTGGGGGTCTTGCTGTATTGTGTCAGGATATCGGTGATATCTTTGGTATTCCGGTTGAAGTCCTTTGCGACCTCATGTACCCGGTATTTGTTTTCTATCGCCATTGGCGCTCACCTCCGTAAATTGCTTGGATGTTCTATCGCGCGGTGTTCCCGCGCATTCATCAGCCAAAGGCTGGTTGTTGTCTTGTAATCTATTTGGAAGGCTTCCTGTGGCTCCCGCCAAGGGGAGCGCTTCGCCCCGCCGTGCGCCTGCCGGTACGGCTCCGTTCCGGGGCGCCGCTCTGTCTCCTGCCCGGGGAATCGGGTTTCCGTCCTGCGGAGGGGGCCTTACGGCTTGCCGCCCCTTTCCTGTCCGTCCTGCGGCTTTGCTCCGGGGGGCACGGCTTGCGGTTCCTTTGCCGAGGCTTTGCCTGTCCTGCGGAAGGCTCCGCCTGCCTGTGTTTTTTCGTACCGCGCCGCGATTGGAAGCGGGCATGGCTTGCCGCCAGCACCCGCGCGGCCTCCTGCGCCGCCGGGTCAACCGCCGCCAGCTTTTCCGCCGCCTTCGCCGCAAAGCCGCTGTCGCTGACCGCGCACAGCGCACACGCCTTGCGCCCCAGCGCGCCGCCCAGCTCCGCCACCGTTACCGGAAGCCTGAGCAGCGGCGCCTGCGCGCGTTCCGCCGCAAATTCCGCCTGCCGTGTGGCGGACGCGCCCGCGTCGGACGCCAGGAACACTGCCCGGACGATACCGTCCCGCAGCAGTTCGCGCACCGGCTCGTCACCGGCTGCCAGCTTGCCCGCACGCTTTGCCAGCCCCAGCAGGCTGCAAACGCCATTATCCGTCATTCCCCGCCTCCTTCAGTTGTTCTTCGAGCGCGTCATAAACCTCGGGCGGCACCGCGCAGCCGAATGCCCGCTCAAGCGCCTTGGCCTTGCGCGCTTTTTTCAGGCACTCGGGTTTGCCGCACAGATACGCCCCGCGCCCCGGCGCTTTGCCCTTGAAATCCAGCGAAATACCGCCTTCGTCAGGCGCGCGCACCACACGGATCAGCTCCCGTTTGGGGAACATCGTGCGGCAGCCAAGGCATTGCCGCATTGGGATCTTGCGCTGCTTCTGCATCTCTCTCCCCCTTGCTTATTCTTCCGTTTCGGGAAGCCCCGCTTCATCCGGCGCCGGCCCGTCCGTCAACCTGGACGGTTCGTCTGCGGGCTGCGCCACTTCCGCGCCGGGTTCCTGTACCAGAGGCCCGGCGGAAATCCCCGCAATCGTTTCCACCGCTTCGGTTTCCGTTGCGGGAGGTTCCGTTTCCGGGGCTTCAGCATCCACCGCAGAGGCTTCGGCTTCCGGCACGGGGGCTTCGGCGGGTTCGTTCGCCGCCTGGGAAGCCGGCGCAATATCGATCTTGCAGCCGGTCAGCTTGGCAGCAAGGCGGGCGTTTTGCCCCTCCTTGCCAATGGCAAGGCTGAGCTGGTCGTCCGGCACAATCACGCGGCAGCTTTTGCCGTCCGGCTGGAGCGTCGCAGAAACGACGTCCGCCGGAGCGAGCGCCGCCGAAACAAATGCCGCCGTATCCTCCGACCACTTGACGACATCAATTTTTTCGCCGCCCAGCTGATCAACGATGCTGTTGACACGCGCGCCGCGCGCACCGATACACGCACCAATGGGGTCCACGTTTTCGTCATTCGCGGTGACGGCAATCTTGGTGCGGTTGCCTGCCTCGCGCGCAATCGATTTCACCTCGACAACGCCGCTGTGGATTTCCGGTACTTCCAGCTCGAACAGTCGCTTGACCAGCCCCGGATGGGTGCGTGAAATCATGACCTGCGTGCCGCGCGTGCCCTTGCGTACTTCAATCAGGTAAACCTTGATGAAATCGCCCTCGGCGTACTGCTCGCCCGGGACCTGTTCGCCGGGGCTCAGGATGGCCTCGGTCTTTTCGCCTTGGGATACGATTTCCAGCGCAATGCTGCCCGTGCGCGGGTCGATCCGCGACACCTGCGCAGTCATAATTTCGTGCTCCTTGGACTCGAACTCGGCATACGTCCTGCCGCGCTCGGCCTCACGGATACCCTGGATAATGACCTGCTTGGCAGTCTGTGCGGCAATGCGACTGAAATACCGCGTCGGTACGTCAATATCAATGATATCGCCCAGCATTGCGCCAGGCTTATACTCGCGCGCCTCCTCAATCGACAATTCCTCATAAGGCTCGTAAACATCGTCCACAACCGTTTTACGGACAAACATACGGATGGTCGATTCCTCCCGGTTAGGGATGACATAAATATTATCGGTCATACCGGCATTTTCCCGTTTATAAGCGGTAATCAGCGCCTGGCCGACACGGTCGAGCATATAATCGACCGGGATGCCCTTTTCTTTTTCCAGCTGGTCAAGCGCAAGGAAAAACTCCTTGTTTTCCCAGATGCTCTTGGGGGCTTCCTTTTCCGCCTTTTTCTTTCTGGCCATTTTTCCTGAATCACTCCTTATTATTTAGACAAAAACCTGTTATTTTTTTAGATATCGGCGACCAGACGGCAGACCGCCACATCGCCCGGCTCGTAAACCCGGCGCGCGCCGTCCTGGTCCACCGTGATGCAGCCCCGGTCGTAACCGGCTAAAATGCCCTGTACCGACTTCACGCCTTCAATGGGCTTATAAAAACGTACCTCGACCTTTTCGCCGATGAATTTCTCAAAATGCGCGGGTTTTTTCAGCTTGCGCTCCAGCCCCGCCGAGGATACGCACAGGGTATACGATGGCAGCGAGTCGAATTCCTTCGCGTCGAGCATCGGGTCGATGGCGCGCGAAATGGCTTCGCATTGGCTGATATCAACGCCGCCTTTCCGGTCAATCGTAATCGTCAGCAGCTGGATGCCGCCTTCCTTTTCAAATTCCACGTCCCAAAGGGAAACGCCGTTCGCTTCACACAGCGGCTGTGCCATTTCCTCAACGCGGCGGATCAGTTCCTTTGCCTGCATGGCGTACCTCCAATAAGAAAGAGTGGGTTGCCCCACTCCTTTACCTTGACTATCCTAATCTAACAGATACAGTATAACACGTTATCCGCCGCATTGCAAGCGGTTTGTATATTTTTTTCAAAAAAATTCCGTTCCTCGAAAGCACCTCTTTCCGTTTTCCTGCCGTTGTGACACTAGTGTTCGGAGACCAGGGGGGATGCCGGATGACGTGGGAATTTGTCGTCAGGGCAGGATGGTTTCCCACAGGAACCCTGTCGGATTTCAAGGGGAAGCGGCAAGGCATGACGGCAAAGGCTCGCGTCCAACGGTGCGCCAATGGTTTCCGGACAGGTGGGAAAGGCTGCCCGAGAAACGTCAATCCGTCTCAGGGACAGCCTTTGCCGCGCGCACGCCGGATGGTCAGTCCAGCTTTTCAATCTCAAACAACGCGTTGAGCACCATCCACAGCTGCGGGAAATACTGCATGATGTTCCAAACCGAAATGCCGCGCAGGCGGTATTCGTTGGCAAGCAGCAGCTTTGCGCGGATGGAACGCGCGTCCTCAAACCAGACCTCGTGCTCGGCATTGTTGCGCCAATAGTTGTAGAAGGGCGTCTGTGCCGTTTCATCGTATTGGATGTGCGCGCCCACCTGAATTGCCTGGTCGATGGCTTCGACGTTGGAAAGCGCCCGCGCGACCGATTCGCCGGGAACATAGGGAAGCGTCCAGTCATAACCATAGTTTGGCACACCCATGAAAATCCGGCCGGACGGGATAACAGAGGTGGCAAACCGGAGCACCTGTTCCACTTTATCGACCGGCGCGACCGCCATCGGCTCACTGCGGGAGTAGCCCCATTCGTAGGGTCTTTGATGTTATATACATTTTGGGACGCGTGGATACAACGTAAGCTCAATTTTAGCTTCTCTTATGGTTTGCCCTGGTTTAAGCTCTTTTCTATACTCGATTCTATCAAAAACGGACTGCAACAGTTCTTTTCGTTCCTCTACGGTTGCGATCGGGAACGCATTTATCACATGCTCCATCTGCGGCACCAGGTCGATTTCCACAGACATTGCAGCCTGCAATTTGTCTCTCTTGGATTCCAAATCTTTTATCTGCTCTTTTCGGTCAGTTTTTCGCTTCTGCAAATCGTCCCGGCGCTGAATAAACTGTTCTGTGGTATATATTCCCTGTTCTACAAGCTCAAATGCGCGGTTGTATTGTGCATCTAGTTTTTCAAGCTCTTTTTCTGACGCCGATATAAAACTCTGAATTTCGTCCAGCTGCGCTTCGGCCACGCCAGATGGGTTTGTGTTTTTAGATTCATAGCCCGATATCCATTCACGCATTGCACCCATCACAGCGGCGTCCACAGCGTGTACACGAGACGAAATCATTTTGCAGGATACAGATGGGCAGTGCAATCCATAGTATGGCGTGGACGGTTCACCTTTTCTTTGCGTGCGCGTCGTGCTGACCAGCTGCATTTTATGGCCACATGCACAATACAAAATTCCCTGATACGGATTTCGCATCAGCTTCGACTTTGGGATGGGCACGGCGGGTGTTTCATCAAGTTTTTTCTGTACAGCATTCCACATATCCTCCGGTATAATCGCCTCATGACGCCCCCTGGCTTTCACAAAGTCTTTTACAACCTTCCTTTTTTTGATGATTTTCCCGTTTTTCATTTGCTTTTCGCTTTTCTTTCGTCCCCATGTGACATATCCACAGTAGATGGGATTTCGCAGCAGTGCCATCACGTTAGCCTGTTGCCACGCAAGGCCAGTGCTTGTCGTATATCCTGCCGCAAGGGCCTTTTTTTGCACCTGTAAAATGCTGCTATCCAAATACCACTGATATATTTTCTGAACGATTTCCGCTTGCTCTGGAACGGTTTCCAGCGTCCAGCCTTTTTCCCCTTGCAGTTTCACGCGTCGATATCCGAACGGATCAATGCTTCCCATGTATTTCCCTTCCTTGACCGACGCGATACGTCCAGAGACAAGCCGTCGTTTGATGGTCTGGTACTCTCGACGGCTCATAAACAGCCCGAACTCGAAGTAATCTTCGTCCATTTCGTTTGTCGGGTCATAGGTTTTATAAGGCGTGATAATTTTAGTGCCGGATACGGAAAACGCCTGCGAGACGATACCCTGATCTATCCCGTTCCCGCGTGCCAGTCGTTCGATCTCCATCACTAGCACACCGTCCCATTTCCCATCCTCCACTTCCTCAAGAAGCTGCTGCATTTTTGGACGGGCCGCTATGGTTTCGCCGGATACGATTTCCTCATAGATTGCACCAATGTCTAGCAGGCGGTTTTTTGCCAGTTCCAGCAGGGCGGTTTTGTGCCGTGCCAAGGTTTCGCCCTCTCCACGCGCTTCCGCTTCCCGATCTTCTCGGGATTTTCTCAAATAGATTGCATATGGCATGATTTTCTCCTTTCTGTATGATAAATCCCGCTCTTTTGGTTTGATTGAGCGGGATTTTGTTCCTACTGGTTCTTTTTTAATTGCGCAAACCCAACAAATGATAAGACTATCTGTATGACCACAAACAATGCGTAAAGCGGGAACAAAACAGCAGCGACAGAGTATAAAATAGCGCCAGTCAGTGCGAATCCGCGACTATTCATGGACCATCCAAGTGTGTTAAAAATAGCGGCAAGGGTAGCACAAATCATGTGTGGCATTACAATAATTGCCGCAATTCCAGCGCCTATAGCTTCTGCAGTACTCGCAGAATCAGAACCAGACATAAAATAAACTACTATGTATACTGCATACAAAATACCTAGAATAGCGGAAATTAACAACAAAACATTTTTCTTTTTTGTTGTGGATCCATGTGCGGCCTTAATTTCCATAATTTCAGCCATCGGGGTCATACATCCGGGACAAATCGTTCCTTTGTCTGAAATATCCTTTCCACATTTGGGACATTTTATCATTGCCATTTCTTACACCTCCTACGGATTGCACACCCCACACGGGTTGTATCCATTGCTTATTGCTTCGTCCCTTGTTCCGTTAAACTCCTGATAATTTTTTTCCGCCATCTGCCTAACCGTTCTGCAAGACGGAATGTGAAATTTTTTGCTACTTGTATTCAAAACATAAGCTGCATCCGTTTGTTGTAGCTGCGGATTGTCGTGTGTATAGAAATTATCAGCATTTCCGGAACCGTCGCCCGGAGAGCCCGACTTTGCAGCAGGGGACACATCTATGGGTGTGGGTGTGTTCGATTTCGATGCATTATTCTGTTGCGCCGCTTGATTGACCGGAGTGTCTTTCTGCCGTTCGGCTTTTTGTTCCGGCTGGTCTTTCTGCGGCAACGGAATGTTTGCATTTCCAAGAGACGCTTCCTCTGTTTGCGTCGTTCCTGCCTGCGCCTGCGGTTCCGGCGTGGTTTCTGACATTCCTGATCCAACTTCTGCAACGGGTGCCGGTTCTTCCAAGACTGGAACACTGATATTTTCCAAAACAGCTTCGTTTGCGTCCCGCTGTATGGTCGAAATTATTCTGCAAGCATCCGCCAGTTTAGCGGTGGGGCGCTCTGGCCCTACTTGCGCGGTTGCCATCCCGAAAGCAACAATGCCAGCCGTACCGACCAACACAAGGCCGTCCAAAACAGACAGGATCGGAATTAAAATCCCGTCCCCCTTTTCTTTCTTACTCACGGAACCTTACCACCATTTCTTTTTCCGTCTCCTTTTCGGTGTCCCAAACAGGGAACTTTGTGCTTTCCTCCTGCGCCCCGTTTTCGTGGTCGGAATGCCGGTTGCCTTTGAAATCGCCCTTCTGGCGCTTGTCGAACCGGTCGCCCTTTTCAAACTGAATCCGAACACTTTTTCAACTTCCTTTTTATGTATTTCCCGATGCCGGATTTTCGGCATCGGGATTTTTCACTTTTCAAAATAGCTTTCGTCGCAAACACCAAGAACCAAGCCCTGACACTGTATATCTTCCATCATTTTCCGGGGTGGGTACCGTTCGCCGTTGTGCGAAATCAGTTCTCCGTCTCCCAGTTCTTTTATCCACATTTGACCATCCATATAAAATATGCCGATTTGACCAATGCGGATATCATTTTGCTGACGGATAAAAACCATTTCGCCGTCGTAATATGTCGGCTCCATGCTGTTACCGCGAACCTTAACCAGACAATCCGTGCCGTGCGGCGGGCGCTTGGTCAACATTATATCTTGCGTATCGCTTTCCAGCGCCCACATGCCTGTACCAGCGCTTGCCGGTAGAGATTGGAGTGGGACGGGGAAATAGGTAATGTTTTCGTCTGTATCGTCCGCTGGTTGCAGGCTTTGCGTTTCGGTCGCCCGACGATACTCCACATTAAGAACAGCGGTGACGGCTTCCCTTCCGAGTTCATCGAGCTTTCTAAACTTCTTTACAAGGTTTTCCATTTCTTCTGGCGTCGCCTTGTTTTCGTACCGCGTTTTCACTTCGTCTTGGAAAAGATAGTTTGCATCTATGCTCAATGCGTCCATAATTCTTGACAAAATCAGCATATTTGGCTCACTATTGCCTTTTTCGTACCCTGTATAGGTCGATTTGGCAACTCCAATTATTTTTGCAATTCCTTCTTGTGTAAGCCCGCTCTTTAATCGGGCCTCCTTCATTCTGTCTGTGAACGCCATTTGTAGCACCTCCTTTACCTATATATTACCATTAAAATATAGACAGGTCAAGACAAAAGTTTGAGAAACCCAAACTTTTTTTACAAATAGCTCTTGACAAAGTCGAGATATCCGACTATAATAGATTCAGAGGTTGAGAAACCCGACCAAAAAGAAGGGTGGTGATTAAATGTCCATTGCAGAATGTAACGCAATCGTTCCGGGAAATGTTGCCCGTATCATCGAGAAAAGCGGCCTGAAACAAAATGCCGTAGCGGAAAGGGCGGGATTCTCCAAGCAGGCATTCAGTGACATGCTGAATGGTCGAAAAATCATAAAACCGTGTGACGTTATCGCGATTTCTGACGCACTCGGCGTCGGAGTGAACGAGCTGTTTATATCTTAAAATAGCCGCCCCGCTTTTGAGGGGCGGCAGGTGTTACCGTCTAGGTCTATGGCGACGGTGGCTTCCTACAGGCCCACTTTTACGCGTATACTTTCTGACCCGGACAGTCATAGGAGTTCTACGCTTAGGCCTACATGTACAAGCCATTCAATCACCTCCTTCCTTATCCGTATCGGTTGGAGATGGTGAACAACACTATTTATATTTTACTATTATTGTATTTGTCAGTCAATATGATAATGGTGAATAATTTGTAAATACGACAAAACAGGCCGACCGCTGCGGGAACAGCGACCGGCCAACGGTAAGACTATTTGCTATCTAGCCCTTTGCTCCATTCGGAGCCGCGCTCTAACGTATAGGAAGCGCCATCTCCAGTTACCCAATTCGCTATGGTGACTATAGCGTATCCCTGCTCAACAAGTTTGTCAGCTTCCTCTTTGGAGTTTACCGTAATTCTATCCAACATCCATTCACCTCCCTCCTTTATCTGATTATAGCACAGATGGAGTGGAAGAACAAGAAAAAGGTCAGCCCGTGTCGCAACCACAGACTGACCAAGCGTACCCCCGAACCAAAGCGCGGGGGGGTACAGGAACATTATACCATGCTCCTGTACCAAAATCAAGAACAGGAGTGATTTTTTATGAAAAACAACGAACGGCAGGCGTTCAATGACCTGCTAGAGCGTGTCCGCAGTCTGGAAGCTGACAAGGACGCGTTTCTGAAAGCTGCGAAGCTCCAACGGGTGGAGCGGCAGCCAATGAGCGACGGGCGCTTCGAGGTCGTTTGCTGGTTAATTGGTATAACGGTGTTTATTGTCACCGTAGCGACCGTCATGATTGTGTTTCATGTGTGCTAGGAGGGAAGAAAATGAAACAGGTTCGTGTTGAATACGAATACCGGAAAATCAATGAGCATCTGGACGATGTTTCAGAGGTTGTTTTTCCGATGGCCGACGACTTCGCCGACGATGTAATTCAGGCCGCAAAGTGCGGCACCTCCCAGCCATACGCTCTGGAGCAGGCGCTCAAATACGCCGTCTGGATGATTGGCGGATCGTTTAACCGCATTATGGACGCGGAAATCGCCGCCCCTTCCCCGCGCTGGAGGGTATCGTGGAGCGACCGCGAGGGAAACGAGCAGGCGCGCGAATTTGAACGCGCTGAGGATGCGTTTCTTGAGGCGGAATACCTCTATAGGGAATATGACGGTGTAGATGTGACGCCGATCGACTAGGACAGGCGGGAACCTGCATAGAGTGTGATGGAGGTGGTTTTATGAATATCATTCAAACGGTAGAAACCCCTAACGATATCCTGCGATTTTCCGATGATGGATACCGGGACATACCGCCGGAAGAAATCCAGCGGCGAATCGAACATATGCAGGAGGTCGCCGGGAGAATTCTGGCGCGGCATCGAATGGAGACGGCGGGCTAACCCCCCGCCCGAAAATAAAAAGAAGGTGAAACTACATGAATATCGAATGCACCGCGAAGATCAACGGCGTGGAGGAAGCGACGGAGGCGGCTGCTAGGCTTTGCGAGGTAATCAAAGAGGCCAAAACGTTGGCAGACGAATTGGCCTCCTTGATGGGTGGATTAGAGTTTGAAGTTAAACTCTAAGTTGATTTTGTTCCCGCATTTCGGGCAAAGAATAACGCCTGCACGCGCTTCAAGCTTTGCATTGCAGAAGGGACATTCAATCGGAATTGCGCTTCCAGAGATAATTTCAACGGCTTTATCCTTTGCAGTCTTTTCAAGATCGCGTTGAAATTTTCGCATATCGGATGTGCTTCCCATATTATATTTCGGCATGTGTTTCACCTCCTTCCACATCCCATTATAGCACGGGAGGGAGGGGAGCACCAACACCGCCCGATGAGAACCGGACGGCGACCGGTCGAAACCCGCTAAGGCGGGTCGTGGGAAGCCCAAAATCAAAATAAGGAGGTTATGAAATGAACAAAAAATATGAGCTTACAGAAAAAACAAAAGAAGTGATGGGCGTTAC
>CAJUJQ010000002.1 GCA_910586575.1 uncultured Clostridia bacterium | reverse complement strand
TTCCCTGCTTTGGCCATTTCCCGTTCTAATCAAGCGCACTTTTTCAAATTTCCAACATTTACCTGATACGTTTTACACACAAATTTGGACTTGACTTTATCAACGGAAATACAAAGAATATTTCCATTGTGGAAATCTGATATAATTTGCACTTTTATACTATGACGTTTCTTTTTCCCGGAATAGTATTCGCGCTGTTTTTTGAGGACGCTCAATTTCGCATCCTGTGGCGTCCAGCAGTACAATGTTTTCTTTTTTTAATCGTTCCCGCTTTGAGGGCAAACGAAATTTACCGCTTTTAATCAGCGTATCTTCCGCCCAATGGATCGTGTCACATATCGTGCTTTTTCCTACTCCAAAACCAAAAGAAATATGTTCCATTGAGCGATATTCTCTGTAGCATTGCAGCAGAACAACAAGTTTTTCCAGCACGCTGAGCTTTGAACGTCTACCGCCTTTCAAATGGTTTTTCCGATACGCTCTTTCTAATATCTTCAGCATTACTTCAAATGTTTCTCTTTGGAAACCAAATAGCTCCTGGAATCGTTCCGCTGAAAGCTGTGCAATGTTTTCACACATTTTCATTTTCAATCACCCATTACAATAATACCCCCTTTAATAAGTTTTTGCAGGGTTTCCGAACAGGTCTATTATATATTGAGCAGATCCTGTAAAAACAGGGGCCGTCTCCTGCAATGATGAAAAATCATTTTGAGACAGTCCCTTTCTGTATCTATTCGATCGACACTGCGCCCTCAAGGCGTTTCATCACCCTGCCGTCCAGGTTCAGCTTGTCAACCGTGAAATAGTCACAGTCCGCCACATGCGGATAGCTGCTCTTATCCCGGATAATCGGCACGCGGTTGGTCACTGCCAGCGCCTTTCCGATGTGCAAATCCCACTTTTTGCCGTCCTTGCCGATGCGGCCATAGTCATACACACGGTAGGTCACGTTGGAATTCTGCTGGATTTCGGCAATCAGGATATCCCTGCCAATGGCATGGATGGTGCCCGACTCAATAAACAGCACGTCCCCTTTCTGCACAGGGACAGCGTTCAGCACCTCGAGCAGCGTATCCTCCTGAATGCGCCGCTCGAACTCCTCCCGGCTGATTTCCTGCCGGAAACCATAATACAGGAATGCGTTTTCTCCCACGTCCATCACGTACCACATCCCGGTCTTGCCGTACTGCCCTTCGTTTTTGAGCGCATAACGGTTGTCCGGGTGCACCTGAATGGACAGGTTATCCTTTGCCCTGAATGGACAGGTTATCCTTTGCGTCGATGAATTTAATCAGAATCGGGAAATCGCGGAACCGTCTGCAATGGCTCCCCAGCACTTCCTTGCCCTGCGCGTCAATGTACTGCTGCAAGTTTTTCCCCGCGAACGCGCCGTTCACAATCGTGGACGGGCCATCCGGGTGGCAGGACAGCTCCCAGCTTTCGGCGAGCACGTCGCCGTCGTACTCCTTGCCGTACTCCTCCGCCAGACGGTGGCCACCCCCAATATAATCCTTACAACTCGGTTTTAATTTCAGCATCCCCATGGTTTAATCCTTCGCTCTCCTTATGTAACCGGTCATTGCTCCATCCCCCACAACCATACTTCCCCTGTTTGATGCCTATTCCGCCAGCTTCTGCACGGCAGCGGTCAGCGCTTCGAGCTTTGCCGACGCGTCAGCGTCATCCTTGCCGCGCACGCCGATATAAAACTTGATTTTCGGCTCGGTACCCGACGGGCGGACACAGCACCACGCTTCATCCTCGAGCGCAAAATACAGTACGTTCGATGCCGGCAGGCCTGCGGGCGATTCCTTCCCGCTCGCGCAGTCGCGCTGCATGCCCGCGCGGTAGTCGCGGAACTGCACCACACGGAAGCCGCCGACCGTTTCCGGTACCTCCGCGCGGATTTGCTCCATCATCTCCGCGATACGCTTCGCGCCGTCCTGCCCTTTCAGGGTCACGGTGCACAGGCCTTCCTTGTAATAGCCGTACTTTTCAAACAGGTTCCGCATCTGGTCGCAGAGCGTCAGACCCTGGCTGCTGTAATACGCCGCCGCTTCACAGAGCGCCATCACCGCGACAACCGCATCCTTGTCCCGCGCGTGTGTGCCGACCAGGCAGCCATAGCTTTCCTCGTAGCCGAACAGATAGGTATGCGCGTGGTTCTGCTCGAAAAACTTAATCTGTTCGCCGATATACTTAAAGCCAGTCAGCGTTTCAATCAGCCCCACCTGATACGCTTCGGCAATCCGCTTGGACATTTTGCCAGATACAATGGTTGTCACAACCGCGCCGTTTTCGGGCAATCTGCGCAGCGCCTTTCTCTGGGATAACTCGTATTCCATCAGCAGCGCGCCCGACATATTGCCGCTAAATTCCATATATTCGCCGGTCGCCCGGTCCTTCGCATAAACGCCAAGCCGGTCGGCGTCCGGGTCGGTTGCCAGCACGAGGTCGGCGTCCACCTCCTTCGCCAGCCCGAGCGCCAGCGCGAACGCGTTCTTGTCCTCCGGGTTCGGGTAGGGCACGGTCGGGAAATTGCCGTCGGGCAGCTCCTGCTCGGGCACGACATAGACCTTTTCAAAGCCCAGCTCCCGCAGGATGCGCCGCACCGGCAGGTTGCCCGTGCCGTGGAGCGGGGTGTAAACGATTTTGAACCGGGACGCTTCCGACTGGATGGCTTCGGGCCGCAGCACCAGCTTTTTAAGCGCCGCCATATACCGGTTATCCATTTCCTCGCCGATTTCACGGTACAGCCCAGCGGCTTTGGCAGCCTCCCGCGTCATGGTTTGAATCTGCGCGTAATCGGTGACCGCGTTGACCTCGGCAATAATCTCATGGTCGCGCGGGGCGGTAACCTGCGCGCCGTCCTCCCAGTAAACCTTATAGCCGTTGTATTCCGCCGGGTTGTGGCTCGCGGTGACGACAATGCCCGCCGTGCAGCCCAGCTCCCGCAGGACAAAGGACAGCATGGGAGTCGGCCGCAGCGACGGGAAAATCCATGCCAGAATCCCGTTCGCCGCCAGGCAGCGCGCGGCTTCGTCCGCGAACTCGGGCGACATCCGGCGCGAGTCAAACGCAACCGCGACGCCCTTGTCCTGCGTCCCCGCCCCCAGGATATAGTTTGCAAGCCCCTGCGTCGCCTTGCGGACGGTGTAAATATTCATGCGGTTGGTGCCCATGCCGATCACGCCGCGCAGGCCGCCGGTGCCAAATTCCAGCTCCCGATAAAAGCGGTCCTCGATTTCGCGCTCGTCGTCCGCAATGCTGCGCAGTTCCTCCTTGGCGGCCTCGTCAAAATCGGGGGACGAAAGCCAGAATTCATAGGTTTCCCGTGCGTTCATAGATGTTCCTCCTGTCATGATACTACTCAGTCAACGGCTTCCAAAACAACCATTTTACCCTGATAATCGCCGTCCAGTACCGGCAGCAGCACGCCGCCGTGCATCCAGCCCGCGCCCGAGCGGGTCACGCCCGTTTCCCGTTCGCGGTAACGGCGGGTTTCGTCCAATCCGGCGAGCGTCAGACGCAGGGAGCGCTGCTGCGCGCGGGACATCACCTGGAGATAGTGGACAACCGCCAGCGCCTTGTCCTTGGCAACGACCATCATCGCGTCATAGCTGTGGTTTTCCCGGAAGGAAGCCAGCCGGTACAAATCCCCCGAGCGGAACAGCGGCCCGAACTCCCGGTATGCCGCCAGCTGCCCGGGAACCATCGCAAATTCCTCCTCGGACAGCTTGTTCAGGTCAAGCTCGTAGCCGAACGCGCCCGGCAGCGAAACCTGCCCGCGCGTCGCGAACGGCGTGCTGCGGTGGTTGGTATGGCTCGGGCAGGCGGCGACATGCGCCCCCATCGCCGAAAGCGGGTACACCAGCGAGGTCCCCTCCTGGATGCCCAGGCGGTCGATGGCTTCGGCGTTGTCCGAGGTCCAAATCTGCGGGCTGTAGTACAGCATCCCTGCGTCAAAGCGCCCGCCGCCGCTGCAACAGTTTTCGAGCAGCAGGTCGGGAAACTCTGCCAACAGCCGCTCCTGCAATTCGTAGACACCCAGCATGTACCGGTGTGCAGTCTCCCCCTGCCGTTCGGGCGGCAGCCCCATGGAAAAGACATCGGTCAGCGCCCGGTTCATATCCCATTTCACGTAAACAATCGGCGCGGAATGCAGGACGGCGGAAAGCTGCGCAAAAATGCAGTCGCGCACCTCCTGCCGGGTCAAGTCGAGCACATACTGGTTCCGCGCCAGCGTGGGCGTTCGGCCGGGGATTTGCAAGGCGTAATCGGGATGCGCCCGGTACAGGCCGGAATCCGGGGAAACCATTTCCGGCTCGACCCAAATGCCCAATTTCACGTTCATTTTCAGCAGCTCGTCCGCCAGCCGCTTGAGTCCGCCGGGGAGCTTGCGCTCGTTGACGTACCAGTCCCCAAGGCTGGTCGTTTCGTCGTCGCGGTGGCCGAACCAGCCGTCGTCAACCACCAGCAGCTCAATCCCCGCTTCCGACGCTTTTTGCCCCAGCCGGAGCAGCCGGTCATGGTCGAAATCGAAATAAGCGGCCTCCCAGCTGTTGACCAGGGAATAGCGATGCTTGCCCTGTCCGCGAATCAGATGTTCCCGGAAGAAATCATGGTAGGCACGGCTCATGCCGCCCAGCCCCTGCCCGGAGCAAACCAGCGCGGCCTCTGGCGTCTGGAAAACCTCCCCCGGCGCAAGCCGCCAGCCGAAGCCGTCCGGATGGATGCCCATCACCGCGCGGATTTTCTGGCAGGAATCCAGCTCGGCCTGCGCGATGAAATTCCCCGAGTAAATAAAGCTCATGCCGTAAACCAGCCCGTGTTCCTGTGTCGCGCTGTGCTCGGCGATTGCCAAAAACGGGTTGAACTGGTGGGACGAAATGCCGCGCGCCGAATACGCGCCCTGTTTGCCGAAGGTCAGCGGGCGGCGGTCAATCTGCCGCTCGTGCGACCAGCAGCCGGGCAGGGTAATGATATCAAACGCCCGGTTGTCCAGCGAAAGCGACGCGGAAAGCACCTCGGTCAATGTCAGCGGAGCGTCCCCGGCGTTCTCAATCCGGGCGCTGCGGCAAATCACGTCCGAGCCTTCAAACACGGTATAAGTAAGCGTCACCCGCAGATGCAGCACGGGGTCTGCACACAGGATTTCCAGCGTGGTGCAGCCCTCCCCGAAGGAAGCAGGCAGGCCAGGCAGCGGCTTCTTGCCCGCAAAAATCCCGTGCCCCTCATAAAACAGCTCACAGCTGCGCCCGCCCGCCGGGGTTTCCGCCGCAAGGCAAGGCTCCCGGAAGTCGCCGCCGCCCGCGCTGGGGTACTCGAACGGGAACGAACCATAAAAGGAGGCGCGCTCCCGCGAATTGCATTCCGGCAGGAGGGGCGGCTCGTCGAGCCGCATCAGGTACTGCATATTATCGTCCGGCAGCTGTGGGCCATAGTAAACGTGCCCCAGAAAGCCTTCCTCCCCGGCAATGCCGATGAGATAGGTTGTGTGCGCGGTTTCCAACCGAAATACGCGCTCCTGTGAGTTGTAAGAAATTCCCATAAATTTTCACCATTCCAGCCGCTTCCCCTCCGGGAAGTGCGGCTTCCTCTCTGTATTTGAAACCCCGCGACAGCCTGTAAACAACATATTTCCCACACTTTCGCGAGCTTCTTCTGCTATTATACCATAAAAACGCGGGCTGTACATCCCTTTTGCGCCGATCCGCAAACCTCTTGTGCCGCCAGAATATTACGTAAAAATTCCTTGATGCTTTCGTTAAATAACGCTATAATTTAAGGAAAATGTGTCTGCCGGTTCCGTTCGCCCCACATCCGGGCACCGGCAGCGACAGACGGAGGAACGGAAAATGGGAGCAAAAGTAACCATGTCGGAAATCGCCAAGACGCTCGGGATGAGCACGGGTACCGGATACCGGACGATATTTCTGTGGCCGGCTTCGACGGCTTTTCCCTCTATCCGATTACACCCGCGCTGACCACATACGCGTTGGACATGGACGCCATGACCCGCGCCAGTGTTTCGCAGCTGCTTGCCCGGATGGAAGGCTCGTCCGCACCCCCGGCGCTGCGCATTATCCAGGGCCGCCCCATTGAGGGCGAAAGCGTCAAACCCTTAATTTAACGCCCCCCGGAACGGAATTCTCCGTTCCGGCTTTTTTTATTTCCGCGCCGCGCGCTGCGCAAGCCGGTACTCCCGCGGCGGCCTGCCGTACTGCCGCTTGAAAAGCGCCGTAAAATAGGTGTTGTTCGTCAGCCCGACCCGCTGCCCGATTTCCCGCACCGGCAAAGACGCAAGCGATTGCCGCAAGTTATTTTTGAACAGTTCCTAGTGCTCCATCCAGTCAGAAAGCGGACTTGGGCTTGGAGCGGGATTTTCGCAGGGCAAGGCAGAGGACGCAGGCGGGCTGACGCCCGTCAAGGACGATAACGCAGCCATGCGGAAATCCAGCCCAAGAACGAGTTCGATTTTTGGTCGGATGGAGCACTAGGGGCAAAATCGAAGCGCCGTCCCCGCAGCGGCGCTTCTGACAAAATTGGTATTAAGGAGATCCCCAGATGAAACAGAAAGAAAAACGCGCCTTCCGGGAATGGTTCCTTGACGGCAGGACACAGCGGGTGGTTGTCATCATCACCTTTATAGCAATCCCGATGCTGCTGCTCGCGCTGTTTACCTACATCCCGTTTCTGGACATGGTACGGTTCAGCCTGTATGACCGCACCTATTTGGACCCCGGCACGTTCGTCGGGCTGAACAACTACAAGGAAGTATTCTCGCGCACCGAAATCTTTGGCAGCCTGATTGTCAGCGTCTACTACATGGGCGGCGCGGTCGTCCAACTGGCGCTGGCGCTGTTCTTCGCCTCACTAAAGGAAAAACAGGAGGCGCTCTCAAACCGAAAAAACGCGCCCTCCGATTTTTATAACGGGATTTACACCCGCTGGGCAAACCCCGTGCTGACGCGCGAAATGGCGCCGCTGCACTGGCGCTACGACCTGAACCCGGAAACCAACCCGTTCTTTCAGGAGCGGCTCGGCATCAACGCGGCGTTAAACGCGGGCGCGATTGAGCTGGATGGCAAGTTTTATCTGGTGGCACGCATGGAGGGCAGCGACCGCAAGTCTTTCTTTGCCGTCGCCGAGAGCGAAAGCGGCGTGGACGGCTTCCGCTTCTGGGATTATCCGGTTGTCCTGCCGGACAGCTGCCCGGAGGAAACCAACGTTTACGACATGCGCCTGACCAAGCATGAGGACGGCTGGATTTACGGCGTGTTCTGCTCGGAGCGCCACGACCCGGGGAGCGCTGACCTGTCGGCAGCTGTCGCGGCGGCGGGAATTGCGCGAACGCGCGACCTCAAGGCGTGGGAACGCCTGCCCAATCTGGTAACGCTCCGCTCGCCCCAGCAGCGCAACGTCTGCCTGCTGCCCTCGTTTATAAGCGGCAAATACGCGTTCTATACCCGCCCAATGGACGACTTTATCGAGACAGGCACGGGCGGCGGCATCGGCTTCGGCCTGTGCGACGATATCACCCACGCGGTCATTGACCGGGAAATTATTACCAGCCCCCGCCGCTACCACACCATCACCGAGAGCAAGAACGGCGCGGGCGCGGTACCGTTCAAGACCGAAAAGGGATGGATTCACATTGCCCACGGCGTGCGGAACACAGCGGCGGGGCTGCGGTATGTGATTTATGCGTTCGCAACCGACCTTCACAAGCCGTGGAAGGTGATCGCCGAGCCGGGCGGCTTCCTGATTGCGCCGCTGGGGCCAGAGCGGGTCGGCGACGTTTCCAACGTTGTGTTCACCAATGGCGCGATTGTCCGGGACAATGGGGAAGCCTATATTTATTACGCCTCGGACGATACACGGCTTCACGTTGCCACCACCACGGTAGAACGCATGGTGGATTATGTGTTCAACACCCACGCCGATCCCCTGCGCAGTGTGGACTGCGTTAAGCAGCGCTGTGGGCTGATTGACCGGAATCTGGAATACCTGCAAACCCATGCGCAGCCACATACCAATCCCCCGTCCCGCCCGCAGGCGCAATAAAGCTTTTCCGCAATTTTTCTCGAAAAAATTGCGGAAGTCCAGAGGGCAGAGCCATTTGGCGCTCCCCGCGCAGGGGCCGACAAACAAAGGAGACAACCAAACGTATGACCAGCCTGATTCTTGGGATTGCCTGCATTTATATCGCGTTTATCATTGTGCGGATGCCCGAGGAACGTTTCCGGGAGGAGCTTGACCAGCTTTCCGGGCGGAAGCACGCGCCCGGCTGCTATCGGATGATTCGCCGCCTGTTTTTGGCGGTCGGTATTCTGGGTGCCGCAATCATCCTGCTGCGCTTTTTCTGAAGGAGGGAATTTCAATGCCGAAACTCAATCTCGATAACCCGGTTTTCCGGGCAATGGGCAGGCTGGGAGACCTGCTCATCCTGAACCTTACGTGGGCGCTCTGCTGCCTGCCGGTTGTGACTGCCGGGGCTTCGACTACCGCGCTGTTTTATGTCGCCCGCAGGCTTGCCGCCGGGGAGGACTGCATGATTTGGCTCGGCTTTTTCCACTCCGTCCGGCTGCTGATGGACGCCCTGATTTTCAGCGTCACCCACCCGGCGTGCGGCGGGGCGGCGGTCGGTCTGGCGCTCTGGCTGCCCCTGCTCGGCTGGTACGATACTGCCGCCGCGCTGATGGCGCTGGAAGCCGACCTGAACAGCGGTGAAAGCCGGGTTTTCCTGACCGATGACGCGGCGTCGTTCCAGCGTTGCACGGGCGCGCTTCTATACCGCGGCGGGCGCTATCCGGAACGCGGCGCGGAGGACTGGGAAAAGATGGTGGTTTCCTGGGAGCAGGACGGCATTGGGACGGTTTACCTGGGCTGCCGCGGCTGCTGGAAGGAAAGCCAGCGGGATGCATGGGCGCAGGGCTGGGCGTTTTGGGAACGGCTCGCGCAATCATGATATTACAAAAGGGAGTACCGATTTTATCCGGTGCTCCCTTTTTGGGTGCCATAAATTTCATCTGTGCTTTAGAGCAGCTCCAGCGTCCTGCGAATGAGCGTCTGCAAGGTGCCGCCGTGCCGGTCTGCGGTTTCGTTGACCTCCTGCCCGGAAAGCGCCTGCGGCAGCATCCCCGCCGCCATATTGGTAATCATGGAAACCGCCAGTACCGGCAAACCGCAATGCGCCGCCGCAATTGCTTCAAACACGGTGGACATGCCAACCGCGTCGCCGCCCAGCACGCGGAATGCCCGGATTTCGGCAGGCGTCTCGAACTGCGGGCCGTTCACGCCGACATAAATCCCGTGCCGCAGGGTAATGCTGGAATCCGCCGCCGCCCGCTCGGCAACGCGGCGAAGCCGCACATCATAAACGCTGCACA
The DNA here is from genome assembly GCA_910586575.1 of uncultured Clostridia bacterium. GTDB lineage: Bacteria > Bacillota > Clostridia > Oscillospirales > Butyricicoccaceae > QXXE01. The sequence goes on along the minus strand of CAJUJQ010000002.1, from coordinate 74,076 downwards.
TATCATTAAAGCGCGGGCCTAACGCCTCATCATTTGGGCCGGTCAGCGGGCTTTTGCCGGTCATGTTGATATGATCCTCAATCAGCATCAAATCCCCCGGCACAAAGCCCGGATTCATGCCGCCCGCCGCATTGGTCAGAATCAGCGCTTCTACGCCGAGCAGCTTCATCAGCCGGATAGGGTAGACAATCGCCCCGGGCGAATGCCCCTCATAGCCGTGCAGCCGCCCCTGCATACAAATCACCTGCCGCCCGGACAGCCGCCCCGCCACAAAGCGCCCCACATGGTCGGGCGCGGTGGATACCGCCATGTGCGGTACCTCCCGGTACGGGATAATCACCGGGTTCTCAATGCATTCCGCAATCGGCCCCAGCCCGGAGCCGAGCACCAGCCCGAATTCCGGCTGCCCGGGCAGGCTTTCCCGCAGGGCTTCGAGCGATTCCTCAAACTGCTTCATGGCAATTCCTCCAAAATCCGTCCGGTTTCCTTCTGTACCGCAAACTGAATCTTTTCAATATCAATATACGGGTATTCGCCATCCTGATAGAGCACCTTTCCGTCCACCATGGTCAGGCGCACGTCGGAGCCTTGCGCGGCATATACCAGGTTGCTGACCAGGTCGGTTGCCGGAACCATCCACGGCTTGTCAATATCCAGCACGGTCAAGTCCGCGGGCGCGCCCACGCGGAGCAAACCGCCGTCCCGCCCCTGCGAGCGCCAGCCATTCACCGTCGCGGCGGACAACGCCTGCGCGGGCGTAACGACCGTCGGGTCGCCCGCGCGCCCCTTATACAGCGTCGCGAACAGAAACAGGTCTTTCATCAGGTTCAGGTTGTTGTTGGAGGCCGCGCCGTCGGTGCCGAGCGCAACGTTAATCCCCATATCCAGCATTTTCGGCACATTGGCGAAGCCCGAAGCCAGCTTCATATTGCTGACCGGGCATGCCGCAACCGTGACGCCTTTTTCCTTCAAAAGATCAAAATCGTCTCCTTCCAGCCACACGCAGTGAGCAGCGGTCGTCGGCTGGTCGAACAGACCCAGGTCGTAGAAATACCGCACCGGGGTTTTTCCGTGCCGCTCCTTGCAGCCCTGCACCTCGCTTTGCGTCTCGGACACGTGGACGTGTACGCGGACGCCCGCTTCCTTTGCGTGCGCCGCCAGACCGGCGACCGCGTCTGGGTTGCTGGTATACTCCCCGTGGATGCAGAAATCAATCTTGAGCCGGCCGTCCCCCACGCCTTGCAGTTCCTTTAAGAACATCAGGTTATCGGTATAGTTGGAAAGGCTTTTATAATCGGAACCATCAAACACGGTCAGCCCCCGGCAGAGATTGCATTTCATCCCGCTTTCGAGAATGCCCCGCGCCATTGCCGGGATGCGCATATACATATCGGTAAACGAGCAGACGCCAAAGCGCAGCATTTCCGCCGCCGCGAGCAGCGTCCCGGCGTACATGCTATCGTCGCTCATCAAGTCCTCGAACGGGAACACCTTTTCATTCAGCCAGCGCTGAAGCGGCAGGTTTTCGGCGTAGCCACGCAGCAGAACCATCGGCGCGTGGCTGTGTGCGTTGACGAAACCCGGCATCAGCAGCGCGTGCCGCCCATCGAAGCATTCCCCCCAGCTACCCTCCGGCGCTTCGCTGCCGAGATAGGCGATTTTCCCATCCCGCACGCCGACATACTGCCCGGCCTGCACCGACGCGCAGCCCGGCGAAAGGGTTGTAATATTTTCAAAAAGCATTCTGTTTCACACCTTTTCTCCGTTTCCTTTAGTAGACCCGTTCGGTAACCAGGGGTGTGCTGCATGACGGCGGAGGTTTGCGTCAGACAGTGCGCCAATCGTTTCCGAACGGGTCTATTATACCACATCCAAACCGGAAAGAAAACCCTGCCCCCGGTTAAAACACGCGAAAAACAGGGCTTCCGTTATCCCGAAGCCCTGTCCCTGATTTTCAGATTCGTTTGCCAAGCCGCTCGCTGTACCGCGCGCGGAATTCGTCAAAGGTGCCGTTTTCCAGCGTTTCCCGGATTTTTTCCATCAAATGGTTATAGAACCAAAGGTTATGCATCACCGTCAGCCGCTGGGAGAGCATCTCGCCCGATTTCATCAGATGGCGCACATACGCCCGCGAGAAGCTGCGGCAGGCCGGACAGCCGCAGCCCTCCTCAATGGGCCGCTCGTCGGTTTGATACTTGGCGTTATTGATATTCATAATGCCGTCCCAGGTGTACAAATGCCCGTGGCGCGCGTTCCGGGTAGGCATCACGCAATCGAAGAAATCAATCCCGCGCGCCACCCCTTCGATGATATTGGAGGGCGTGCCGACGCCCATCAAATAGCGCGGCTTCCGCTCCGGCGCGTGAGGAAGCACAACATCCAGGATATGATACATCGTTTCGGTAGATTCACCGACCGCAAGCCCACCGATGGCATACCCCGGCAAATCAAGCTCGGCAATCTGGTGCATATGCTTGACGCGCAGATCGTCATACGTGCCGCCCTGGTTGATGCCGAACAGCAGCTGTTCGGGGTTGACCGTGCCGGGCAGGCTGTTCAGGCGCGCCAGCTCCGCCTTGCAGCGCGCCAGCCAGCGGGTTGTCCGCTCAATGGACTCATAAACGTAATCGTAAGGCGAAGGGTTCTCGATGCACTCATCGAACGCCATCGCGATATCCGAGCCGAGGTTGGACTGAATCCGCATGCTTTCCTCCGGCCCCATAAAGATTTTGCGCCCGTCCACATGGGAATGGAAGGTCACGCCTTCCTCTTTAATCTTGCGCAGCGAAGCCAGCGAAAAAACCTGGAACCCGCCCGAATCGGTCAGCATGGGGCCGTCCCAACGCATGAACTTATGCAGCCCGCCCATTTGCCGGACAACCGCGTCACCCGGGCGCACGTGCAAATGGTAGGTGTTGGACAGCTCGACCTGACAGCCCAGCGCCTTCAAATCGAAGGCGTCCACCGCGCCTTTGATGGCGCCCGCCGTGCCGACGTTCATAAAGACCGGCGTTTGCACCAGGCCGTGGGCGGTCTGGAACTGCCCGCGTCGGGCGCGCCCGGCGGTTTTCAATAATTCAAATGCTCCAATCTTCATAGGTGCTCTCTTTCTGTTTCATGATTTTGCCGCGCCCCGTCCGGCTGCTGTTCCGCTGAAACGTGTTCAAACGGATGTCGGAAAAAGCCCATCCGGCAGCAGCTGCACCCCGACCCCCAGCAGATGTGGGCCAGTATAAACGCCCAGTGTGCCGTCGATTTCGCCCTCAAATAAAGATTTATAGCCGGGCATGGACTGTTTCGCAAGCGCGCGGATTTCCTTAAACTCCGCCGGGGAATCGCCATGCGCCACCGCAATATTAAACGCCGCGCCCTCCGGCACAAGGTCAGCCGCCATCGCCACCATTTTCTGGATAGCAAGCTTGCGCCCGCGCACCTTGGCGACGTTGACCAGCTCCCCGGACGGCGCGAAGGAAATAATCGGCTTAATATTGAGCAACGTACCCGCAAACGATGTAATCAGACCGATACGCCCGCCCTTTTGCAGATATTCCAAGGTATCGATGCAGAAAAATACCGTTGTCGTGTGCATAATCCTGGGAATGGCGTGGCAGACTTCTACGAAGCCGCGCCCCTCCTCCAGCCACCGCGCGGCCTGAAGCACGGTCATGCCGGTGCCAAGCGAACCGGAAAGCGTATCGAACGCGGCGACCTCCAGCCCAACGCACTGCTCACCGAGCAGGCGCACCATATTGGCGGTGCCGCTGAGTCCGCCCGAGAAATTGATAGCAATCGCCTTTTCATAGCCCTTGCAACGGATATCCTGAAAGGTCTCCTCAATGCGCACGGCGCTCGGCAAGGAGGTCTTGGGCAGCTCGGACGGCAGGCGGCGGTAAACCTCTTTCGCAGTGATGCTGATACCGTCCTCATACTCGCCGTCCGAGAAAAGCAGGCGGAGCGGTATCACGTGGATATCATATTTTTTTATCAAACCGGCTGGGATATCGGCACAGGAATCGGTCACCAGCGCGATCTTTTGTGGGTTCATTCTATTTCCTCAGCTTTCCTCATCGTCATACAGACGGGCATATTTATTTTCGAGCAGCGCGTCATGGCGGGCCTTGTCCACCTCATGGCCGAAATAATCGAACCATTTCCCGCAGACGTCGCACCGCCAGGCTGCCGCAGCGTCCTCCTCGTCCCCGAAAATCTCATTGCCGCAGGTACAGGTTAAAACAAACATCTAAATTCCGCTCCTTGTTCCGTGCCCGCAGGCACAGGTCTCTTATAATATAGGATAGTATAAACCTGCGATAAAGTCAATCTTTTTCGGGAGAATAATCGGAAAGCCTCTATAGACCGTTCGGAAACCATTGGCGCACCGTCTGACGCGAGCCTTTGCCGTCAGGCTGTGCCGCTTCCCCTTGAAATCCGACAGGATTCCTGCGGGAAATCGTCCCGCCCTGGCGGCATATTCTCACGCCATCCGGCACAACCCTGGTTTCCGAACAGGCCTTATCAAAAAGGCAAATTTTACCGCGAATCGGCAGCGAAAAAAAACGGCAGGCTAATACCGAGGTGATGGATCATGGAAACGAAAAACGCGGGCGACCCCATTGGCGAATCCTGCCGGATTGACCCGGAGACGCGGCTGGTACCGCTTTACGACAGTGCGGGTATCAAAATGTACGCCGCGCCCGACCGCCGCAAAATGGGGATGCGGGTGCTGTCCAATTTCTGCGAGGAGCACATTATGTAACGCCCCCGCGTGCTTCCCCTTCGTCCAAAATCCATGGATTTTGGACGAAGGCGCCCCGCCGCGCCGTTTTGGGGCGAAAAAATAGCCTCAGCCATCCGGCCAAGGCCCAGAACCTGTACCCGGGACAGCCACAGCCGCCTGGGATACAGGCCCAGTCTTTCCTTGTCACTGCTGCGCGGTCTCAGCGACCCGCATTTGCTCATCTTCCCGCAGCCAGCGATAAAACGTTGACTGCGCAACGCCCAGGATTTTAGCGGCTTCGCGGCCCGTAACACGCTTATCGCGGTACATCTGGTAGATTTTCTGGAAGCGCTTCGGCTGTTTCTGGCTCGGACGGCCAATCGCCTGTCCGGATGCCCGCGCGCGGTCAATCCCTGCCCGCTGCCGTTCCTTAAAATCCTGCTTGTCCTCCTCGGCCGCCTGCTCAATCAAAGAAAGCACTACATCCCCGATCGCTGTTGACACCGATATCCCCGGCGCTAGCTCATAAGAAAAATCCTTCATGTCAATATTCTTCTTGCGGGCATAATCTGAGATTTTTTCCTCGATGTCCAGTTGGTCGTAACGATTCAATACGGTAAAAAGCATCCTCCTCACCCTTTCTTTTCATCTCAAAATCCCGCTACTAAACACGAAAAAGCGGCTGTTAAAAACCTTTCCAGCAATTCGCACGATTTTGCAGGCTGAAAACCATGTCAAATCTATTTCTTAGTGTAATCATACCACACCCGTCAGGAAAAGTATACAGCTTTTCTAAAATTTGTACAATTTTTTCAAAAAAAAACCTGAAATCAACCATTTCAGGGATGCAGACGTTGTTTTTTCTCGTTTACGGAATTTTTTTCCAGAAAATGTTGCTGTAAATAAGTTCCAAGTGTTATTTATAGGCCTACCTTTCAACTTATGGCTATAAAATTTTCATGAAAATTGACGGATTTTCCCCACTATTTTTTCGCATTTTCCGGTTTTCCCTCCGATATAAGGATCATTCCGAACCATTTCCCGAACTGTCAAAAGTCCTGCTCCCGAACCGGTTTTCCCCGGCGCGCGCAGCAAGGTTACGCACCTTGAGCGCCCTCAGCGGGGAGCGCTTTGGGGCATTCCCCGCTCGCTCCGCGCCCTGCTTTTTTATAGTATACCATACCTTTCCATCCATTACAACCAGGATTCGACATTTTATGTAAAATTATTGCAAAAAGAGCCTGCCGCCCGCGCAGGCTTCTTTTCTGTATTACCCCTGCTTTGACTGGTACCGGTTCCGGAACGCAAGGGGCGTCATCCCAAAAGCTTTTTTGAACTGCTTCCCCAGATAGGCGCTGTCGGAAAAACCGCACCGGTAGCTAATCTGCGTAATGGGCAGGTCGGTTTCAAGCAGCATGGCCTTTGCCTGGTTCAGCCGGAAGCCCATCAAATATTCAAACGGGCTTTGCTGAAAATACTTCCGGAAGCAGCGCAGCGCTTCCCGCTCGCTGACGGCGGCACGGGCGGCAAGCTCCGCGAGCGTGCGCTTTTCCCCGTAATGGCTGTGGATATACGCAGCCATATTCCGCAGGCGCCCCTGCCCTTCGGCAAGCGGGACGGCTTTTGCGGGCTGTGCCTCCCGGATGCTTTGCGGCAGCATCATCCAGCAGTCCGAGAGCAGGTTCCGGACGGCAGATTCATTGTCCGGCTGCTCCCCAAAAGCCTTCAGCCTTCGGAGATTGGGCAGCAGCCGGTCGGCGGTTCCCGTCCCCCGTAGTAATAGAACAATTCTGCTGTATCTGTCGTTATTTTACCAGCCCGGCGAAATAATCAAATCATATCAGACAGGAATCCGGTATAATACAATCATCAAATCAAATTAAAACACCTCATCAAAAAGGCGTGTATGGATATGGCAAACAATTTTGAGTACTATTCGCCCACCAGAGTAATTTTCGGAAAAGGCACGGAGCAGAAAACCGGCAGGCTCGCTATGGAATACGGCGCAAGCCATGTTTTCATTATAACCCCGGTCATTGTGCCCGTATGCGGCGAGGAACACGGCTACCGTTAAACCACATTCAATCCTTCATCATTCTTTCATAACAGAACGGGCAGCCTCCGCTTTGGTACGTACCATTGCGGAAGCTGCCCGTTTTCGGTGTTCTTATTTCAGATATTTTTGCAGCGTTGCGCGGACTGCGCCTGCGCCTGCCAGCTCTTCTACGAACATGGCTTCAATGCGCGCGGCAAGGCTTGTCTTGGTCAGGTCGGAGCCAAAAATGGCGGCATTGGACAGGATTCCCTTGAGCTGCCCCTGGTAAGTCTCCGGCTTGCCGACGGTAATGCCCGCCAGCTTGCCCTGAAGCTCGTCCTTCATCGGGTCGGGTGAAACCTCAATCGGCTTCAGCTCGTCATCCACCGCCAGCAGATAGCGCAGCCAGCCAGCAATGGCAAGCGGCAGCGCGTTCAGGCTGTCCAAATCACGGTTTTCCGCGACATAGCTCTTGATGGTTTCGCCGAAGCGGATGCCCACCTTCTGAGAGGTATCCGTCGCGATGCGCTGCGGCGCGTCCGGCATGAACGGGTTCGGGAAGCGCTTGCCGACAACCTCGTCAATAAACGCCTTCGGGCTGAGGATCTTCGGGTCAACTACAACCGGCAGGCCCTCTTTATAACCCAGCGTTTTAACCAGGTTGACAATGTCCGCGTCCTCCATTTCCTTGGAAATCAGCGTGTACCCCAGCATGCAGCCGTAAACCGACATCGCGGTGTGCAGCGGGTTCAGGCAGGTGGTGACCTTCATACGCTCGGTGCAGTTGACCGTGTCGCGGTCGGTCAGGTATACGCCAGCCTTTTCCAGCGCGGGACGGCCGTTCGGGAACAAATCCTCAACAACCAGGTACTGCGGCTTTTCAGCGTTGACGAACGCGGCGGTATAGGTGTGCTTCGCGGTGACAAACGGCGAGATATCCTCCAGCCCGTCGGCAATCAGCTCTTTCTCGACCGCGGCGTCCGGGCGCGGGGTAATCTTGTCAATCATCGACCACGGGAACGATACCTTTTCGTTGAGATAATTGTATTCATCGCCGGTGATTTTGCCGTTGTCCTTCCATGCTTTCGCAATGCTGAGCACTGCGCCTTGCAGCTTCTCGCCGTTATGCGAACAGTTGTCCATTGAAACCAGCGCAAGCGGTGTGCCGCACGCTCGGAAGCGGGCAACGCACAGCGCGGCCAGCTGCGCCATGAACGCCTTGCAGCCCTCGGGGCCGTTTTCCATGTCCGCCGCGATGGCAGGAAGCAAATCGCCCTGGGCGTTGCGGATGGCATAGCCCTTTTCAGTAATGGTGAAGGATACCATTTGCAGGGACGGCGTCTCGAAAATTTCGCGCACGCGGGCGCTGTCGTACATCATACTGAGGCTTTCCGCCATGGAGCCGACAACCTCTTTCTCGATGCTGCCGTCCGCGTTCAGCGTCACGGCGACCGACAGGTTGTCATAGGGGCGGAAACAGCGGGTGATGATTTCCTCGTCGTAGCCCTCGCAGCAGACGATGCCAGTATCCATTTCACCCTGTTCAATCAGCCGCTGGCAGAGCACCGCCGGGAACACGCGGAAAATATTACCCGCGCCGAAGTGCAGCCACTGGGGCTTTTTGCGGGTGTTTTCGGCGATTTGCGCGGGGTCGAACTGCGGCAGGTGATAGCCCTTCCAGGCTTCTGTATTTTTGAGAGAGTCCAGGTTCAGCTTCATGACGGTCAGACCCTCCCTTCTGTCTTATCGAGCATATCCCAGCAGCCCAGCAGATACATGATGCCGAGCGCGCGGTCATAGAGGCCGTAGCCCGGGCGGCACTGCTCGCCCCAGAGGTGGCGGCCATGGTCCGGGCGGATATATCCGGTGAAGCCGCAGTCATGATAGGCCTTCATGATGTCGAGGATGCCGGTGTCGCCGTCGCAGTCGCGGTGGGACGCTTCCGAAAAATCGCCGTTCGGGAAGTGCTTGACGTTGCGGATGTGCGCAAACGCGATGCGGTCGCAGCAGGAACGCACGATGTCGGCGACATCGTTCTTGGGGTTCGCGCCCAGCGAGCCGGAGCACAGGCACAGGCAGTTATTCGGGTGGTCCACCATCTTGAGGAAATGCAGGATGGATTCCTTATCCACCAGCAGGCGGGGCAGGCCGAAGATATCCCAGGGGGGATCGTCCATGTGGATTGCCATTTTGATGCCGGTTTCCTCACAGGTCGGCATGATACCCTCCAGGAAATACTTGAGGTTTTCCCACAGCTTTTCCTTGGTGACGGGCGCATAGTCGGCAAACAGCTCGTCCAGCTTCGCCATGCGCTCCGGCTCCCAGCCGGGGAAGGTCATGCCGTGCAGGTTTTCGAGGATATAGTTCGCCATTTCCTTGTAATCCTGCTGGATACGGGACTTTTCATAGAACAGCGCGGTCGAGCCGTCCCCTACGGGGTGGAACAGGTCGGTGCGTGTCCAGTCGAAAATGGGCATGAAATTGTAGGTGACGACCTTGACGCCTGCCGCGGCAAGGTTGCGCAGGGTGATATTATAGTTTTCGATATACTGGTCGCGGGTGGGACGGCCGATCTTGATATCGTCATGGACGTTGACCGACTCGACAACATCGATATTGAAGCCCGCGGCTTCGATAATAGCCTTTTCCTTTGCGATTTCTTCGGGTTCCCAGATTTCGCCGGGCTGCTTATGGTGCAGCGCCCAGACGATGCCGGTCACGCCGGGAATCTGCCGGATCTGGTCGAGGGTAACCGAATCGTTCCCTTCTCCGTACCAGCGGAATGTCATTTGCATAGCAATTTCCTCCTTTTGATGCGATATCCGCCCCCAGCCGCAGCGGTTGGGGTTTCCTGTTATTTCTAATCATAGCACGGTTTCCGTATTTTGTCTACTAGCATACCAGTAAAATTCTTGTGCCTGTTTTTGTTTATTCTTACATTTTGCCCGCAAAATATACCGCATGGGTGGGAAGCATTCCAGGCGGCGCTTTTGCCGGGACGAAAATGTCTCAAATTGACTGCCCCGCCGAACGGAACCCCCGAAAAATATGTGCCTTGCCCGTATATACTTTTTGAAGAGGTTATGTTATAATAGACCTGTTCGGAAACCAGGGGTGCGCCGGATGTCGTGAGAATTTGCCGTCAGAATGGGACGATTTCCCGCAGGAATCCTGTCGGGTTTCAGGGGAAGGCGGCACATCCTGACGGCAAAGGCTTGCGGCAGACGGTGTGCCAATCGTTTTCGAACAGGTCTAAAGAGCGGAACACGCAGAGAAAGGAGCAGGTGGGGATGGAGCTGACAGAACGCTTCCCGCGCGAAACCGGACGCAATTACGCGCTGCGCATGCTCAAAGAGAATATTATCAGTTTGGAGCTTGCGCCGGAAAGCCTCATCAGCGAAGCCGAGCTTGCCGCCGAGCTGGGGCTGTCCCGCACGCCGGTGCGCGAGGCGCTGATTGAGCTTGACAAGGTGCAAATCATCAAAATCGTGCCGCAAAAGCGGACCATGGTCGCCCCTATCAATTATGACCTGGTAGACGAAGCCTGCTTCATGCGCAACACCTTAGAGCGTGAGCTGGTGCGGCTGGTGTGCCGCTACACCAACGAAACCGGGCTGTTCCGGCTGGAAGAAAACGTCCGGCTTCAGCAATTCTACCTGAAACAAAGCGATTTCAGAAAGCTGATGCAGCTGGATGATAATTTTCACGCCATCCTGTTCGAGGTTGCGCAGAAGCCGCAGGTTTACCGCCTGCTGCAAGACATCACCATCCATTTTGACCGGGTGCGCTGGATGGCGCTCGAAAGCGTCAAAGAGCTGAAAATCGTGCAGGACCACGAGCAGATTCTGGAAGCCCTGCGCACGCGGGACGCCGGGCAGGCGGAAGCGCTGATGCAAAAGCACCTGAGCCGCTATAAATTCGACGCGACGGCAATCCGGGAAAAGTTCCCGCAGTATTTTCATTAAATTGTGATTCCAAAAATCATATGACAGTTTATTGGAACAGCGCCTGGAGCCGTAGGATGCTCCGGGCGCTGTTTTGATGCCGCAATGGAAAAAGCCGCCCATACCGGACGGCCCTTTCCTGCAAATTGAGGATAAAATGAGGGTAAATAAAAGGGGATAGTATGATATAAAGAAAGATGAAAGAATGTAAAAAAGAAGTGGTCAAATAGAAGCGTATTGTTTCAAAACCGTGCGGATGAAGAAATTCGCCAGCAGGCACGGCGCAGTGAACCCAATCAGCAGGAAATAAATCAAGCTGATGGGAAAGACCATCAAAGCGGCGAACGTCAGCCCGTAGGTGGACAGCGCTGCCAGCAGCGCGCGGGCGGGCCTGCCAATCCCCAGCACAATCGCGGGGCGCAGCGCTTCGCGCACGGTTTTGCCGGTGCTGAGGAAAGCGTAAAAATACATCGAGGACAGCAGCGCAATCAAAAAGATGGTCGAGCAGAACATAAACGGCAGGAAGAACATCGGGTTCCCCACCGCGAACCGCAGATAGGTCATCATCCCGCAGGCCGCGACGACCAGCGGAAGCACCACAGCAAAGAATGCAGCATATGCTTTTTTCCAGTTCCCCCGGAACGCCTGCTTGTAATGATAGAAGCAGTCAACGGTTTCATCGCAGACCATCCGGCGCACCACGATGTGCATGGCGTACAGCGCGGCAGGGATGGTGACAACCGGGACGCAGCTCAGCAGAAACAGCAGGTTCAGCTTAATCAGAGAACCGCATTCAATCGTCAGGATTTCCGCAAAGCGGTTCCATCCGGTTTTCTCCGGCTCGTCCGGGCGGACGCCCGGCCCGGGCTTGGCGTAATCTTTCTGAAAAAACATGTGCGCCTCCTTTTCGCGGCTGTCCCGATTGGGAACGAGTACAGTTTATCACAGCCCGCCGCACCCGCGCAACCGTAATGAAATGATATCGAAGGTAAAATATTGTCATCTCATCCCGCCGCAAAAACTTGTCACTATTTTACTTGTGATGCTGTGAATTTACCCTTGAAAGGCCGTCCCGGGCGTGTTATCCTGTTTACAGGTGAAACGGACGGCACTGCGGCAGGCAGCCGCAGCCGGTAAATAAATTACCCTTAAACACAGACAACGAAAAGAAGAAGCGGAGGAAGCAAAGTTATGGCAAGTATCAGCTTTAAGCATGTAAAAAAGGTTTATCCCGGCAATGTAACCGTTGTACCCGACCTGAACCTTGAGATTAAGGACAAAGAATTCGTCATTCTGGTCGGCCCGTCCGGCTGCGGCAAATCGACCACCCTGCGCATGATCGCCGGCCTGGAAGATATCAGCGACGGTGAGCTGTATATCGGCGACCGCGTTGTTAACGACGTTGCCCCGAAGGACCGCGATATCGCGATGGTATTCCAGAACTACGCGCTGTATCCGCATATGACTGTATATAAAAATATCGCGTTCGGCCTTGGCCTGAAGAAGGTCCCGAAAGACGAAATCGACCGCAAGGTACACGAAGCCGCAAAGGCACTCGACCTGGAGCACCTGCTCAACCGCAAGCCGAAAGCGCTTTCCGGCGGCCAGCGCCAGCGTGTCGCCCTGGGCCGCGCGATGGTGCGTAACCCCGCCGTATTCCTGCTCGACGAGCCGCTGTCCAACCTGGACGCCAAGCTCCGTACCGCAATGCGTTCGGAGATCAGCCGCCTGCACAAGCGTCTCCAGACCACCTTCGTTTACGTTACCCACGACCAGACCGAAGCGATGACCATGGGCGACCGTATCGTCGTTATGAAAGACGGCATTATCCAGCAGAACGATACCCCCCAGAACCTGTATGATTTCCCGTGCAACCTGTTCGTTGCGGGCTTCATCGGCTCGCCCCAGATGAATTTCATCGACGCGGTAATCCGCAAGCAAGGCTCGAACTTCATCGCGGAATTCTGCGGCAGCAGCGTGCAGCTGAAGTCCAACCCGGCGCTTGACAAGTATGTCGGCAAGACGGTCGTGCTCGGCATCCGTCCGGAGGATGTCATTGCGGGCGATGGCGACGGCATCGCGGCGAAGATTGATATTGCCGAGCTGATGGGCGCGGAAATCAACCTGTATCTCGACTGCCAGGGCGTGAAGCTGATTGCGCGCACCCCCTCCACCTTCAGGGGCCGCGAGAACGATATTGCCAAGTTTGCGCTCAAGACCGAAAAGATCCATCTTTTCGACAAAGAAACCGAACTGGCGATCTGCCACTAAAAAGAACTGCTCTGAAAGGGACACGCAGGAAGGCCGGGACATTTCCCGGCCTTTTTATTGCCCCTGCGGGGCTCGGCCAAAATCTGCGGATTTTGGCCGAATAGGCTCTGTCGATGCGGGCTATGCCCGCACGCCAGCTCAGCCTGCGCTCCATGCACCGCCGCACGGCGGCGGTACACTGCGCTCCGGCCAGGGTGTGAAATCCGACAATGCGATTGCCGGATTTCACCGCCGCTTGCGCGGCGGATTGGATGCGCGCTGCGGCGCGGGGATGGCACGCTCCGTGAATCCGCATTATCTTTTGTTCATACGGCAACCTATTTTTTGCGGGTATCTTTCACGCACATGCCCGGTCCAACAAGGGAGGGACTTTATGCCACAGGCACAGAACCAAATCATCCGGCCCGCCGCGCCTGAGCCGCTGCTCGCCGGGCTGCTCGCGCTGACCGAGGCGCGGCTGCTTTCGCTGGAGGGCGCGTATGAGACAGACCTCCCGGACGGCAGCAGGGAACTGATTGCCGGGGTACGCGGCGCGCCCGTCCTCCGCTTTTCACAAGCGGAAGCCGAAATCCCTGCGGGTGGGCTTGCACTGCTTTCGCAGCCCGGCAGCTGCCGGCTCACCGCTACCGGGGACTGTCAGTGCGCCATCCTTCGCCTGACAGGCACGCTCCCCGAGCAGCTGCTCTCGCCGGAGGATGCCTGCGTGATTTATCCGCAGGGCGCCGCCGCCGTGCGCGAAACCGTGACCACGCTCGCCGTCCTGAACCGCGAAGGCTCAGGCATCGACGCGCCGACCGCCTCCGCGCACGCTTATTCCCTGCTGATGAAGCTGCTGCGCCTGCGTGACGCCGGTGCGCCCAGCCATTATTCCGCGCTGATTGATGCCGCAATCGGCATTATCAACGAGGATTTCGCCTATTTGGAAGGGCTGGACGACCTGGCGGAACGGCTTGAGGTCTCCAAGCCCCACCTGATCCGCACCTTCACCCGCGAGGTCGGCGTCTCCCCCGGCAAATATATCACCCGCGCCCGCATCGAATACGCAAAGCTGCTGCTCAGTGAGCCGGACATGTCCATTGCCTTTGCCGCCGAGGCAACCGGTTTTGCAGGCGCAAATTACTTCGCAAAGGTGTTCCGCCGGGAGACCGGCCTGTCCCCCACCGAGTTCCAGCAGTCCGTGCCGCAGGCACGCCGCAGACCTGCCATTTTGCGCGATGAGGACCGCCTTTATATGCCTTGACCGCACATTATGACATATCAGCAATCAATTTGTCAATTTGTGGTTGTGATTCCTGTCATTATTTCCCTAACATTTGTCACAAAGGCTCCCAAAAAGTATCTGTTTTATTCTTCCATAATTTGTATTTTGTATTGATTGCACAAAATCAATGTTCCTTTTCTATTTAAGTCAACGAAATTCACAAAGATATGCCCGGATGAGTGATGACTCGCACAATATGTGTGATAATCCTGCATCCGGGCATATTTTGTGCACGCAAGTGTATTTACCCTCCCCATGGATGGTGATATTATTGATATCAATAAAGTTTTACTGCCAAAGTGCGGTAAATGCTGATATTTTCACAAAAAGGAGTGTAGTTTATGAAAAAAACTTCCCGTATGATCGCCTTGCTGCTGGCGTTCGTGCTGTTGTTCGCGTTAAGCGGCTGCGGCGCGGCGGACGGCAAGAAGCATCTGACCTTCCAGATCTGGGACGTCTTTCAACGGGACGCGATGCAGGCTATCTGCGACGCCTACACCGCCCAGCATCCGGATGTGGTGATTGAGGTGCAGGTCACCAGCTGGAACGAATATTGGACCAAGCTGGAGGCTTCCGCCGAAAGCAATACCATGCCCGATATTTACTGGATGCACACAAACGAAATCCTGAAATATGCCGATTTCGGCATGCTCGCGGATGTCACCGACCTTTACAACGATGTGGACCCCAACTTCTACACCGAGCATTACTCCGAAATCTCCCTGGACAACACCAAGGGCAGCAACGGCCGGATGTACGGCGTGCCCAAGGACAAGGACAATCTCGTCCTCGTCTACAACAAGGAAATGTTCGACGCGGCAGGCGTGTCCTACCCGGACGAGAACTGGACCTGGGACGACCTGACCGCCGCTTCCCAGCAGATTTACGACAAAACAGGGAAATACGGCTACATGGCCTACTGCGACGACCAGTCCGGCTACTGGAACTTCGTCTACCAGAAGGGCGGCTGCATCCTGACCGAGGACAAAACCCAGGGCGGCTTTGACCAGCAGGCGACCATCGATGCAATGAAGTTCTATATCGACCTCCAGAAAAACGACTGGTGCCCCGACCAGAACTATTTCGGCGAGACCACACCTGACAGCGCGTTCTTCTCCGAGCAGGGCGCCATCTTCCTCAACGGCAACTGGAACCTGTTCCCGACCATGCAGAACTATCCGGATATGCAGGGCAAATGGGATATCTCCGTACTGCCGCGCTGCCCCGACCCGGTCTCCGGCGAAGGCCGCGCGACCATCTCCAACGGCCTGTGCTACTCCACCGCCGCGCGCGGCAAGAATCTGGAAATCGTGCTCGACGTGCTGAAATTCTTCGGCACCGAGGAAGCGCAGCGCATCGCTGGCTCCTACGGCGCGGCCATCCCGGCTTATATCGGCACCGAGGATTCCTACATCAGCGCGTACGACCAGTTTGACTACCACATCAATGTGGAATGTGTCATGGATCAGTTCGATTACGCGGTGCAGAGTCCCAACAACGCCGCCCGCCCGAAATGGAAAAGCCCCGTCAGCGACGAGCTGCTGAAGGTTTACGCGGGTTCGGTTGACGTGGACACCGGCCTTGCGAATATTCAGAACTACATTAATACGACGACTGCTGACAGCATTGCCAGAGCCAACAAAAACAAGTAAGAGGAGGCGCAACCTATGGGAAAAGGTAAGATGTCCGCTGCCGCCAAGCGCGAGCAGAACTGGGGCTGGATCATGGTCGCACCGACCATCATCGGCCTGCTTGTCCTGAACGTTTACCCGTTCATCCAGACGCTCATCATGAGCTTTTCTACCCATCTTGGTTTCGGTACATACGAATTCAAGGGCATCGGCAACTATACCGATATGCTTAAAAGCCCCGAATTCTGGAAAGCAACCTGGAATACCATTTATTTCTGCATCCTGACCGTGCCGATCGGCATTTTCCTGGCGCTGCTGGTCGCCATCCTGCTCAACGCCAAAATTAAGGGCAAATCCGTTTTCCGCGCCATCTTCTTCCTGCCGATGGTCTGCGCACCGGCGGCGGTCACCATGGTTTGGCGCTGGATTTTCAACTCGGATTACGGCGTGCTCAACTCCGTCCTCGGCGCAAAAATCAACTGGGTCACCAACCCCAATCTTGTTATGATTACCTGCGCGATTGTCGCGATTTGGAGCGCCATCGGCTACGACGCGGTGCTGCTGCTGTCCGGCCTCCAGAACATTTCCAAGTCCTACTACGAAGCGGCTGACATTGACGGCGCAAGCAAGGTCACGCAGTTCTTCAGCATCACCCTGCCGATGGTTTCCCCAACGCTGTTCGTAGTACTGATCATGCGCATCATGTCCTCCATCAAGGTTTATGACCTCATCTACATGATGGTAGACGAAGCCAACCCGGCGCTCACCAGCGCGCAGAGCCTGATGTTCCTGTTCTACCGCGAATCGTTCGTTGCGGGCAACCGCGGCTACGGCTCCGCCGTTGTCATCTGGACGGTTGTATTGATCGGCGTGATTACCGCGGTTCAGTTCATCGGCCAGAAGAAGTGGGTCAACTACGAAGTATAAGGAGGGTTTTGGATGAAAAGCAGCTCTATGGGACAGTCGAAAAAGACGGTCAAGACACTGACCTATGTGTTCCTGATCCTGGGTTCGGTCATTATGATTTTCCCGTTTATCTGGATGATCCTGACCAGCCTGAAAACCATGGCGGAAAGCACGCAGGTCCCGCCGACCATCTTCCCCAAGGTCCTGCACTGGAAAAACTTCTCGGACGCGATGGCAAGCCTACCGTTCATGCGGATGTACGCCAATACCATCCTGATGATTTTCTTCCGCGTGATCTGCGCGGTACTGTTCAGCTCGATGGCGGGCTACGCTTTCGCAAAGCTGAACTTTAAGGGCAAAAACCTGCTGTTCAGCCTGGTCGTTGTCCAGCAGATGCTCCCCAGCCAGATTTTCATTACGCCGCAGTACCAGATGCTTGCTAAAATGAGCATGACCAACACCATCTTTGCGCTGGTGTTCCCCGGCCTGGTCAGCGCGTTCGGTACCTTCTTCCTGCGGCAGGCGTACCTCGGCATCCCGAACGAAATCGGCGAAGCCGCCTACCTCGACGGCTGCAACCAGTGGCAGACCTTCTACAAGGTCATGTTCCCGCTGACAACCTCGTCGATTGCGGCACTTGCCGTATTTACCGCCGTATTCGCGTACTCCGACCTGATGTGGCCGCTCATCGTCAACTCCGACCTGAATATGATGACGCTGTCCTCCGGCCTTGCGACGCTGCGCGGGCAGTTCACCACGAATTATCCGGTCCTGATGGCAGGCAGCCTGCTGGCAATGCTGCCGATGGTCATCCTGTACCTGTTCTTCCAGCGCCAGTTCATTGAGGGCGTTGCAATGACGGGCAGCAAATAAACCCCGGATCCCGACCAGCTCGCTTTTGGCGGGCTGGTTGGTTTCGGTTCTGCGGAAAACAGCAAAATAACTACATTTCGTCCCTGTCTTTTTATCCCATTTTGAGGAGCGTAATCCTATGATCCATATTGAAAACAACGTCTTTACCCTGCACACCCGGCGCACCACCTATCAGCTGAAAGCGGACGCCCACGGTGTGCTTCTGCATACCTATTACGGCGCGCGCATCGGCAGCGACGACCTGTCCCCCCTGATTCAGCTGGTGGACCGGGGCTTCTCCCCCAACCCCAACGAGCTTGGCCGGGAGCGGAATTATTCGCTCGATACCCTCCCGCAGGAATACTCCTCCTGCGGTGTCGGGGACTACCGTATGCCTGCCGTTGTCGTCCAAAACGCGGACGGCAGCCACCTTGCCGACCTGCGCTTTCAGAAATATGAAACCCGCCCGGGCAAATACGCGCTCCCAGGGCTTCCCGCCTTTTACGGCGCGGAAGCGGATACCCTGGTGATTACCCTTGAGGATCACGTAACCCGGCTGGCGGTCGAGCTGTATTACGGCGTATTCGAGGAATACGACCTGATTTGCCGCGCCGCGCGGATTGCCAACCATGGCGGCGCGTCCGTGCAGCTGCTGCGCGCCTGCTCCGCCTGCCTGGACTTCCCGCGGGACGACCTGGATTTCATCACCTTTGACGGGCGGCACACCATGGAACGCGAGCTTTGCCGCACCCCCGTCCGCCCCGGCGTGCAGAGTGTCGGCAGCGTGCGCGGCACATCCAGCCATCAGCATAACCCCTTTGTCATGCTCTGCGAACGCAATGCCGATGAAGATCACGGCCTGTGCTTCGGCGCGGCGCTGCTGTACAGCGGCGGTTTTGAAGCCGCGGTGGAGTCCAACCAGTTCCATGACGCGCGGTTCACCATTGGCATCACCCCGCACCATTTCTGCTGGACGCTCGAACCCGGCGATTCGTTCACGACCCCGGAAGCCGCGTTCATCTGCTCCCCCGACGGCTTCGCCGCCATGAGCCACCGCTGGCACCGCGCCATCCGCACCCACCTTTGCCGCGACCCCTACAAGGGACGCCGCCGCCCCCTGCTGGTCAACAACTGGGAAGCCACCCTGTTTGATTTTGACGCGGACAAGCTGGTCGAAATCGCCGCAGCCGCCGCGCCGCTGGGCATTGATATGCTGGTCATGGATGACGGCTGGTTCGGCACGCGCAGCAGCGATTTCGGCGGGCTGGGCGACTGGACAGTTAACGAAAGCAAGCTGCCCGGCGGGCTGGAAGCCCTTGTCCCGCGCGTCAAGGCGCTCGGGCTGGATTTCGGGCTGTGGATTGAGCCGGAAATGGTCAGTGAGGACAGCGAGCTGTACCGTGCGCACCCGGATTGGGCATTCCACGCGCCGAACCGCGCCCCCTCGCGCGGGCGCAGCCAGCTGGTGCTCGACTTCACCCGCGCGGATGTGCGCGATTATATTTATGACACCCTATGCCAGGTTTTGCGCAACGCCGATATCCGTTATTTGAAATGGGATTTCAACCGCAGCCTGTCCGATGTCTGGTCGGTGGCCCTCCCGCCGGAGCGGCAGGGAGAGGTTTACCACCGCTATATCTTAGGGCTTTATGACATGCTTGAACGCTTCCACCGGGATTTCCCCGATTTGCTCATCGAAGGGTGCAGCGGCGGCGGCGGGCGGTTTGACGCGGGAATGCTGTACTACACCCCGCAAATCTGGTGCAGCGACAACACCGACGCGATTGACCGCCTGCGCATCCACTACGGCACCTCGTTCTGTTACCCGGTCAGCAGCATGGGTTCCCATGTATCCGCCGTCCCGAATGGGCAGACCGGACGCACCACCCCGCTCGAAACGCGCGGCATTGTCGCGATGAGCGGCGCGTTTGGCTATGAGCTTGACCTCAGTGAAGCCTCCCCGGAGGAACGCGCCATCATGAAGCGCCAGAACGAGGACTACCACAAATATTATAATTTAATCCACTTCGGCGATTACTACCGCCTGACCAACCCCTTTGAAAACGAGCGCTATACCGCCTGGGAGCACGTTTCGGAGGACAAGCGGGAAGCGCTGGTGTCGTTGGTCAAGGGGACGGCGCGCGCCGCGCTTCCCTGCCTGACCCTGCGGCTGCGGGGGCTGGATGAATCGCTCCGCTACCGCGTCAACGGCGAGGGCAGCTGGCTCGGCGGCACGCTGATGCACGCGGGCTACCCCATCCCGACCGGGGGCGGCGATTACCGCGCCATCCAGCTGCACCTGACCGCCGAATAACCCGTCAAAAAAGCCGCCCCTCTGTTACCGTAAAGGGACGGCTAAAAATCAAGCCGGAAAGAATCCTCCGCAGCCCCTCTCTTCGCCCCGCCGTCCTTTTGGCGGGGCGAAGCAGCACGCGGAAACGCTGACCACCAATCCCCGCCGCAGCGGAGAATGGGAGTCCAGAGGGGCTAGCCCCTCTGGCGCTCGCCGCGCAGGCGCGGGTGCAGGGCAGCTACCTTCGCGCAGGCATCCGGTTCTGGGCGCGCCATTCGCGGGGCGGCACGCCATACCGCTTTTTGAACGCGCGGGAAAAATGCAGCTGGTTCTGATAGCCGCACTTGGCGGCAATTTCGCCGATGGGGTCGTTGGTCAGCTTCATCATATCGGCGGCCTTCGTCAGCCGGTAGCGGATGATAAATTCCTGCGGGGTGCAGTCGGTCACTTCCTTAAAGACCTTGCTGAAATAGCTCCGGTTGAGCTTGCAGATATCTGCAAGCTCCTCTACCGATAGCTCTCGGTAGAAATTTTGCTCGATATAGTGCACCGCCTCATGGATATAGAAATCCCGCACATGTCCCGGCCTGTCCTCGCGGCGGGTCTCGGACGCCTGGATGAGCGCATCCAAAAACAGGTATAAATGCCCAATTAAGTGCAGCGGGGCTTCGGCGGGGTGCGTCGCCATATACATCAGCTCGTCGCGCACCCGCTCCCCGGTGGAGATGCTCCGGGTGTTGAAAATTGGCTGGTCGGCGCTCAGCCCCGCCTTTTCCAGGTATTCCGGGACGCGCAGCCCGTCGAACTCAACCCAGACATATTTCCATGGGTTCGTTTTGTCGGCGCTGTAGGTGTTAATCCGCCCCGGCGTAAGCAGGAAGCCCTGCCCCGCCCCCAGCCGGTAGCACGCGCCGCCCTCCGCCCCCGGCAGGTCGGGAAGCAGCCGCCCCGAGCCGGAAAGGATATAATGGAACAAATAATGGTTCCGGACAAACGGCCCGAAGGAGTGCAGCGGCGTGCACTGCTCCCAGCCGTACTGGTAGATGGTCACGTCCAGAAAGGTTTCACTGGGGAACATGGAAAAGGAATAATCTTCCATCCTTGCTTGCTCCTTTCGTCCGCCATGTGGACGGCTCAAATGTCGAAAATATAATGGTCATAGGCGTTGATAACGCGCGTACCCTTATAGAACTGCTCCCGCTTGGCGCTGCCGCCATAGCTCAGGTGCATGTGCCCGTGCACAAAGCAGGACGGCTCCCAGCGGTCAAGCAACTTGGGGAACGCCTTGAACCCGGTGTGCGGCAGGTCGTCCCCGTCGCCCAGCCCAAACGCCGGCGCGTGCGACAGCAGCACGTCCACCCCGCCGCGCCAGTAGATTTTCGGGGAAAGCCGCCAGACCCGGCGGCTCATCTCCCGCTGGGTGAACTGGTGCTTGCCCGGCTTGTAGCGCATGGAGCCGCCCAGTCCCAGCACCCGCAGCCCGTGGTAAACAAAGAGCCGGCCATCAATGCAGATGCAGCCGTCGGGCGGGTTTTTTTCGTAGCAGTCGTCATGGTTGCCGTGCACGTATAGAATCGGGACGTGGGAATAGGTCGCCAGGAAGGACAGGTAATGCGGGCTTAAATCGCCGCAGGACAGGATTAAATCCACGCCGTCCAGCCGGTCCGGTGTGAAATAGTCCCAGAAAAACGGGGACTCCTCGTCTGCCAAAGCTAATATCCTCATATGCCGCGGCCAATCCCCTGGACGCTCACCAGCTCGCGCCCGCTGTCGGTCAGCTCCTCAAGGGCAGGGATTTTGCCCTCTACGTTCTCGGCAAGCCAGCCCATGGAAGCCAATTCGCGCGGGGTGGGCGCGCTCTCGAATCGCAGCTTTTGCCCGTCCTGCGCGGCAAGCTCGCCCGTGAACGGGTGCATCCGCCCGCTGCAAAGCGCGTCCCGCAGCAGGTCGGTCAGCTGGCGCGTCCCCTGCGGCACCCGCCGCGACAGGATGACATTGACCGCGCCGCTGTCCAGCCCCCACCAGTAGTTCACCGCGCTTGCGCCCCGGGTGTCGTTCTTCCAGCTGCCGTCCAGAATGCGGCGGACGATTTTGACGTAGATTTCCCCCCAGCGGCACAGCGGGATGGCAATATTATGGTTCTCCCCCGCCAGATACAGCCCCGGCTGGCGGTTCTTGGCGTCATAGGGGGACAGGCGGTCCATTTCGCCGATATAGGTCACGCCCGCGTCCGACATCCGGTTCCGGCTGCCCGTGCCCTCGGCCTGCGACCATTCCAGCAGGATCCGCGCGCGGGGGTTGACGAACCGCGCCCCCAGCGCAAAGGCGTTGATGTCGGCGGTCGTGCCGTAAATCGGCGCGTCAGCAATATAATTGATGAGGTCATTTTCAGTCAGCGCGCCCGCGACCGCGCCCAGAAGGTACTGCGCCTCATAGGTGCGGGCGTAGTAGGCGCGCACCGACGGGTAGCTCATGCCGAGCGAGCAGTTCAAAAATTTGACCTGTGGGTAGGAAACCGCCGCCTTTACCCCGGCCTGCCAAAGCTGCGGGCTGGTGACGAAAATCACGTTGACGCCGCCGTCCACCGCTTCGCGGAAGGATTCCGCCGCCGCCTCCGGGGTGGAAATGCCCTCATAGGAGCGTGTCTCGATTTCGAGCGCGGCTTCCAGGTCGCGCCGACCCAGCTCATGCGCGTAGACCCACGCCGATTCATGCGCCGTGCGGTCATGCACAAACGCCGCGCTGACCTCACCCGAGAAATGCAGCAGCGGCACCTTAGCAGTGTCCTCGGTCAGCAGGGCGACGCCCGCGCCCTTCTCCCGGTTGAGCAGCTCGGGGCGCAGCCTTGCAAGGTCGCGGTCCAGCTCGTGCGGCACCTTGCGCAGGGATTCCTGGTAGTCGAATACGTCCAGATAGACGAGCAGCGATTCGGAAACCTTATCCAGCTCGCCGCCCTGCCGCAGGTACGCCTCGCGAAACATAAAGTACAGGTTGCGGAATGCCTGGATATCGTCCGCGCTCCATGGCGTGTCCAGCTCGCGGGACATGGCTTTCAGAAGGTCGGCATAGCCGCCCTGCCGGTCAAAATGCAGGTAGTTGATACCGGTGGCGCGGTAGAACGCAAGGTATTCGTAATAAGGCTCGGTTTCGGGCGTGCGTTTGGGGACGTAGCGCGTCACCGTACCCGGAATGCTGACCGCGCCGTAATATTTAAGGACGCTGACGCGCTTGTTGCCCTCTATAACATAGTAGCGGCCCAGGTATTCCACCGCCTTGATCGGGTCTCGGATTCCCTCTTTCATATGCGCGCTGCTCAGCGCGATCCACTTGGACGCAAACTCGGTGCTCTCCTCCATCAACGGGAAGAAATGCGGGGAAAAGGAAATCGCGCGGGCTTCTGTCAGCGTGCCTGCGATTAAATCCATGGGGATATCGATTATGCCGAGCGGCTCGCGGTAAGCAAGGTCAAGCTGCTGCTCTTCCAGGACGGGCAGGATGCCGGTTAAACTGGTTTTCCGGTCCTTCTGGGCGAGACGCTGCGCCTTGCGGTAGGTGTTGACGGACATAGGCTGCTCCCTTCTGACGAAAATATACTGGACTTTTTTCTATAAACAGTTTATCATAAAATTATACCGTATGCAATCACCGTAAACGAATTCCTTGTAAATTCCAAGCGAAAGGATGTACCTATAATGAACAACTTTGAAACCCGCCTTGCAGCCTGTCTTGACGAGCTGAAATGGCTCTATTCCGAGCTTTACGGCGAAACGCCCTGTTTTGAGCAGCTGATTGGCCGCATCCGGCAGTTTGCGGCTTCGCGCAAGCCCGCGCTCACCGCGCTCGACCGCGCCCGCGAGGCCGACCCGGAGTGGTACCGCCGCTCGGACATGCTCGGCATGATGATGTATACCGAGCAGTTCGCGGACAGCCTGGCCGGGATTGAAAAACGGCTCCCCTACCTCAAAGAGCTGAACGTGCGCTATCTCCATCTGATGCCGCTTCTCAAGATGCCCAAGAAGGAGAACGACGGCGGCTACGCAGTCTCCGACTTCCGGCAGGTAGACGAGCGAATCGGCACGATTGACGAGCTGTCCCACCTGGCGGACGTTTGCCGGGAACAGAAGATGAGCATTTGCCTGGACTTCATCGTGAACCATACCTCGGACGAGCACGAGTGGGCAGTCCGCGCCAAGAAGGGGGAAAAGGAGTACCAGGACCGCTATATGTGCTACGACACCCGCGAAATCCCGGACGAATACGAAAAGACCGTGCCGCAGGTATTCCCGAACACCGCGCCGGGCAACTTCATTTTCTGCGGGGAAATGGGCAAGTATGTCCTGTCCACCTTCAACCCTTACCAGTGGGACATGAACTATAAAAACCCGGTTGTTTTTAACGAGATGGCATGCAATATGCTTTACCTCGCGAACGTCGGCATTGAGATTTTCCGCATTGACGCCGTGCCATATATCTGGAAGGAGCTGGGCACCAGCTGCCGCAACCTGCCGCAGGTACACACCATCATGCGGATGCTGCGCATAATCGCGAAGGCCGTCTGCCCGGCGGTTGTGTTCAAGGGTGAAGTCGTGATGGCGCCGCACGAGGTCGCGCCCTATTTTGGGCCGGTGGACAAGCCGGAATGTGATATCCTCTATAATGTCACGACCATGGTCTGTGTCTGGAACAGCCTTGCCACGCGGGACGTGACGCTGCTCAAGTGGCAGATGGACGCCATGGACGCGCTGCCGCCCGAATTTACCTTTGTCAATTACGTGCGCTGCCACGATGATATCGGCTGGGGGCTGGAGGAAAGCGCGGTGCAGTATCTCGGCTCCGACCCGCTCGAGCATAAGAAATTCCTGTACCATTTCTACATCGGCGACTATCCGGGAAGCTTCGCGCGCGGCGAGCTATACAACTATGACCCGGTTTCCCAGGACGCGCGCAGCTGCGGCACCTGCGCTTCGCTCTGCGGCATTGAAAAGGCGCTTGACGAGTGCGACCCCGGCGCGCTTGGCCTTGCGGTGAGCCGCCACCTGATGATTCACGCCTACATCGCTTCGCTGAGCGGCATCCCGGTCATTTATAGCGGCGACGAGCTGGCACAGCTCAACGACAACCGCTATACCGACGACCCCGTGAAGGCGGTGGACTCCCGTTTCATCCATCGCGGCAAACTCGACTGGGCGCGCGCCGAAAAGCGGCTTGACCGGGAGACCGTGCCCGGGCTGGTGTTCCAGGCGCTGCAAAAGCTCATCCGCCTGCGCGCGGAAAACCCGGTGTTCAACGCGGGCGCGCGGGAACGGACGCTCGACAGCGGCGACAAAGCGGTTCTCGCCTTCCGGCGCGAGGGCGGCGGGCAGACGCTGACGGCGGTCTACAATTTCAGCGAATTCCCCAAGCATGTGCAGCCGGTACAGGGCGGGCGCTGCCGCGACCTGCTCACCGGGCGTGACTACGCGGATGGGGCGTTTGAAATCGGCGCTTACCAGGCGCTCTGGCTGCTGAAAGCTTAATCCCCTTGACCTGTCCCGGCAAAAATGATATACTATAGCAAAATAAGCCATATTTTTTACAGGAGGCTATCCCAATATGAAAATCGAAACCCAGGCGCTGCACGCGGGCTATACGCCCAAAAACGGCGAGCCGCGCGTTGTCCCGATTGTACAGTCCACGACCTACACCTTTGACTCGACCGCGCATATCGCGGCGCTGTTTGACATGCCGACCGAGTGCATGTACTCGCGCTTCGCTAACCCCACCTGCGATGCAATCGAAAAGAAAATTGCCGCGCTGGAAGGCGGCGTCGGCGCGATGCTGACCAGCAGCGGGCAGGCAGCGTCCCTGCTGTCCATCCTGAACCTGTGCAGCGCGGGCGACAGCTTCATTGCGGCGACCACGATTTACGGCGGCACGGTCAACCTGTTCTCGGTGACGCTCAAAAAGCTGGGAATCGAATGCATCTGGGCGGACGCGTCCGCACCGGCGGAGGAAATTGAAAAGCTGTTCAAGCCCAACACCAAGGCGGTGTTCGGGGAAACCCTCGCCAACCCGGCGCTGACCGTGTTCGATATTGAAAAATTCGCGAATATTGCCCACCGCAACGGCGTGCCGCTGATTGTGGACAATACCTTCGCAACCCCCATCCTGTGCCGCCCGATTGAGTGGGGCGCGGATATCGTGATTCATTCCACCACCAAATATATGGACGGCCACGCGGTGCAGGGCGGCGGCGTTATCGTGGACGGCGGCAGATTCGACTGGGCCGCGAGCGGGAAATTCCCGGATTTCACCGAGCCGGACGAAAGCTATCACGGCGTGGTGTATACCCGTGAATTCGGCGAAATGGCGTATATCATCAAAGCGCGCATGCAGCTGATGCGTGATTTCGGCTGCTATCCGGCGGCGCATTCGGCGTTCCTGCTGAACCTGGGGCTGGAAACGCTGCCGGTACGGATGCCGCAATACTGCAAAAACGCGGAAACCGTCGCGCGCCATCTGCTGGAATCGGACAAGATTGACCGGGTGATTTATCCCGCGCTCGAGGGCGACCCGTGTCACGCGCTGGCGCAGAAATACCTGCCAATGGGAAGCTCAGGCGTGATGTCCATCAACATCAGCGCAGGGCGTGAAGCCGCTATGAAGTTCATGGACAGCCTGGAGCTTGCCTCCAACGAGGTGCATGTTGCCGATATCCGCACCTGCGTGCTCCATCCCGCCAGCGAAACCCATCGCCAGCTGACCGATGAGCAGCTCGCTGCGGCAGGCATTGAACCCGGTCTGGTGCGTCTGTCGGTCGGCCTGGAAAATGTTGAGGATATCATTGCGGATCTTGACCAGGCACTTGCAAAAATCTAATCTTCCTATAATCCGGAAGCATATCCGGCGGGAGGGGCTGCCCCATCAAAGACAGCCCCCCAACAGAAAGAGCCAGCCTTTTCCAAGGCTGGCTCTTTCTGTATCATCACCGCAAAACCGACAATCCATCTAAAAAAGTTATAGCACCTTTTTTTCAGTGCCAGAAAATCAAACGTTTTTGCAGCCGTGTCACCAATGCGCCGAGCGCCGTCACGACAATCCCGGTGACAATTATCCCGGCAACCGCGTGGGCATAATTGGCATAGGTAATGCTGTTCTGTACATAGTAGCCCATGCCGTGCGTCGCCCCCATCAGCTCGGCGAAATTAAGCATCAGCAAAGAGGTCGTAAGGCTCACCTTCAGCCCGCCCACCACACCGGGGAGCAGATACGGCAGCAGGATATGGAAGATCATTGCGGAACTGCGCGGGCAAAGCATCCGCGCGGAATCCATAATCTGCGGCTCAATCCCGGCCACACGGTTGACGGTGCTCAGAAAATTCGGCCAGAATACGCCCAGCACAATCACCAGCATGGAAGCGCTGCGGAAGGTAGGCATCAGCGCCACCAGATACGGTGAAATCACAATCGGCGGGATGGGCGCCATCACGTTCGCAATCGGGTACGCAAACGCGCGCAAACGCGGGTACCATCCGGCGAACAGTCCGAGCACGACAGCCAGCACAAGCCCGATACTAAACCCGATTAAAAGCAGCTGTAGGGAATACCCGACGTTGTACAAAATCGCGGCCCAGTGCTCCCTAAAAGTATCAAACACATTTTCCGGTGCTGGGATGAGGACAGGGTGCGCGCGGTGAAGCACCGAGGTCATCAGCTCCCACACCAGCAGGAGCGCCCAAACCAGCAGGATGATATCAAACGGCGCGGTCAGCGTGGCTTTCCTGCCGCGCCAGACCGTGAGCAGGAACAGCCCTTCTATCAGGCACAGGGCGACAGTCAACGCGGCACCTGGCGCAATTCCAGGACGGCTTTTCGGCGCAAACAGCACAACCCCCATGAGGACGGCAAACAGCAGGTGCGATTGCAGCAAACGCCAGCGCATTGCGCTCATGCGGACACCTCCCCGCAGCCGCGGGTGGCGTTGCTGTCGGGCTGGAACCGCGCCAACAGCTCCCGGCGGCAGGCGCAGACCTGTTCCAGCCCCGCCGCATCCAACCGGCTGCGCGGGCGCGGGAGCCGAATCGGCAGCTCGTAAGAAACCATCCCGGACGTCATATAGAGGACGCGATCGGCAAGCAGTACGGCTTCGTGAATATCATGCGTGACGAAAACAACGGTTTTTCGCCCCATGTGCACCGTTTCAAGCAGAATTTGCAGCTCGCCCCGGATACGGGTATCAAGCGCCCCGAACGGCTCGTCGAGCAGCACAATATCGGTATCCATCGCCAGCGCCCGCGCAATCGCGACCCGCTGCCGCATACCGCCCGAAAGCTGAAAGGGATACTTATCTTCACTGTCCAGCATCCCGACCTGCCGTAAAACCGCGTCGGCGCTGCCGCGAATCTCGGCGCGGGATCGCCCGGGGCGCGCCTGCCGGATGCCGAACTCGACGTTCCGGCGCGCGGTCATCCACGGGAATAAGGTGTAGTTCTGGAATACAATGGAACGGTCCGTGCCGGGTCCCGTCACCGTTTCCCCGCCGATGCGCACCGCACCGGCAGTCGGGAAGGTCAGCCCCGCCATCAGCCGCAAAAGGGTTGTTTTGCCGCAGCCAGACGCGCCGACAATGCACACAAATTCGCCGTCCCCTATTGTCAGGGACAGATCACGCAAGACAGGCGCCGCCCCCGGCTGCCCCGGATATGTATAGGTCACATGGTCAAGCTCGATTTTCGCCATTGTCCGTCCTCCCGATTTGTCAGCTGTTGTGTTCTTTGAAATACGCGGTCAGCTCACCCCAAAGCGCGGTGTCCGGCTCACGCTCGGACAGGATTTCCAGCGCGCTCCCGTAAACGTCTGACACGACGTATTCCGACCAGTCGATTTCGGTCGCAGGCTCAATTTGCCCGATGTTCTCCATCGCCTGGTAAAAGGCGACACACGCATCCTTGTCCGGGTCGAGCGACAGCCGCATGTCAGGCGTATATGCATCCGTCCCGTACACCTGCGCGCGGAGGAAATCGCGTTCCTCGCCGCTGTACGCTTCCAGGATATCGAGGGTTTCCTCCTCGTGCTCCCTTGCATACGCGTAGCCCCTCAGCGCAGCGGTTTCAAACTTCACCAGCGCGTCAAACTCGTTTACATAGGTGTCGGAATGGCAGGTTTGCCGGCAGCAGGGATAGGGCTTTACAAAGTCGCTGACCGTGCCGACCAATTCAGTGCCGAAATCGGCGGCATAATAGCCCATGCACGAATTGGTGATGCAAAGATCATATGCACCGTTGACGCAGCCGATAATTGCGGCGTTGCTGTCATTGACAAAAACGAAGCTCACATCCGCGCCGGAATCCGGCCCGCCGATGGTCAGGCCTTGTTTCAGCAGATAATCCTTGAGCACCATCTGGCTGGTTTCGGGCATCTGGCAGGCGATGGTGAGACCTTTGAAATCGTCCGCGGAATCCAACGTGATGCCACGCCCTGCGGCAGACATCATTTCGCCGCCCTCGCCCGCTGTGCCGCCGAACACGCGCAGGGTGGTCACGCCCTGGCTGATAAAGGTCGCGGCAGCGGTGCTGCTGAACAGGTACACGTCAAGGTCACCGGTCGAAACGGCGGTATAGGCATCGTTCATGCTGGAAACCTTCTCGAAGTGGATGTCCACACCCTCCTCGTCAAAGTAGCCGAGCGAATCCGCGACAAGCACGCCCACCGCCTTGACAGAGTTGCCGAGCAGGCCGACATCCAGTGTCACAGGGGTGCTTTGGCCGGGCCGGGAAGCGTCCGCAGGCTGAGCGGCGGCGGGGGTGTCCTTGGGTTCCGCGTCAGAAGCGCCTCCGCAGGCGGTTAGCAAAATCAAAAGCGCTGCGGCAAGCAGCAGGGCAGTCCGTTTCTTCATGGTTTATCTCGTCTCCTTTTTGGGAAAATAGGGGCAATTCACACCCCTGCATTCCTTGCTGTTCATAAAACGGCGGCAGGTAATTTCCGGCACTTCGCCGAGGGCCAGCCCCAGCAGCGCGGGGCTTTGCCGGATGGCTTCGCTAATGGAAAGATAAGTGACCCGCTTGCAGCAGCGGGGGCCGCCCACGCTGGCGACATTTTCCAGACAGCGCGCGGTCATTTGGTTGACCTGCGCCCAGTCCGCCTCTTTTTTGGGAGATGAGCCGGTCAGCACCGCTGCGAAAATGCCGCATCCGACCGCCGCTCCGCAGCAGCCCCACGAACCGCAAAAGCCGCCCGCAACCTTCGACGCGCGCTGTGCCGCTAGTGACAGGTCTTTTTCGAGGGCTTCCCTTGGCGCGCCCTGCGCAAGCCGCGTGGCGGTCAGCAAAGCCGCCGGAACTATAAAAAGATGCTCGGGGCAGTGCATCGCGACGCTTTCGCAGTCCATCAGCCGCTCCGCGATTTCGACGGGCTGGCGCGGCGCTCCGGCGTCAAATATGGACAAACACAGATCGGTTAAATCCCCGTACAGGCGGGTGATTGTCATCATTTGTCATCTCCCTTTCCGCTTCCCGGAATGTCACAGCAATGAACCCAGTGTTCCATCCGGAGTTTTTTTATTCTGAGCCAAAAAAATTGCGGCTCCCTCCCGTCAAGGGGCGGGAACCGCGTTTTTTCGTTATGTTACCGCGAGAATATGCGGCTTGTACCACTTGCAGGCTTCCTTCACCGCCGCGCGCACCGGCATTTTCGCGCCGGACAGCACGGTCAGCCAGCCGAGCCGCTCCTCGGGCACGTCAATCGTACACGGCTCCACCTTTGCCACGTTGCCGACGCAATCCGCGAATCGCAGCCCATCCGCCGTTGAGATAAACCCTTTCACGCGGAAAGTCTCCTCCAGGAACATTTCAATGAACTTTTGCAGCTCATAGGCGGTGATGGTCGGCGCAAGCTGGATATTCAGCTTGCGCAGCGACAGGTCGGCGGTCAGCGTCAAGCCGCCCTCCGGGAGCGCCCGCGCGTTTTCCAGCAGCTCCAAAATGCTGCTGTCTGCCGCGCCAAAGCTGGTTTGCAGCACAGGCATATCGGGACGCTGCCCCCGCACGAGCGTGAGCGTTTCTTCCAGCTGCTCCGCGCTGGCGCGGTCGATTTTATTGATTACCGCCACGTCGCTTGCTGCCAGCTGCTTAACACAGGTGCGCGCCGTCGCGTACAGCTTGGGAAAGCGCACCGCGTCAATCAGGCATATACCGCCCTGGTATTCGATGTGCGGGAAGCGTCCGGTTTGATGGAACAATTTACGCACGCCGGTCGGGTCGGACAGCCCGGAGGCTTCGACCAGAATCACGTCGGCGCTGACGTCGGCGGATTCCCGGAGCGCTTTCTCAAACTGGTCAATCCGGCAGGAACAGAACACCGAGCCGCCGGAAATCTCCTGCAAGAACGCGTCCAGCTCAGACAACAGCACGCCGTCAACGCCCTCCTGGCCAAATTCATTGACAATCAGCTGGATTTTCTGCCCGGCAAACAGCCGGATGAAGTTTTTCAAAAAGGTGGTTTTGCCCGCGCCGAGAAAACCCGTGGTCAAATACAGCTTGCTCATGCTTTACTTGCTGCAGGCAGCAATGGCTTCCTTAATCGCGGCTTCCAGCTCAGCCTTTGCGGGGATAATGGAACGGTATTTTAGCTCGCCGTTGATGTACATTGAGGGCAGGTTCGGCACACCCATCTTGACGCAGCGGGCGACGTTTTCCTTATAAATGTACTTGTACTCGACCATATCGATCTGGTCGCCGAAGGTCTCCTTCGCCGCGTTCGCCGCGCCCATCATGTAGCCGCAGGCGGCGCACTGCGCGGAATCGAGGGTGAAAACCTCAACCAGCGGCTTTTTGAGGTTCGCGTAGTCTGGAAGCACTACGCCGGAGGTATCAATTTCTTCTGCCTGATAGTTCTTGACCATCTCGCGGACGGCGTCCGTCTCGATTGCCGCCTGCGCAACGCCGATGCAGTTCTCAACCGGTACGTCATACGGCATGTCACAGCCGGGGGCAATGATGAAATTCTTCTTGACCGGCACGCTGTCGAGCAGGTCAACGGTGAATTTCATATTATCCTGCTGGGTACCCAGCAGCATGATGGAGGTCAGCGGGATATTGCCGCCGATGGCAACATTATACTTGTCGCAGATTCCCTTTGCCGCAAGAAGGTTGACGTTTTCGTCCACCGAAATCGAATCGGGGCTGGTCCGGCACATTGCCTCAACGTTGCGCGTCGCGTCGCCGCAGACAAAGAAGGAGGAGAAAGCGCCCGCTTTCCGGATATGGTCAAAAAGCGCGGTATACGGCGCTGTCATATACTGCTCAAAATGCGCGGTGGAAATCTGGGAAATCAGCGGGTCAACCATCGCGATGACATCCATACCCGCCTCGATGTAATAATCCGCCATGCGCATGCAGACACGGTTGCAGAAAGCGAACAGGCCGGCAACCTCGTCCTCGAAATCGAACATATCGGTAAAGAGGTTGTTGCCGCGCAGATGGGAAGCCAGCGTAAACGGGCCGCAAATCAGGCCATAAAGCGCGGTGGTGCCGCCAACGGCTTCCTTCATGCGGTGCATCACGTCGAGCACGTAGGGGATCCGGCCGGATTCCTTGGTGGGGATGGTGCAGTCGCAGGGGACTTCGGGCGGCTCCTCGTCGCTGCCGTCAAGCGGGTGCTCGGAGACAGACGGCGGGCAGTCGTCCGCCCAGGTCAGCCCGCAGCCCAGGCATTCCGCCTCAATCTGCAAGTCAAAAATCACCGGCTGGCCGTCCGGCTTGTACAGGCGGTTGACCTCCATCAGGGACTCAAACGCCTTGCCCGCGTCGGTCAGCATCTCGGTCGCCGTATATCCCTTCAGCCTGCCTGCGTGTACGCCCGCAAACGGCACCCACGGGGCGCGTTCGGTTTCCTCATGGCGCAGGGTACGGAATAATAATTCTTTCATAAAAAAGCTCCTCCTTGAAATTTGGCCGGTTCTGCGATGACCCTGTTTTTCGGGGCCTATTGTATGTTGTATATAGTATAGCACGGCGCTCTGTCCGGGGACTTGCACTGCGTTATCCTTTTTTTGCAGTATTTGTTCCTGATTGTTCAAAACTCCAGAAAGGACATACAGTCCACATAAGCATCCATGAAACCGGCGCTGGTGGAAAGCGGCAGCTCCGCCGCCTCCCTTGCCATCCGTTCGCTCTCTTCGCGGAGGGCAGGGTTCAACAGCAGCATGTAAGCGCCGCCCAGCGCGCCGTTGCCGATGAACGCGGTGCGCGCGCGCAGCGCCGCCGGGAACAGCCCGATTTTCTTCCCTGAATCGAAATCCATCGTGCTGCCGAAGCCGCCCGCGATGACAAAGCGGCGCACCTCCCCAGCGTCGGTGTTTTCCTCCTCCAGCAATGTCAGCAGCCCCGCGCAGACCGCCGATTTCGCCAGCTGAATCTGCCGCACGTCCTTTTGTGTAATGGCCAATCCGCTGCCGCCGACCGGCCAATCTTCTTCCAGATAGCCGGAATCGTCAATGGCTCCGGTTTCCAGCATCACCGCCAGAGCGTCCAGAATACCCGAGCCGCAAACGCCCCTCGCGGGCTGGCCGCCGACTGTCTCATAAACAGCCGCCCCGTTTTCCAGCTTCACCGCCCGGACAGCCCCCGGCGCGGCGGGCATACCGCAGCTTAACCCCGCACCCTCAAACGCCGGGCCTGCGGCCGTCGAGCAGCACAGCAGATTGCCGTTCCGCGCAAGCACCATTTCGCCATTTGTGCCGATATCGGCAAGCAGCTGCACCCCGCCGCTCAGCAAATCCGCCGCCAGCACCGCGCACACAATATCCGCGCCGACATAGGCGCTGATGCAGCGCGGCAAATAGACCGGCGCGCCCGCCAAGGTCCGTCGGCTCACGCAGCCGAAATAGGACTGCACGTCGAACGGCGAGACCGACAGTGGAAACGGGTCCAGCCCCTCATAAATATGCAGCATTGTAGAATTGCCGGTGACAACCGACTCGGAAACCGCCGGTATCCCGGTTTCGCGCAGGCATTCCGCCGCCATGGTTTCGAGCTGGTTTGCGATACGGCCGGAGAGCACCGAAACCCCCTTTTCCTTACAGGCTTCCATGCGCGAAATGACGTCTGCGCCATAACCGCGCTGGGCGTTTTCGGCAAGCCGCTCGGCGAGCACCCTGCCGCTGGCGCGGTCAACCAGTTGAAGCGCCACTGTCGTAGTGCCGATATCCACCGCGAAGCCGTAACCGTCGCCGGTGCGCGCGAACGCGGGCGTTTCGTACCACGAAACAATTTTGGAAGTGCCCTCCGCGCGCAGCGTAACGGTCACGCCGCCTTCCACGCGGCAGCCGCACGCCAGCCGCACCCCGTCCGCGCGCTCGGCTTCGGACAGCAGCCGCAACTCGGCCTCGTCCGGCGCTGCGACCGCTCCCGTAACCTTCACTTTACACTTGCCGCACGTATGGTTGCCCGCGCAGGGCATGGCAAACGCCGGGATGTTCTCGCGGAGCACCTCGCCCAGCAGCCGCCCCCGTCCGGCGGTCACGGTGCGGGTTCCCTCCCCTGTCTGAATCGTAATCTGGCACATAACCGCAAAACCCCTTTCTTATCGTATCGCCGCCGTAACCGTCAGGCGGGTATCAAGGCAGACGCTGCTCTCGTTTTTCTCTTCGGTGAACGTAAACACAACCTCACCGGGCGCGCCCTGCTCGCGCAGCCTTGCCTCGGCAAGCCCGCGCAGCTGTGCCACCGCCCAATCGGACGCTTCCGCCCGCCTGGCAAAGCGGCGCGGCGGCAATCCTTCACAAAGCACCTCAAAATCCCCGGCTTCCGCATCCAGCGGATTCAGCCCGTGCGGGCGGATTTCCGCGCTGGCCATAACCGACAGGCGCCCGGCGGCAGCACCCACCGCATTCGCCGTCGGGGCACACGCCGGAATGACGCATTCCGCGCCCAGCGCTTCCGCCGCCGCAGGCAGGAACAGGTGCACCGGCCCGCCGATGCCGACCAGCGCCGCAGGCGTCCCCAGCGCGCACCGCAGCAGCGGCGCGCCGCCGTTCCGGTACTGCGCCCATTGCAGGCGGAGCAGCTCGCACGCCCCGGCATCCAGCCCGTTTTTGCGGAAATGCGGTGATTCATGCTCCAGCAGCATCCGCAGCACCGCGCAGAATACCTCGCGGGATATATGGTCATAGACCCGCGCGCAAAGGGCTTCCGGCGTGGTTTTCAGCGACGCGGCGGCGAATCGCAGCGCCAGGATGGACGCTTCCCGGTCATACGCCGTGTAGTCCTTCCGCACGTGCATCAGGTCGGTCGGGGTCAGCCCCGCCCGCAGGATCACACCTTGTTTTTCCAAATGCGCGGTGCGCAGCAGGTACTTGTCCGCGCCGAGCGCGTCCGCTGCCTGCTGTAAGCTCAGGGGGCCATGTTCGAGGGCTTCGCAAAGCGCGGCATCCTCCGCCGCAAGCCCCAGCGTGCGCCAGTTCTTCCGTTCCAGCGTCAGGAATTCGTGCAGCGGAAGGGTGTGCGCCGGGACATCCCGCACCTGTTCACGCAGCACCGGCAGGATTTCCGGGTGCTCGCTTGCAAGCACGCACAGCGGCCGCGCCCGGTCCGGGCCGACGCGCATTGTGCCGTATTCATCCCAGCGGACGGCGCTGTCCCCGCCCAGCGCGAATGAAGCCGCCGCCAGCCCGCGCACCTGGGTTTTCCATTGGCCGACGCGGATACCTTCCGCCGAAAGCAGCGGTTCGCCGTGCTCAATCAGCGCGATATCGGTCGTTGTGCCGCCGATATCCACCACGACTGCCCGCTCCCGCCTGGTAAGCGTCCCGCCGCCCAGCGCCGACGCGGCAGGCCCCGACAGCAGGGTTTCCGCCGCATGCTCCACGGTATAGGAAAGCCCCGTCCGCCGCCCGTCCGAGCAGACGATGTACATAGGCGCGCGAATCCCCCGCTCCCGGAACGCCGCCGCCACCGCCGACAAAAATTCCTGCATCACCGGCAGCAGCCCCGCGTTAAGCAGCGCGCTTGCCGCCCGTTCCAGGCAGGACAGGCCGCTGAACATCCGGCTGGCACAGACCACCGGCAAGCCGGTTTCCGCTTCAATGATACGCGCCGCTTTGTCCTCAAGCACCGCGCCGTTGCGCATGCCGTGGATTTCGCAGACCGCGCCGCATTCCGCGCCCGCGAACCACTCCCGCGTGTTCCCCCGCAGGAAATCCCAATCCGGCTCCTCCAAAACCTGGCCTGTAATCGTTGTCCGGCAGGGCAGATAGCGCAGCGCGTCCGGGTCGGTGAAGCCGTATTCCGCGCCGTACTTTTCCACGCCCTTCCGGTCGATACCCATCAGCAGCAGCCGCGTCTTACGGAACTTGCCTTCGACACAGGCGTTGGTCGCAAGCGTGGTGGACAATCCCGCGGCTTCCGCCTGCCGGCAAAGCGCAAGGGGCAGGCCGTCCAGCGCCGCGAGGATGCCCTGTGACAAATCGTGATGGGTGGTCAGCCCTTTGTTCTGCCCAAGCACGCGGTTTTCCTCCAGGTCATACAGCACCGCGTCCGTGCACGTACCGCCCGTATCAATACCAATGGCGATTCTCATAAAAAAACGTCTCCCCGCTTTTGATTTTCTCTTTTCCATTATAGCGGGGCGAGCCGCGCCTGTATAGGAATATCGTGGGCTGGACTATAAGAAAATTGACAATTTTATGAGGATCATGCCAAAGGCCGTGTGTCGTCCCCCTCCCACACGCTGAACGGGGGAATCTAAGGAACGGTTCAAAATGATCTATGGCAGGCAGCAAAGTGCCCTTGCCCGCGTTCGGTCAGGCGCGGCTTTTCCGCGCGGCAGCGTTCCGCGCAGTAGGGGCAGCGGTTCTGGAAGGGGCATCCCTCCGGCAAATCGAGCGGGCTGGGTATCTCGCCCCGGATGCATGCAACCGGCCGGCCGGGGTCCATATGGATGGAAAACAGCGCGCCCAACAGCGCCTGTGTATAGGGGTGCAGCGCGCCGCCCGCAACCGCCTCTCCGGGGAGCAGCTCGACGATATGCCCCAGGTACATCACCGCAATCTGATGCGCAAACGCCTGAATCAGCGCAATGTCATGACAGATGAAAAGGATGCCAATCTGTTTTTCTTTTTGCAGGCGCACCAAAAGCTTGATGATGGCCGCCTGTGTGGAAACATCGAGCGCGCTGGTGGCCTCATCGCAAATCAGGATTTCCGGCTCGAGCGACAGCGCCCGCGCAATGCCAATCCGCTGCCTCTGCCCGCCGGACATGTTATGCGGGTAGCGGTCCATGAATGTTTCCGGCAGCTCGACCATGCAGAGCAGCTCAGCGGCTTTCGCGCGCCGTTCCTTTTTTTGCAGCAGGCCGAAATTCATCATTGGCTCGGTCAGGATGTCCAGCACCCGCATTTTCGGGTTGAAGGAAGCCAGAGGGTCCTGGAACACCATTTGCATCCGCTTCCGGCTCTGCCGCAGCGTCTCCCCCTTCAGGGAAAGGATATCCTGCCCATGCATCGTAACCGTCCCGGCGTCCGACGTTTCCATGCGGGTCAGCACCCGCGCGAGCGTCGATTTCCCGCAGCCGCTTTCGCCGACAATGCCAACCGTCTGCCCCGCGCAAATATCGAGGTCAATCCCATTGCACGCGGTCAGCACCCGTCCGTCCGGCGCGGGGAACTGCTTGGTCAGGCCGCGCGCCTGTAAAATCCGTTCAGACAAACCGTTTCCCCTCCAATTCCGGCACTGCGGCAAGCAGCTTTTTCGTATAATCGTCCTTGGGCGCGCCCAGCACCTGCGCCCGCGTGCCGCAGTCCACCACCTTGCCCTGGCGCATGACAATCAGCCGGTCAGCCATATACGCCGCCACGCCGAGGTTGTGCGTCACAAGAATCATCCCCATCCCGCAGGAATCCCGCAGAGACAGCATTTCCCTGACGATCTGCGCCTGTGTCGTCACATCGAGCGCGCTGGTTGGCTCGTCCGCCAGAAGCAGCTCCGGCGTGAACGCCATTGCCATCGCGATTCCCACCCGCTGCCGCATCCCGCCGGATAGCTGGTGCGGGTAGCTGTTCAGGATATTTTCACTGTCCGGCAGGCGCATTTTATCCAGCATTTGCCGCGCGCGTTCCCAAGCGGCGCGCTTGTCCATCATCTCATGGGTACGCAGGTATTCGACAAATTGGCTGCCGATTTTGCGGATGGGGTTGAGCGTGCCGCCGCAGTCCTGGAAAATCATGGACATCCGCGTGCCGCGCAGCTTCCGCCACTCCTCGGGCGATTTTGACAGCAAATCCTCCCCCTGGAAGCGGATGCTGCCGCTGGTCACGCGCCCCGCGCCGGGCAGCGCTCCCAGCACCGCCCGGATTACCGTGGTTTTGCCGCTGCCTGATTCGCCGACCACGCCGATAATTTCGCCTCTTTTCATCGAAAGGCTAAAATGGGCAAGCGCCGGCGGCTGGGCGCCGTACCGCACGGTTAAATCATTGATTTTAAGCATCGTG
Source organism: uncultured Clostridia bacterium (assembly GCA_910586575.1). Taxonomy (GTDB): domain Bacteria; phylum Bacillota; class Clostridia; order Oscillospirales; family Butyricicoccaceae; genus QXXE01. Next base: position 35,703 of record CAJUJQ010000002.1, on the reverse strand, counting down.
CACCCCCGCCAGTGCAACATCTTTTGTCAGCCAATAATAATCCATTGGGTACATCTGCACGCCGGTTACACGGCTGTTTGAGAACAGATAAGTAGTCTCATAGCCGAAAAATACGGCTGCCGCGTCGTCCATAATATGCTGCTGGATCTGCATGACAAGTGTGCGGCGCGCGTCCTCGTCAAACTCGGCGGCAAGCCGGTCAAGCAGCGTGTCCACCTCGGGATTGTTGTATCCCGCCTGATTCGAGGGCGAGGTGCTGTACCAGTTTTCGCGCAGGTATTTCTCCGGGTCGCCGGTATTGGCAACCAGCACATTCCAGATTAACAGGTCGAATGTCCCCGCGTCCCGCATATCGAGCAGCGTTTCATAGCTGACCGTATTCAGTGTCACGCGAATACCAACATCCCTGAGATTCGCCTGTGCCGCCTGTGCGTAAACGTTCAGCTCTTCACGGCTGGTGTAAATGACAAATTCCAAATCGAGCGGTTCGCCGGAGGGGGTCTCGACGAAGCCATCGCCGTCCAGGTCGATGTAACCAGCTTTGGCAAGCAGCGCCTTCGCACCCTCCGGGTCATAGGCATTTTCGTCGCTTAATTCGTCAAAACCAAAATCCAGCGTAGGCGGGACAGGGGCTTTGCCGGAGGTCGCGCCGCCCTCCAGCAGGACGGAGCAATAGGTTTCCTTATCGAGCGCGCGGATAAGCGCCCGCCGCAAAGCGAGGTCGCCGAGCACGCCGTTCTGGTTCATGAAAGCATAGGTCGAGCGCAGGGATTCCAGCTTTTGGATCCGGTAATCCGGGTTCCCCTCAAATTCGACCACATTTTCGGTTTTCAGGTTGTAAGCGATATCGATTTCCCCGGTTTGCAGCGCCATGGAACGGGTTGTCTGGTCGTCCACGCACTTGAACGTTACGCGGTCGAGCGGCACGTCCCCGCCCCAGTAATATTCGTTGCGGACGACGACACAGGCATTCGTCGGCGAAAAGGATTCGACCGCATAGGGGCCTGTGCAGACCGGGCCTTCCATCGCGAAGATGCTGTCGTCCACGCTGGTATTCACAATCAAAAACAACGGGTCGGCAAGGCTTCCCGGCAGGATGGCAACCGGTTCGCTGGTCGTAATTTTCAGCTGCTGGCCGTCCACCTCCATCGCGACCGGCTCAAAGAAGGTTGCCGCGCGCGGGCTGAGGTTGAAAGTGCGTTCCAGCGAGGACTTCACCATTTCGGGCGTCATCATGTCGCCGTTGGAAAACTTCACGCCCTCCCGAATCTGAAACGTCCATGTCAGGTGGTCGTCACTGACCGCCCAGCTTTCCGCAAGGCAGGGGGCAAGCTCGCCTTCCTCGTCAAAGCGGACAAGGGTCTCGCCCACGCCATAGCGCGAAACCACCCAGCTGAAATACTGCTCGGTTGGTTCCAGCGTATCGGCGAAGCTGGTTACACCTATGGCCAGCTCGCCGCCGGAGGGCTGGTCTGTATTGCCGCCGCAGCCGTTCAGCAGCGAACCTACAAGCGCGCAGGCAAGCAAAACGCAAAGCTTTCGACTTCTCCTCATGATGAAAACCCTTCTTTCTATCAAAATCAAGCTTCCTGCCCAGGGTCAAGGATATCACGGATGCTGTCCCCCAGCAGATTAAATACAACAACGACAATCACAATGGCGATTCCGGGATAAACCATCAGCCACGGCGATTTTGCAAGATAAGTACGCCCTTCATTCAGCATCAGCCCCCACTCCGGGGTCGGGGCCTGCGCGCCGAAGCACAGGAACGAAAGCCCCGCGATTTCCAGCATCATGGTGCCAATATCGGTCGCGGCGGTGACGACCATGGTCGTAATCAGGTTTGGAACAACATAGCGGGTCAGGATATCAAGAGTGCGCGTACCGGTAACGACCGCCGCCTCGATGTAAAGGTTCCCCTTGATTTTCAGCACCATGCTGCGTGCAAGCCGCGCGTATTTCGTCCAGCTGACCGCCGAAATCGCAATCACCGCATTGACCATATTCGGTCCCAGCAGACCAGCGATTGCGATTGCAAGCACCAGCCCCGGAAAGGAAATCATCATGTCGGCAACCCGCATAATGACGCCGTCCACAATGCCGCCGAAGTACCCGGCAAGTACCCCCAGCATCGTGCCGGCCACAAAAATTACCGCAACCAGGCAAAGCGTCATGGTCAGCGAGGTACGCGTACCGTAAATCACGCGGGAAAGCACATCGCGCCCGAGCTTGTCCGCGCCGCACAAATACCGGCTGTCCGGCGCGTGCAGGGAATCGGACATATGCGCTTCCAGCGGGTCCATCGGCGCGAGTACCGGCGCAAATATTGCCACCCCGACAACCAGCAGCGCCAGCGCCAGAAAAAGCGTAAACTGCTTATGCGAGCGCAGGAATTGGAAAACGTTCAATTTACAGCCCCTCCTTTAAGCGCGGGTCAAGCCGCTTGTATGAAAGATCAACCAGCAGGTTGATGCCCATATACAGCAGCGCAACCCAAAGCACATAGCCTTGTACCAGCGGATAATCCCGGCAGGAAATTGCCTTGACCGCCATCGAGCCAAGCCCCGGCCAATTGTAGATGATTTCGACAACGGCCGTGCCGCCGAGCAGGCTGCCCAGCGAAAGCCCCAGCAGCGTGACAAGGGGCAGCATGGCGTTCGGCAGGACGTGGAACCATAAAATCTGCCGTTCCCGCAGCCCGCGCATCCGCGCGCCGGTCACGTAATCCTGCCGCAGCTCGCCGAGCACGGCAGTGCGCACCTGTCGGGTATACTTCGCGGACATGGAGGCCGCAAGCGTCAGCGCCGGAAGGATCAGCGACCTCCAATCGGTCGAGCCGCCGGAAACCGATACCCACCGCAGATTCACGCCGAAAACGCGCAGCAGGATCAGCCCAACCCAGAAGCTGGGGATGGACACACCGAGAAAGGTCAGCCCCCGCACGGCATAGTCAATCCATTTATTCTGGTACACGGCGGACAGCACGCCCAGCGGAACCGAAACCACCAGCATAATCACCAGGGAAGCCGCCGCCAGTTCCAGCGTCGGCCAGAAGCATTTTGCCAGCTTTTCCACCACCGGGATTTTGAAGGAGTAGGACTGCCCCATGTCCCCGGTCAGCGCGCCCTTCAGCCAGCGCCCGTACTGCACGAGGAACGGCTTGTCCAGCCCCAGCTCCGCGCGGGTCTGCGCCAGCAGCTCGGGCGTCGGCACATTGCCGCATTCGGTCAGCATGATTTCCGCCGGGTCTCCGGGCGACAGGTACGTCAGCCCGAAGGTGAAAAAGCTGATGCCAAACAACACAATCAATATCTGCGCCAGACGACTCCCCATCGGTTTTTTGTTCAAATCTCACTCCACCTCCGAAAGACAGCTTCACGGCAAAGAAAAAAGCAGCCTGACAGACTGCTGATTGCTCCTGATGCGCGGGTACTCCGAAAAAACGCTGTCCCAACGTGCAGGCAAGTGCCTCCATCTGCCGTGAAAAACACCTTTGTTCCCAGACAGAAGCAGTTCTCCTGACTCCAGCTCATCGCTCCCGAAACCCTTCCCGGATGTTCCATCCAGTGGTATTTTTTCGGGCGCTCCCTGTTACAGTGGCGGGACCGTGCCGGACTCTCACCGGCTTCTCTATGAATGCTTGCGCAACTCCTGTCCATATTCACTTGGTTTATTTATAATATCATACCGCTTTTTAGAACGCAAGGGATTTTGTCGGATTTTTTACCTCATCCCGGGACCGCTGCTTGGCGCTTGCGGGCACGGGCCTTTACTTCCCGTTCCGGCAATGGTCTACAAACTGTTCGCGAACCGCCGGGAAATCGCCCAGCCCGCGCAAATCAAGCCGCACCTCGCAGCCCTCCCGCACCAGGACAGATTTCCAGCTATCCTCTTCATCGCCCGCGAGGTCATTCCGCGCGTGGTCGCCCGCCACAACCATCAGCGGCGCGAGCGTCACCCGGCGCACCTGCCGCGTTTGCAGCCGCCCGCGGATATAATCCAGCCCCGGGAAGCCCTCGACCGTGGCGACATAAACACGCTCCGCACCCAGCGCCCGGAACTGGTTCTCCAGCTCGCTGTAGACCGCGTTCGCGAAGTGCTCGCTGCCGTGCCCCATATAGACCCAGGCTTCCTCTTCCGTCCGCTCCGGCAGCCCGGCCAGCAGCGCCCCACAAAGCCTGCGGCAGTCCTCGGGCGCCGACAGAAGCGGCTCGCCAACCGTGAAACGCACGAATTTATCCCGATAGGGCGCAAGCTCACGGCACATTTTTTCGTATTCCAGCCCCGGCATCACGTGCAGGCTCTGGCAGCACACTTCCTCATACCCGGCGGCAAGCAGCTGCTCCGCCAGCTCACCCGCGCCGGGGATGTGCAGCCCTTCCTCCCGTTCGATTTTCCCGCGGACGATGGACGAGGTGAACGCCCGGTAAAAATCATAGCCCGGCATTGCCGCGCACAGTTCCTTCTCAATCTGCCCAATCGACTGCCGCGCGTCCGGCACAGCCGTGCCGAAACTGACAACCATCAGTGCTTTTTTCATCCTAAAAGCCCTCCCTTTGAATCAGTCCATACAGCAGCGCGTTGACAATCGCCGCCGCAACATTGGAGCCGCCCTTGCGCCCGCGCGCAATGATATACGGCGTTTCCCCGCCAAGGAAAAGCTCCTTGGCTTCCACCACGTTGACGAAGCCGACCGGCACGCCGATCACCAGCGCGGGGGCGGCTTCCCCCGCCTGAACCAGCTCGTGCAGGCGAATCAGCGCCGTCGGCGCGTTGCCCACCGCGAAAATCACCGCGCCTTCCAGTTTAGCGGCGCGTTCCATCGAAACCACCGCGCGGGTCACGCCGCGCGCCCTGGCTTCGGCAGCGATGTCCGCGTCGGCCATAAAGCAAACCGCCTTGCCGCCCAGCCGCCCGAGCGCCGGTTTGCTGATGCCCGCAAGCGCCATATTCGTATCCGTAACAATCGTCGCCCCAGCTTGCAGCGCTTCCCTTGCGGCTGCCGCCGCGCCTGTCGAAAATTTCAGGTTTTCGGCGTAATCAAAATCAGCCGTCGCATGGATTACCCGTTTGACAACCTCCGCCGTGCCTTCTGGAAAGCTGCGGTTCCCAAGCTCCTGCGCAATGATTTCAAAGCTGCGCTTTTCGATTTCCTGTGGCTTCACAAAAAGATTCCCGTTTTCCGTCATAACGCCTTCCCCTCTTCTAAAATCTGATAAATCCGCTCCATGTCGAGCGCCTCCCGCACCAGCGCGGCAAGCTTGTCGTACTGCGCTTCACGGTACTGCGCGGGGTCGGGCAGGGCCGCTTCCAGCGCCAGCCCGCGCCGCTCTGCCAGCAGCCCCGCCAAACGGGTCAATAATCCCCCGCCGTCAAAAACCCCGTGCAGATAGGTGCCGAATACGGAACCGCTGACGCAGCCGTCCGGAACGGTCCCCGCCCCGCGTGAAAGCAGCTGGAACGGCTGCGCCCCTTCCGCAAGCGAAGTCTCACCCATATGGATTTCATAACCTTCTGTTTTCGCGCCGGAGAGCGCCCCCCAGAAATCGGATTGTGGAAGGACCTCGCCCCGCGCCTGCACGGTTGTCTTTGCGTCGCGGAAAACCGTTTCCGCCGGGAGCAGCCCCAGCCCGCGCAGCGCCCCGCCGCCTTCGTGCCCCTCCGGGTCGCGCAGCCACTGCCCTAACATCTGATAGCCGCCGCAGATGCCCGCAACCGGCGTCCCCGCCGCGTGAAGCTGCAAAAGCCTGGCTTCCATGCCGCTTTGCCGCAGCCATTTCAGGTCGGATAAGGTCGATTTCGTCCCCGGAAGAATCACAAAATCCGCTCTTCCCAGCTGTCCTGGCTTTTCCGCATACCGCAGGCTGACACCCGGAATCCGCGAGAACGCGCTGAAATCGGTAAAGTTGGACAGGTGCGGCAAGCGGATCACCACGATATCCAGCAGCCCATCCGCCGTCCGCGCGCTGAGCCGCCCGGACAGGCTGTCCTCGTCGTCCAGGTCGAGCGCCGCGAAAGGCACAACCCCCAACACCGGCTTGCCCGCCAGCTCTTCGAGCATCGCCAGGCCGGGGCGCAGGATTTCCAAATCCCCACGGAATTTATTGACAATCAGCCCCTTAATCAGCGCTTGCTCGTCTGGCTCCAGCAGCTTGACCGTGCCATAAAGCGACGCGAACACCCCGCCCCGGTCGATATCACCAACCAGCAAAACCGGCGCGTTTACCATTTTTGCAAGCCCCATGTTGACAAAATCGTCCTGTTTCAGGTTGATTTCCGCAGGGCTGCCCGCTCCTTCTATAACAATAATATCGTACTCGGCGGCAAGGCTGTCAAACGCTGCCTGCACCGCCGGACGGAGCGCCGCCTTTTCCGACCAGTATTCCCGCGCGGTGCGGTCGCCGAGCGGCTTACCGTTCACAATCACCTGGGAACCGGTGCTGCTGGTGGGCTTTAGTAAAATCGGGTTCATCCGCACATCCGGCGCAATCCCGGCGGCTTCCGCCTGCATGGCCTGCGCGCGCCCCATTTCCAGCCCGTCCGCTGTCACAAAGGAATTCAGCGCCATATTCTGCGACTTGAACGGGGCAGTTCTGTAGCCGTCCTGTTGGAAAATCCGACAAAGCGCGGCGGCAAGAACGCTTTTCCCCGCATTAGAGCACGTGCCCTGCACCATGATTGTTTTTGCCATGCAGCACCTCCTGAATGCTTTCTAAAAGCCGTTGATTCTGTTCCCGTTTTCGCACCGCCGCCCGGTACCAGCCCGCTTCCAGCCCCCGGAAATTGGCACAGTCCCGCAGCAGGATGCCGCGCGGCAGCAGCTTTTCCGCGAGGGCGGTATCCGGCGACCGGAACAGGACAAAATTCGCCTGGCCTGGACAGACCCGCATCCCGCAGCGACGCAGGCCATCCGCCATGCCGGCGCGCTCCCGCTGTATCAAACGCACGGATTCCTGTACAAATTTGTCACAATTCAGCGCCGCTACACCCGCCTTTTGTGCCAGATAGGAGACGTTCCACGGCTGACCGGCGGCGCGGAGCGCTTGGATAACCTCCGGGTTTTGCGTCATGCACCAGCCCAGCCGCACGCCTGCCAGCGCGTACAATTTTGTGAACGCGCGGACAACAACCAGCCGGTCACAGCGTCCCAGCCAGCGCCGCATGGAACGCGCCCGGTCGTCCGCAAGGAAGCCGCCAAAGCACTCGTCCACGACCAGCCACACCCCAGTTTCCGCGCACCGTTCCGCAATGCGGTTGAGCAGCTCCGGCGCGATTGCCTGCCCGGTTGGGTTGTTCGGCGAACACAGGAAAACCGCGTCAATTTCGCCGGTAAGCGCGGAAAGGATGCGCTCGGTGACAGCAAAACCGGTTTCCTCCCGCAGCGTGTGGAAGCGGCAGCCACAGCCGCTGGCCCGCAGCGCCCGTTCGTACTCCGAAAACCCCGGCGCGGTCAAAAGCGCGTTTTTCAGCTTCAGGGCCATGGCGAGCCGGTCGAAGATTTCCGCCGCGCCGTTGCCGCAGAAAACCTGCTCCGGGGCAAGCCCCCACCGCGCCGCCAGCCCTTCGGACAGCGCACGGCAGAACGGGTCGGGATAGCGGCCGCATTCCTCAACTGCCTCATGCAGCGCCGCGCGCACCGGTCCGGGCATCCCCAGCGGGTTCAGGCTCGCGGAAAAATCCAGCGGCACGCGCCCCGGGAAGCGGCGGAAATAGCCGTCCAAGTCACCGCCATGTGCAAAGAAACCCATATCCTCACCCTTTCAAATCTACAGAAAAACAACAAACCGCGCCAGCACGCCCAGCCCCAGCGCCAGCAAAGACGCAAGGTTCATCAGCCGCACGGTACGGGTAAGGTCGGCGGCTTCTATGGAATGTTTCGCGTCACCCAGCGCCGCCTTTTCCACCCTTTTGCCAAAATATACCGCGTCCCCGCCGAGCTGCACGCCGAGCGCGCCCGCCGCCGCGGATTCGGTCTGCCCGGCATTGGGGCTTTTGTGCTTGCGGCGGTCGCGTTTCCAGACGCGCAGCGCGCCCGCGCCGTCCAGCCCGGAGAGCGCTGCCGCCGCAATCAGCAGGAGCGCCGAAAGCCGCGCCGGAAGGTAATTCGCAAGGTCGTCCATTTTCGCGGAACATTTTCCGAAATACTCGTATTTTTCATTGTGATAGCCCACCATGGAATCCAGCGTGTTGACCGATTTATACCACATGCCGAACGGCGCGCCGCCCATCAGCAGGAAACACAGCGGCGCAATTACGCCATCCGTCGTATTTTCAGCGACGGTTTCCACAGCGGCTTTGAGCACCCCCTCACGGGACAGCCCGGAGGTGTCGCGCCCGACATACCAGCCGACCGCCTCCCGCCCCGCTTCAAGCGATTCCCCCAGCGCGGTTTCCACGTGCCGGGCGGCTTTCGCAAGGCTGTCCCGCGCAAGGATCATGCCGCACAAAACGGACTCCGCCGCCAGCCGCAGCCACGGGGAAACCCGCCCCAGCGCGGCAAGCACAAGCGCCGTCACGCCGAAGCCTGCCCCGGTCACACACAGCCACAGCAGCACGCCCGCCGCCGTTTCCCCGCGCGGAGTCGGGGGAAATATCCGCCGCAGCCACTTTTCCAGCCAGTAAATGAGCGCCCCGACCGCGCAAACCGGATGTGGAAGCCACGCGGGGTCGCCAAACAGCGCGTCTGACACGAAACCGCACACCGCCAATACCGCAAACCTCATATTATCACGTCCCCGGCTATTTAATCTTTTGCGGGATGCAGGCCCACACGCGATAAACGGCGTCCGCCCGCGCCGCGAGCGCGCAGCACAGCCGCCCGGTTTCCTCGCGCCAGCGCTCCTCGAATGGTTCAATGGGAACCACGCCGCAGCCGATTTCGTCACAGGTGACCGCCTTCCCCAGCAGCTCCGGCAAAAGCGCCTGCGGGTCGCCGCCCGTTTCCAGGGTTTCCCGCACCTTTTGATGCAGATTGCACACCAGCGGCAGCTCCGGATATTGCTTTTTTGCGAAAGCGGCCTTGCCCTGATAGGCGCCGCCGACAATCAAAACCGTCATAAAATAAGACCTCCAAGCGCGGAAACCGCAAGCGTCAGCAATTCCGCTGTCGAGATAAAAAAGCCGGTCAAATCACCCGTAATCCCGCCGAAATCGCGCAGGCAGAGCCGCCTGTGCCACGCGCTCCACAGCAGCACCAGCAGCAGGCAAAGGGGCACGGCGGTTCCAACACCCCGGCGCGCCGCCCACAGCAGCAGCCCCGCCGCACCGAGCAGCCATTCCGCCGCGAGTGTCAAAGAGACTGCCTTTTTATCGCTGCCTTCGGCGAACAGATACGCCAGCCCGGAGTCCTTCGCACAAGGGATGGTGACGATTTTGCGCCCGCCCACCGCGCGGGAAAGCGCAAAGCCCGCCGCCGCCAGCGGCAAGAGCGCCGGTTTCCGGTATATCTGCGCGAAGCACGCCGCCTCCGCAAGCAGGAACGCCGCCAGCCAAATCACGCCAAACGCGCCAATGTGCGGGTCCTTCAAAATGGCAAGGCGCTTTTCCCGCTCCCCGAAGGAGCACAACGCGTCACAGGTGTCGGCGAAGCCGTCCAGATGGATGCCGCCGCTCACCGCTGCCGGCAGAAGCGCCGCAAAAACAGCGTAAAACATCGCTTCCGCGCCCGTTTCCCGGCAGAACCAGAACCAAAGCACCTCCAATGCGCCCGCCAGCACGCCGACCAGCGGCAGGAAGCCGAGCGCCCACCGCATGGTTTTTTTCTCCCACGGGAGCTGCGGCACCGGGATTGCGGAATACAGCGAAAACGCAACACAGAAGCCGCTCCAAACCGTTTTCATTCGCAGTTCACCCCTTTATCTGACACAAAATGCCGCAGACCGATTCATAAACGGCGTCGGCGCGCCCAGCCAGCGCACGGTTAACCTCTGCCAGCGCGCGGATATAACGCGCGGTTTCCTCCGGATAGGCGACGCCGTCCAAAAAGATTTCATTTGTCACCGCAACCAGCGTCCCGCAGTGCGCTTCCAGCGCGGAAACGCCGTCCATCACTGCACCCGCCGCCGCTTCCCCCGCGCCGTCCGGCGAAAACATTTCGTTGGCAAGCAGGTTGGACAGGCATTCGAGTAAAATTCCCTCGAAACGGCGCGGCGGGATAAACTGCGCAAGGCCGGTATAGCGTTCCGCCGTCTCAAACCCCTTTCCTTTCCGAAGCTCACGGTGGCGGGCAATCCGCCGCTGTGCCGCCTCGCCAAAGGGCTGCATGGCGGCGACATACAGGCGTTCCCCTCGCGGGGCAGCTTCACAGAGCAGGCGCTCGGCGTGCACCGATTTCCCGGAAGCCGCGCCCCCTGTTACCAGGATCAGCATCGCGGTTATGTAAGCGGCTGGTAGGCTTCAATGCCCGCGTCATCAAAGCTCGCCATCTCGCGGTAAACCGCCAGCGCAAGGTCAATCACCCCGACCGCCGCCGCCGCGCCGGTGCCCTCGCCGAGCCGCATCCCCGCCGTCAGGAACGGCTTTTCACCCAGCGCTTCCAGCAGCAGCTTTCCCACCGGCTCCGCCGACTGGTGCGACGGCAGGATGTAGCCGCCCGCCACCGGGCACAGCCGCGCCGCCGCCAGCGCCGCAACCGAGGAAATGACACCGTCCATCACCACCGGCACGCCGTGAAGCGCCCCGCCCAGGTACAGCCCCGCCATCCCGGCGATGTCCAGCCCGCCGACCTTGGACAGCACGTCAATCGGGTCCGCAGGGTCGGGTTTGTGGAGCGCAAGCGCCTTGCGCACGGCTTCGGTTTTGCGCGCAAGCCCTGCGCTTGAAAGCCCCGCGCCGCGCCCGACAACCTCTTCCGGCGTCCGCCCCAGGAATACCGCGCTGACGGCGGCTGAGGTCGTTGTGTTGCCGATTCCCATTTCCCCGGCGCACAAAACCTGATAGCCCCTTTCCGCGCAGAATCCCGCTATTTCGATACCGGTTTCAATTGCTTTCACACAGGTCTCCCGCGTCATAGCGGAGTCCTCGGTCATATCCCGCGTGCCGTACATCAGCTTCCGGCGGATGATATTGTCCCCGCGCACCTCGCGCGCCACGCCAATATCGACCGGGTAAACATCCATCCCCTGCCGCGCCGCCATCAGGCAGACCGCGCTTTTCCCCTCGTTCATGTTTTCGGTGACGGTCGCCGTCACTTCCCATCCGCATTGGGTCACGCCCTGCGCCACAACGCCGTTATCCGCGCAGAACACCACCGCCGCGCGTCGGCCAATCTCCGGTATGGTGCGGCGCTGGATTCCGGCGAGCTGCACAATCGCGTTTTCCAGCAGCCCGAGGCTTCCAAGTGGAATGGCAAGGTTTTGAAAGCGGCGCTCAGCCGCCCGCATGCTGCTTTCACATAAGGGTTTGATTGCGCTTATCGTCTCAGTTAAAGTCATTCAAGTCATCTCCCCGCGGCGCATGCCCGGAGGAACCGCGCCGCAAAATCAAGGTTGGAACGAAAATATAAATGCGGGAAGCCCGCATAAAGGGTATCGGTTGCCTGTACGCAGTCCCACGCCCTGCCGTTCGGCTTTTCCGCGCGGAACGCGCCGCCGCAGTCGGGGGCGCAGGCGTAGTGGAATTCATGCGCGCGGATGCTTTGCCCCTCGTCCGCAAGCAGGGAAGGCCGCTGCGCGGTGAGTGTCACATAGCCGAAGTTTTGCAGCTGCGTGGTCAGCCGCGCGCCGCCGGGGAGCACCCCCGCCATGGGGTAAGGAATCCCATCCGCGCCGGACAGGGTTTCGTGCAGATAGAGGAATCCGCCGCACTCCGCAATGGTGGGCAGGCCGCCGCTGACCGCCCGGCGCACCGCCTCCCGCATGGAAGCGTTCCCTGCAAGGCGCGCCGCGTGCAGCTCGGGGTAGCCGCCGCCAAGATACAGCCCGTCTATCCCCGGCGGCAATCCCGCGTCCAGCAGCGGCGAAAACGGCACGATTTCCGCGCCCAGTGCGCGCAAAACATCAAGGTTATCCTCATAGTAAAAGCAAAACGCCGTGTCCCGCGCAACCGCGACGCGCAGCCGTTGTTTGCAGGCCGGAAGCAGCGGGGCAGTTTCGTCTGCCAGCGCCGACGCGCCCCGCGCAAGCGTGAGCAGGCCGTCCAGGTCAATCCCGTCCTCCGCCGCGCCGGCAAGCAGGTCGAGCTTTTCCTGCAAGCGCTCCATCTCCTGCGCGGTGACAAGCCCAAGGTGGCGTTCGGGAATGGACGCTTCCGGCAGCTCCGGCAAATAGCCGTAAACCTTCAGTCCGGATTTCTCCGCGATTTCACGGTAAAACGGATACATCCCGTGTGAAACGCCGTTCAGGATCACCCCTGCCGCCGTGTTGGGTGCGAACTCACGGAAGCCCTTCAGCACCGCCGCAAGCGACAGCGACTGTCCCTTCGGGCGCGCGACCAGCACGGCGGGCGTTCCCGCCACGCGCGCGAGATGGGCGGCGGATGCGGTATCGGTCGTGCCCGATATCCCATCATAAAAGCCCATCACGCCCTCCATCACGCCGACCGCCCCCGGCGGCAGCGCCCGCGCGAGCTGTCCGCGCACCCCGGTCCCATCCTCAAAGAAAAGATCAAGGTTTCGGGACGGTATGCCCAGCACGGCGGTATGGAACATGGGGTCGATGTAGTCCGGCCCGCACTTGAACGCCCGCAGCGGCACGCCCCGCCGTTGCAGCGCCCGCAGCACCGCGCTTGTCACGGTCGTTTTGCCGCAGCCCGAACCGGTCCCGGCAATTAAAATGCGGTCATGCACGGTGCTGCCCTCCCCCGGAAATCAGGAAAACCGGATTATTCGCGGCCATCATGGTGCAGCCGCCGACCGTCTTGCCGCGCGCGGATGCCAGCTGACAGACCTCCACCCCTTCAAAACCGCATTCGCGCAGGGCTCGGCGCGCTTCCCCCAGCGTTTCCAGCGTAATGGCGCTGATAACAACGCGCGCCGCCGGGTTTTTGCCATGCAGCAGCCGCAGGATTTCACAAAGGTTCCCGCCTGAGCCGCCGATAAAAACCACGTCCGGCGCGGGAAGCGGCTCCAACGCTTCGGGGGCGCGCCCCTCCACGGGCAGGACGTTGAAGCCTCCCAGCGCCCGCCGGTTCTGCTCAATCAAAGTAAGCGCTTCCGGCTTGCGCTCGATGGCGAACACCGTGCCGCGATATGCCCGCCGCCCCAGCTCGATCGCCACCGAGCCGGTTCCCGCGCCGATATCATATACAACGCCCTCGGGCTGCGGGGAGAGCAGCGCCGCCGCCGTCCATCGTATCTCCTGCTTGGTCATGGGGACGTTGCCCCGAACGAAATCACAGTCAAACAGCGCGCGGGACGGCTCCGCCGGGTGCGGGTTCTGCACCAGCAGCACCGCGAGGTCGCCGCATTCCAGCACCGCCGCCTGCGCCGCCGTACCCCGGAAAATGCGCTCGTCCGCCCCGCCGAGGTTTTTACCCAGCGCGACCGGGATTTCCCCCAGCCCCGCCCGGGCAAGCTCCCGGCAAAGCGCGTCGGCGCGCCGTTCCCCGCCGGTGAGCGCAAACACTTTTTTGTGATAGCTTGCAGCGCCCAGCAGGCTGCCCGCCCGCCCATGCAGGCTGACAAACAACGCATCGTCCCAGCGCGCGCCCAGCCGCGCACAAAATGCCTGCAAGCTGCTCACCCCGCAGAGGGTTTCCACCTCGCCGCAGGGCAGAAGCGCCTGCCGGAGTGCCTGCGCCGCGCTGAAAAAGCCGGGGTCGCCGGAAACCAGCACTGCCGCGCGTTCCGCGCCCGATTCCCGCGCGCGCTCCGCCAGGGCAGAGAATGGGCAGCACTCAATTTCCCGCAGTTCTGAAAGCTGCTCCGCCAGCCGCCGCGTGCCAAACACGCGCTCCGCCGCAAGCAGCGCCGCCCTTGCCTCGCCGGTCAGTCCGTCCGCCGCGCCCAGCCCCGCGCCGATAATCGTAAAGTGACGCATTTACTTCCCGTTCCTTTCACGTAAGCGCCGCGAGGCTTTCTTCTGCTGCCGCGCAGGCGGTTTCGATATCCGCCCTGCTGTGGCTGACGTTCACAAACACCGCCTCATACTGCGACGGCGCCAGATAAATTCCGCGTCCCAGCATTTCATGGAAATACGCGCGGAACCGGTTCAAATCGGACGCTTTCGCGCCGTCAAACGAGCGCACTGGCGTTTCTGTAAAGTAGGGGCAGAGCAGCGCGCCGCATTGGTTGACCTGCATGGGAATACCGTGCTTTTGGGCAGCTTCCCGCAGCTTTTCCGCCATAAACGAGGCGTTTTCCGCAATCTGCGTGTAATATTCCGGGTGGCTATGCAAAATTCGCAGCTGGGAAATCCCCGCCGCCATTGCCACGGGGTTGCCCGAAAGCGTCCCCGCCTGATAGATTGGCCCGGTCGGGGCGACCTGGCTCATCAACTCACGCCGCCCCGCGTAAGCGCCGACCGGCATCCCGCCGCCGATGATTTTCCCGAAGGTGACAAGGTCTGCCCGCACGCCAAAAAATGCCTGCGCACCGCCCAGCCCGAGCCGGAAGCCGGTAATCACCTCGTCGAAAATCAGCAGCGCGCCGTTGCGGTCGCACAAGCCGCGCAGCCCTTGCAGAAAACCTTCCTCAGGCGGGACAACGCCCATATTGGCGGCGACCGGCTCCACAATGACCGCCGCAACCTGCCCCCGGTTGGCGTCAAACAGTGCCGAAACCGAGGATAAATCGTTATATTTCGCGAGCAGCGTATCCTGCGCCGCGCCCGCCGTCACCCCGGCGGAATCCGGCACGCCCTGGGTCAGCGCGCCCGAGCCTGCGCCGACGAGCATCGCGTCGGAATGGCCGTGATAGCAGCCGTCAAATTTGATGAGCTTGCCGCGCCCGGTCACGCCGCGCGCCACGCGCACCGCGCTCATGACCGCCTCGGTGCCCGAATTGACCATGCGCACCATGTCGATGTGCGGGACGATTTCGGCCAACAGCTCCGCCATTTCGACCTCCCGTGCGGTCGGCGCGCCAAAGGACAGCCCGTCCCGCATGGCTTCGGCGACGGCTTCCAGCACCTCCGGATGGCTGTGCCCCAGAATCAGCGGCCCCCAGGAGCCGACGAAGTCCAGGTATTCCCTGCCGTCCGCGTCCCAGACGCGGCAGCCCTCGCCGCGCACGAGGAACGGCGGTATGCCGCCTACCGCGCGGAACGCGCGCACCGGGGAATTGACCCCGCCGGGGAGCACCCTTTGGGCGCGTTCAAACAGCGCTGCCGATTCCGGCCGTGTTGTATGGTCAAACATCTGAAAGCACCTCCAAGATACAATTTGTCAGGTCGTCAATCGTGGCGTTTTTCGCAATTTTTACAGTGAGCCCGCCGCGCTCCGCTTCCCGCGCGGTCTGCTGCCCAATGCATACGGCGGCAAGCCCGGACAGGTCGCAGCCCTGCGCCGCCTGCAAGAAGCCCCGCACCGTTGACGCGCTTGTAAACGCTGCCGCGTCAACCGTCCCGGCGGCAAGCCGCTCCCGCAGGCCGGGCACGCCACCCGCCGGAGGCCGCGTATCATAAAGCCGGATATCGGCAGCCGTTATCCCCGCTTTCCGCAGCCGTTCCGGCAGCTCGGGGCTGCCGCCCGCCGCACGCAGGAGAAGCACCGCGCCGCCGTCCGGCACCTCCTTCAGCAGGGCCTCCGCAAGGTGCGCGCCGTCATAGGTTCCGGGGATTAAATCAGCGGTCAGGCCATATTCCGCCAGCACCTCGGCTGTAGCTTTGCCGGTCGCCGCAAGCTTCATGCCGTACAGCGCCCGCAGGTCGTGCCCAATCTCCCGCAGCGCGCGCACCGCCATACGCACCCCGGTCGGGCTGGTGAATACCGCCCAGTCAAAGACGCCGCCGAGCGCGCCGCGCAGCTCCGATAAATCCGTTCTTAAAACGCTCTCGATACAAGGGCATTCCAGCACCTCCGCGCCCAGCGCGCGCAGCTTTTGGGAAAGGCTGCCCGCCCGCTCCTTTGGGCGGGTAACCGCAATGGTTTTCCCGTGCAGCGGCAGCGGCGTGAACCAGTCAATAGCCCCGCTGAGGGTACAAACCCTGCCGACAACGATGACCGCCGGGCTTTTGAGCGTCATTTCCCGCGCCCGCTCCGGCAGGGCGGCAACGGTCGAAACCGCCTTGCGCTGGTTCGGGCGCGCGCCGTTCTCCACAACCGCCGCCGGGGTATCCGGTTCGATGCCCGCCGCGAGCAGCCCCGCGCAGACCTCGGAAAGCGCGGTCACGCCCATCAAAAATACCAGCGTCCCGCGCAGCCGGACAAGGCTTTCATAGTCGATTTTCAGCGGCCCGTTTTTCTTGGCATGCGCCGTGACGATATGCACAGAAGCGCAGAAATCGCGGTGCGTGACCGGGATGCCCGCAAACGCGGGCGCGGCCAGCGCGCTCGTAACCCCCGGAACCACCCGGAACGGAATACCGTGCAGCTTCAAAAACTCGCACTCTTCGCCGCCACGCCCGAACAGGAAACAATCGCCGCCCTTGAGCCGGACAACGTTCCCGCCGCCCCGCGCGTATTTCACCAGCAATTCGTTCATCTCTTCCTGTGGGAGGGTGTGCCGGGAATTTTCCTTGCCGGCATCGACCCGCACGGCGTTTTCCGGAATCAGCGCGAGAATATCCGCGCTGACCAGCCGGTCATAAATCACAACATCCGCCTGCCGGAGCGCTTCCGCGCCCGCAATCGTCAGCAGCCCGCGCCCGCCAGGGCCAGCGCCAACCAGCGTTACCATGCTTCCCCCTCCTTCGCCTGGCACAACAGCTGATGTGCCACTTCCAATCCCAGCGTTTCCGCGTCGGCGGTTTCCCCGCACGCTTCGGCACGCCAAATGGCTCCCTTCGGCGCGTACAGCCCGCGCACCCGGACACGCGTTCCGCTGCATTCCGCATATGCGGCAATCGGCGCAAAGCAGCCGCCGTCCAGGCCGCGCACCACCGCCCGTTCCGCAGCGGCACAAATACGGGATTCCGCACAATCCAGCCCTGCAAATAATTCCGTGCAGCCGTCCGCCCGTGCCTGTACCGCTAAAATCCCCTGACCGGCAGCGGGCAGCAGCTCCTCCGGCGAAAACAGGCGGGAAATCCGGTGTTCCAGTCCGAGCCGCCGCAGCCCCGCAGCCGCCAGCACCAGCGCGCCGTACTGCCCCGCGTCCAGCTTTTGCAGCCGCGTGAGCACATTGCCCCGCACCGGTTCGATGGCTGCGCCGGGGAACAGCGCCCCGAGCTGTACCCTTCTGCGGGCGCTCGCGCAGCCGATGGGCTTCGCGGGGTTCAGCTTCCCGACGCCCTCCGGCAGGACAAGCGCATCCCGCGCATCCTCGCGCGGCGAATATGCCACAACCGGGAACCCGTCCGGCTGCTCCATCGGCAAATCCTTCAGGCTGTGTACCGCCAACTCAATCCTGCCCTCCGCCAGCGCACAGTCAAGCTCCCGGACGAACAGCCCCTTGCCGCCCACCTTGTCCAGCGTGCGGTCAAGGATCTTGTCGCCGGTGGTTTTCATCGTCACCAGCTCGCAGGGGACGCCAAGGCGGGCAATCACCTCTTCCGCCTGCGCGACGGCAAGCCGGCTTTCCCGGCTTCCCACACGAATGGCTTTCATTTGGCACCTCCTGTGAGTAAATTCCGTATCTGCGCGGCGGTTTCCCGCACTTTTCTATGATTCCCGTCGGTG
The DNA here is from genome assembly GCA_910586575.1 of uncultured Clostridia bacterium. Taxonomy (GTDB): domain Bacteria; phylum Bacillota; class Clostridia; order Oscillospirales; family Butyricicoccaceae; genus QXXE01. Next base: position 17,988 of record CAJUJQ010000002.1, on the reverse strand, counting down.
GAAATCAGCCCCGCAACCAAGCCGTCCCCCTCGCAAATCGCCGGGAAATAGAACGTGGATTCCTCGGCGCGGTCGGCAACGCTGACCGGGATTCCCCGCGCCGCGCAAAGCGCCGCGGCCTGCCGGTTCACCGCGCGGTCATCCGCCGCCGCAACCGCCAGCACCGCCCCGTCCAGGTCGGACGGGAGAAACCCGCGCAAAATGACGTTTTCCAGCCCCGCGCGGTTCTCCGGGGCGACCACCCGCACCCGCGCGCCGAACCGCCGCAAAACGCGCACCCGCCGCGCTGCAACCGCTCCCGCGCCGACGACCAGCACGCAGCACCCCGCAAGCGGGAGAAACAGCGGAAAGCGCGGCGGGATTTCCGGCGGCTCCCACAGTCCGAGCCGCTCCGCGAGCAGACGCTGTACCTCGTCCAGCGTCTGCCCGCTTTCCTCCACGGGGCGCGAAATAACCAGCACAGCGGCGGACGCCTCCCGCGCTGCCGCAACCTTTTCCGCGAAGCCGCCCGCCATGCCGGTATCCTTGGTAACCAGCACATCCGCTTGGATTTGTTTCAAAAGGGCGGTGTTTAATTCCTTGCTGAACGGCCCCTGCATCGCTATGATATGGGACGCGGGGAAACCCAGCGCGGTACACGCCGCAATCGCTTCCGCGCTCGGCAAAACGCGTGGAAACAACCGCTTCCGGTAGCCGCTGACCGATGTAAAAACGTGCAGCTCCTTGCTGCCGGTCGCCAGCAGTGCGCGGGACGCATTCCGGTTCAGCCATTCCGCCGCCGCGCCGGCGTCCGGCACGCGGGTAACGCCCGCTTCCTCGATACACGGACGGAGCAGCCGCAAATAGGCGCTGTCCCGGCACGCTGCGCGCAAATTTTCGCTGACCTCCCGCGCATAGGGATGCGTCGCGTCCACAACCAGCGCGCCGCTGCCAATCTCCCCGGAAAGCTGCTCCGCCGAGAGCCGCCCGGTATGCACGGTCATCCCCGGCAGCGGTTCCATTACGGCCTTGCCGTATTCGGTGGCGACATAAACATCGGCATGCGCGCCCCGCGCGGAAAGGAACCGGCACAGCGCGTGCCCCTCGCTGGTACCCGAAAAAATCAGAAGCCTCATACGCCGCGGTACCCTCTCGGCGTGACCATCCAGCCATCTATGACGCGGGTGGCGGAATTGCCGATGAACACGGTGGTCAGCATGTCGCAGGGCTGCGCCGCCAGCTCGCCGAGCGTGGTCAGCGCGCGTGACTCGCCCTCCCGCCCGATGCTGCGCACCAGCCCGCAGACGGTTTCCGGCGGCAGGGTTTCCAGCAGGATGGCACACGCGCGCGGCAGCGCGTCCGTCCGTTTTTTGCTCGCCGGGTTGTACAGCGCAATTGCAAAATCCCCCGCCGCCGCGCCGCGCAGCCGCCGCTCGATCACCTCCCACGGGGTGAGCAGGCCGGACAGGCTGACACACGCGAAATCACAGGTCAGCGGCGAGCCGAGCAGCGCCCCGCCCGAGCAGGCGGCGGTGATGCCCGGTATGATTTCAATGTCGATTTCATAGCCCGCGCTCACCTCAAGCAGCGGCCCCGCCATGCCGTAAACGCCCGCGTCACCGGACGACACCAGCGCCACCGTTTTGCCGGACAGCGCCGCGTCACGCGCCGCCTTGCAGCGGTCAATTTCACGCGTCATGCCGGTTTCAATCCGTTCCTTTCCCTCGATCAGCCCGGCAATCAGCTCCAAATACAGCCCATAGCCCGCGATACAGCCGCATTTTTCAAGCGCCCGCACGGCGCGTTCTGTCATTTGCGCCCTGCCGCCGGGGCCAAGCCCAATAACATATATTTTACCGTTTTCCATGGTTTGCCCCCCTTTTTACACGTTCCAGGCAGGTTTTCAGCTGTTCGCGCCCAATGGCGCCCTTCATGCCGCCGAGTAGCAGCTCGGCGGTTTTGCAGACGGCAAGGCATGCCATCCCTTCGGCGTCGCGGGACGCGCAAAGGCCGGGATAGCTGTGGTCGTGCCGCAGGCGGTCGAGCAGTTCCTCCTTCAGCGCGGCGATTTCCGGCAGGGCTTCGCGATAAGCCGCCCACTGCCGGAATTTTTCCAATTCCTCCACTAAAATCCGTTCCGCGCGCTGGCGCTCCTCCGGGTTTTCGTCCGCCTGCCCGCCAAGGTCGTCCAAATCATAGACCCGCACACCGTCAATCCCCCGGATTTCCGAGGAAATATCACGCGGGACAGCCAGGTCAATCAGCAGGCGCGGCGGTTCGCAAAGCGTCAGGAACGGCGCTGCGGAAAGGGTGCAGTGGGGGCTTGCCGTTGCGGAAACCACGACATCCGCGCCCTCAAGCGCCGCATAGCGGTCGTCGTAAGGATGGGTCGCGCACCCCGCCGGGACGACGGTTTCCCCGTGCCGGTAAGAGCGCAGCGTAACCGTGACCGCGCAGCCCGCTTCGCGCAGCAGCCGCGCCGCCAGCCGTCCCATTTCACCGTTGCCGATGACAACCGCGCGGCGGTTTTGCAGGCTGCCGAGGCTGTCCTCCGCCAGCCGCACGCCCTGCCATGCGGCGGACGCCGGAACGGCGCTCAGGACAGTTTCGGTTTTCACCCGCTTACCCGCCGTCACCGCGCGCCGGAACAGAGAATCGAGCAGGCTGTCCGCCGTATGCTGCTGCCGCGCGAGCGCAATGGCATTGCCGACCTGTGTGATAATCTGCCCGTCGCCCAGAATCTGCGATTCCAGCCCTGCCGCGACCGCGAACAGGTGCTTTGCGGCGGCTTCGCCCTCCCGCGTCACGGCGGGAAGCCCCGCGAACACGTCCCGCAGGACGGCAGCAGGGTCGCGGCTTCCGTGCAGATACAGCTCGGTGCGGTTGCAGGTGGACAGCAGCACACAGCCCTGTACCCCTTCCATCTGGCGAATGCGGGACAGGAGCCGTTCCGCCTGATTGGCGGTCAGCGCGGCGCGCTCCCGTTCCGCCAGCGGGACGGTGTGGAAATCAATCCCAGCCATTTGCAGTTTCAAAGCGGACCCTCCTTTCTTCGGCGGCAAGCGCGGCGGTGACGCCGTCCCGCGCGGTTTTTGCAAGCAGCAGACGCCCGCCCTTTGCCGAGCGGACGGCGGCGCGTTCACAAACATTATCTACCCCGACGGTTTCCCTGACAAACGCGGAAGCGGTGAATTCGCCCGCCACTTCGGTTAGCTCCTCCGCCGAAAAGGCGGCAAGCGCCAGCCCATGCGCCGCGCAGAATTCCGCAAGCCCAGGCTCCTGTGCCTTCCGGTCAATCGTCGCGGCGGCGCACAGCGCCTCCCACGGCAGCCCCGCCGCTTCCAGCGCCGCCCGGACGGCGGCTTCTATCGTGCTCTTTCCCGCGCCGCGCCTGCACCCGATACCGACATGGACCGCGCGCGGCACCAGATGCAGCGTACAGCCGAACGGCTCCGCGCGCGTGTCCATCCCAACGGCAATCCCCGCCGGGAAGCTGCCGCGCGTTTCCAATTTGGGCGGGATACGCCCCTCGACCGGCAGCTCTGAACGGAAGCCGACGCTTTCCCCCCGCAGCAGCGCCGCCGAAATCCCGAGAATCCGCGCGGTTTCCAAAACAATGAGGTTTTGCTCCCGAGCCCAGGTGTCGGCGGCGAATACGCCGCGCCCGTCGGTCGCCGTTGTTATGACCGCCTGCGCGCCGAGCGCTTCCGCCAGCTGCCGCGCGAACGCGTTCGCGCCGCCGAGATGCCCGGACAAAATCGGGATGACAAACCGCCCGTTTTCGTCAAGCACCAGCACCGCCGGGTCGAACGCCTTGCCCACGAGATAGGGCGCGACCGCGCGCACCGCAATCCCCGCCGCTCCGATAAAAATAATCAAATCACAGTCCACCATCGCCTGTTGTGCGAACCGGGAAAGCGAGGTTTTGCGCAGGCCGCCGGAGCGGTCGTACCGCTCTGCCAGAGCGTCTGTCAGGCAGCCCTGCACCCGCTCGGCGAGCGCCGCGCCCCGGCTCGTAAAAGAGACAATTTTTGCGTGCGTCACGGCTTGCCCTCCCGGAAACCGGTCGTAAATGCCGGGTCGTAGAGCTTGGAGCGCTCGTAAGCGCTTCCCAGGAAGCCGCCCACGGTAATCAGCGCTGTTTTCGTAATATTCTCCCGTTTGGCGGCTTCCGCCAGCCCGGAAACGGTCGTTCGGACAACCTTTTCGTCCGGCCAGGTCGCTTTATAAACAATCGCCGCAGGGGTTTCCGGCGGATATCCGCCCGCAATCAACCGCCGGGAAAGCGTCTCAAGCCGCCCCGCCGACAGGAAAACCACCATGCTGCTCCCATGCGCCGCAAGGGCTTCCATGCGCTCCTGCTCGGGTACCGGCGTGCGCCCCTCCATGCGGGTTAAAATCACCGTTTGGCTAACGCCGGGCAGGGTATATTCCGCGCGCAGCGCCGCCGCCGCCCCGCAAAAGGAGGACACCCCCGGGCAAACCTCGTAGGGGATCCCTTCCGCGTCGAGCGCGTCCATCTGCTCCCGATGCGCGCCGTAGACGCACGGGTCGCCGGTGTGCAGCCGCACCACCCGTTTCCCTTCCCGCGCCGCCGGGACCATGACGGCAAGCACCTCTTCGAGCGTCATCCGGGCGCTGTCGTAAACGGCGCAGCCTTCTTTCCGTCCGTCCAGAAGCGCGGGATTGACCAACGAACCGGCGTAAACAATCACATCCGCCTGTGCAAGCAGCCGCGCGCCGCGCACGGTGATTAAATCGGGCGCGCCCGAGCCTGCCCCTACAAAATAAATCATGTGTTCTCCTTTACCAAAACCACCGAAAAATAACCGGGCGTCTCGTCCAGCCCGGAAAGGTCGGTGAGCACGCGTTCCCCTTCCATGCCGCAGCGTTCAACCAGCGCGGCGTCCTGCAAACGCCCCGCACGTTCGAGTGCCGCACAGGTTTCCAGCATGGATTTTCCCGCCTTCATCAGCACCAGGCTTCCGTCCTGCGGGAGCGCCTGCCCGTGTGACGCGGGGAGGATATGCAGCGCTTCGCTTCCCTCGCAGAGCGCCCGCCCGAGCGCCGCAGCAGCCGCGCAGAAGGAGGGCACGCCGGGTACCAGCTCCGCCGCGTAACCGCGCGCGGCAATCAGCCGATGGATGTACCAATAAGTCGAATAAATAGATGGGTCGCCGAGCGTCAGGAACGCCACGGTTTTTCCTTCGTCGAGCGTGGCGCAGACCGCGTCCGCCGCCGCCTTGTGGCTCTCCGCCATCGCCGCCTTGTCGCGCGTCATGGGCAGGCTGCAAAACAGGGTTGGCTTCCCCTCCGCGAACCGGCGCGCAATCTGGTATGCGGTGCGTTCCCCGTCCGGGGCGGCTACAACATCGCATTCCCGCAGCAGCCGCACCGCCTTGAGCGTCAACAGCTCCGGGTCGCCGGGGCCGACGCCGATTCCATATAATTTCCCGTTTCCGTTCATTTTAACACCTCGCAAAGCGCCCGCGCCCCCGCAGACTGCGAAAGCACGCCAAAGCGCTCGGTAAACATGATATATTCCGCCCGCGCGCGCCCGTTCAGGCGGCGGGCAAGCTGCTGTTCCATGGCTTTTCCAATCCGCGACAGAACCGGTCCCCGCAGGCCGCTTTGCGCCAGGATTTCAATACAGGCGTCGGCTGTAGCCGCTTCCATCAGCCGTTCCAAAACCGCCGGTTCCGCGCCGCTGAGCGCCGCGTGCGCGGTAAAAATCTCCCGCCGCCCGTCGCAAACCGCCGAATGGGTATTCATCCCGCCAGCCGCCAGCTTGACAAGCTTGCCCGCGTGCCCGACCAGCAGAATCTCCGGGAAGCCGCGATAAGCGGCATAATCCAGCGCTTCCCCGATGAAATTGGAGGATTTCACCGCTTTTTCCAGCGGAAGCCCGAGCGTGTCCCGCGCAAAATCCGCGCCGTAGTTGCCGGGGCAGAGAAACGCCGTGCGCTGCCCCGCGGCAAAGCGCGCGTCCAGTTCGAGATGGATGGTATCAATCAGCGCCGTTTCGCTCATCGGCTCGACAATGCCGCTTGTCCCTAAAATGGAGATCCCACCGACAATCCCCAAATGCCGGTTATAGGTCCGCTCCGCAATGGCCTCCCCGTTTTCCGCCGAAATCACCGCGTGAAGCCCGCCGTTTGCCCCATGCCGCCGCAGCGCCGTTTCGAGCGCCGCGGTAATCTGCGCGCGCGGCCCCGGATTGATTGCCGCCTCACCGACCGCGCATTTCAGCCCCGGGCGGGTGACGCGCCCGACGCCGCTGCCGCCCGCAATTTCAATGCCGTGCGGAATGCGGGAAACCGCCGCAAAAATGCGGATGCCGCCCGTCACGTCCGGATCGTCACCGCTGTCCTTGCGGATGCCGCAGACGGCGGCTTCCCCTTCCATGTGCGCTTCCTCCGGGACTAGGGTCAGCACCGTCCCGTTTGGGGTGGTGTGCCGCACCGATACGGGGGCACGTCCGGACAGCAGCAGTTCCGCCGCCGCCTGCGCCGCCGCCGCCGCGCAGGTGCCCGTTGTATAGCCGCGCCGTAACATCCGGCTTTGCCGGTAAACCGTGCCTGCCTGCTCGTAACGTTCCAAGCCGTCCCACTCCTTCCGCCCGTGGATGCCCCCGCGTCCGGGCAAAAATGAAACGCCGTATCCGAATGGTTTCATCCGGCCGGCGCACAAAAGTACACGCTTCCCCCTCTCAAAAAGAAAGCATGACAATGCACATACCAGCCATTACCCGCAGCTGTATGTGTTTTTCTTCGGCGAGGCAGGTCTTCTGGCTCCGGGATCAACACCCGCGCCGTGCCTTCCCAGTTTCCCAGTGGCAATCTGCGGCGCGGATTCCTCCGTTACAGCGGCGGAACCGCACGGGAATCACACCCGTTTCTCTATTCTCCCGCAAAAATTTGCAGGCACCTTCTCCGAACTGTCGGAACGCGTCCCCCGCCTCAGCGGTTCGCCGGGGCGGTCTGACGCTGTCCTGATTATAATATGATTTCCGTCCGGCTGTCAAGCGATTCCGCCAAGCCGGAGGGAAGAAGGCCGCCGCACGGGAATTCCCATGCCGCATCCCTTTGCATTTTTACGCAGCTGCTCAGGCAGTGCAAAGCTCGAGCGCAACTTCCGCCGCGGTCGCGGCATCCGCCGTATAACGACTTGCGCCAATCTGGTCGCAGAAGGACTGGGTGACAGGCGCGCCGCCAATCATGATGGAAACCTTGCCCTTCAGCTCGGAAGCTTCCACCGCTTCGACAACGCTGCGCATTTCACCCATGGTGGTCGTCAGCAGCGCGGAGCAACAAATCAGCTTCGCGTCGTTCTCGCGGGCAGCGTCCAGGAACTTCTCAACCGGAACGTCAACGCCAAGGTCGATAACCTTGAGGCCCTTGCCTTCCATCATCATGCGGACGAGGTTCTTGCCGATATCGTGCAGGTCGCCCTTCACGGTGCCCAGGACAACCGTGCCCTTCTCTTCCACGCCGTCCTCTACCAGATGGGGGCGCAGTACTTCAACGCCCTTGGACATGGCGCGCGCCGCAATCAGGACCTCCGGCACGAAAACCTCATTGTTCCTGAACTTCTGACCGATAATGCCCATGCCGTCCAGCAGACCCTTTTCCAGAATCTCACCTGCGGGAATGCCCTCGTCAAGCGCCTGCTGTACACATGCTTTTACCTTGGGTGCGCGGCCCTGCTGCAGCCAGGAGCTGATGTCGTTCAAAATGCTCATCGTAGAATCCTCCAATATTCATGATTGTCCGGCGATTTCCGGCGGCTCTTTTTTTGCTCTTATTCTATCATTTGCCGCGCGGGGATTCTTGCACATGGTTGCATTGTTTTTGAACGATCTTGTTGCGTTTGCCGCTGCCCGCTTTTTTTCGGTTATCCAAGCGGAAGCTCCCGGAATCTGCGGGGAGAAATGCCAATCCGCTCGGTAAACGCGCCAATAAAGCTTGCCTCGCTTCCATATCCGACATCCATCGCGATTGCCTTAATCGGCTGGGTGGTGGTTTTGAGCAGGTGCTTAGCGCGGTTCATCCGCACCTCAATGATATATTCGTGCGGGGAACGGTGCTGCTCCGCGCGGAACAGGCGGCTCAGGTGCGGCGGGCTGAGATGCACCTCGGCAGCAATACGCTTCAGGCTTAGGTCGCCCCCGAGATTGTCCTGGATATATTGGATGGCTTGCTGAACCGGGTTCGTGCCGTCGGCAATCTTCGGGGCGCTTTGCGGCATTAAGCCGCACAGGATCTGATACAACAGTTGGGACTGCTCCACATCGTTTGCCGCCTGCCCGGTCGCAAACTGGGAAACAAGCTTGCGGACGGTTTCGGCAACCCCCGGCTTGTCCGCAATATCATATAAGATACTTCCATGCATCCGGGTCAGGTGCTCGCACAAATCCGGGCTGTTGGCGCCAGACAGGTGCAGCCAATAAAACTCGACATACTGCATCGCGCTGTACTGCTGCGGGAACGTGCCGTCAAGCAGCACAAGGCTGCCGGGCTGCATGGTATATTCCTTTCCGCGATACCCCAGCCGCATAGTGCCTTTTTCAACCTGCATCAACAGCATACAGTCCATATAATTGCGGTTGATCTGATAACCGTGCTCACAGTAATAATGTCCGCAGCAGCCGATGTAGTAAAACAGCCGCGCGGTTTGAGGGTCAATGGTATTAAAGAAAATCTCCGAGCCGGAAATGACCCCCGTTTCGTTCTGGCAGAGCATGGCACAAACCCTCCTGTTTTTCTTAAATTTTTATTATATCATATCCTTTAAGCCAACACAAGATGGAAATAAATAAAATACTTTAGAAAAGCGATCGATATTTTTGTTGCCCCAAAATTGATTTTCTGAATCCGTCCAAATGTTCAAAGTGCAAATGATAAGATTTCTAAACGCTTCTCTGTAAAATATTCCGTTTTCGTTAATATATACAATTTACCCTATCAAAAATAGATCAATATATACAACAAAACCGTGCGTGCAAGTTGCACAAAAGGCGCAAAATCGCCTTTTTCGGTGTTTGCACAGATCATTTTCCTGTGTTAGAATACAGCTATGGAATTCCAACAGACCTCCTGAGAGAAAGAAAGCGGCCGCCCTTCTCAGGGGGAAATCAGAAAAAGATGCAAAGAATAAAGAAAGAAGAGGTGTCTGATGTTTATCATCCTGACTTTTATCGGTTTCACCGCGCTGGTAGCCATCATCTCCTGGTACCGGACGAGAAACGACAACCTGGATACCCAGGAAGGATACTTCCTCGCGGGGCGCGGGCTGTCGGGGCTGGTGATTGCCGGTTCCCTGGAGCTGACCAACCTGTCCACAGAACAGCTGGTCGGCCAATCCGGCCAAAGTTACGCAACCAATATGGGCGCTATGAACTGGTCGGTCAGCGCGAGCTTCGCGCTGCTCTGCCTGGCAATGATTTTCCTGCCGCGCTATCTAAAAGCAGGCATTACCACCATTCCGGAATTCCTGGAGCAGCGCTATGACACTACGGTAAAACGGATTATCTCATTCCTGTTCCTGCTCGGATATCTGCTCACCTATCTGCCGACCGTGCTGTATTCCGGTGCGCTGGCGTTCAACCGTATTTTCAACCTTGACGAGCTGCTCGGGCTGAGCCAGTTCACAACCATCGCGCTGCTGTGCTTTGGGATTGGGCTGATTGGCGCAATTTACGCAATTTTCGGCGGCCTGAAAGCCGTTGCGGTTTCGGACACCATCAACGGAATCGGACTGCTGGTTGGCGGCTTCCTGGTGCCGGTTCTCGCTGTGTGCATCCTGGGCAACGGGAGCTTTTTCGCCGGGCTTGGCGACTTCGTGAAAAACGTACCCGCTGAGAAATTCAACTCCATCAACCCCGCAAACGCGCTGCCGCCGATGGTCCCGTGGCCGGTGCTCTTCCTCGGCATGACCTTCAATAACCTGTTCTACTGGTGCACAAACCAGTCCATCATCCAGCGTTCCCTCGCGGGCAAGAACCTTGCGCACTCCCAGAAAGGCGCAATTTTCACCGGCTTCCTGAAACTGGTTGACCCCTTCTTTATTACTATCTGCGGGCTGCTTGCCTACCGCTTCTTCGGGGATTCCCTGATGAACAATACCGACGCGGCATATCCCATGCTGGTGGCGCGCGTCATCCCCAAGGCGCTGCTCGGATTCTTTGCGGCAGTGCTGTTCGGCGCAATCCTGTCCTCCTTTAACTCGGCGCTGAATAGCTGCGTCACCCTGTACACGCTCGACTTCCACCGCCCGATTTTCAACAAGACCTGTGACGACAAGCACCTGGTCAAGGTCGGCCAGCGCTTCGGCACGGCGCTGGCGGCGATTGCGATTGTAGTTGCCCCCTTCGTTATCAACGCGCCCTCCGGCCTGTATGACTTCTTGCAGGACTGCTTCGGCTTCTACTCCATGCCAATCCTTGCAACCGTATTGTGCGGGTTCTATTCCAAACGCATCCCGGCTATCGCGCCTAAAATCACGCTGATTTCACACGTAATCCTTTATGCGCTGTCCCACCTGCTGCCGTTTGCCGGCATCAATGTACACTATCTCTGGATTCTGTCGGTGCTGTTCATTGTGGATATGCTGATTATGATTGCCGTCGGCAAATGGAAGCCGCGCGATACCGATTTTATCCTCGAGGACGTCGGCGCGGTCGATTTGACACCGTGGAAATACGCAAAACCCGCCTGTGTGCTTTGCTTCGTCTGTATGCTTGCCGTTTACTGGCTGTTCTCCCCGCTCGGGCTTGCATCAATGATTTCATAAATTGCCGTATCTGTTTGTACGGCGGACCTCCAATCGAACACGGCCATATTTTCTGACCGTTCACTGAAACCAACCATAAATGTATGAAAGGACTGTAACAAAATGAAAGTTGACGAATTCGTAGGCGTAAACCGCATTGACCAGGGGCAGGGCGGCAATCTGATGGTACACGGCTGGCCGCTCGAGCAGTGTGTTGTTTCCGAGCATGACCGCGCCATCCTGCGCGGGCTGGGGGAAAAGCTGCGCACCTTTGCCGAACGGGCATATGAAAAGGAAAAGATTGCGCTTTGGACCGCGCACAACGACCTGAAAACCGAACAGCCGGTCATCTTCATCGACTGCGAAAACGGCTGGAACGAAATTTTCCCGTGGACGGAAACCATCCAGTGTGAAGGCGAAATGGCGCAGGACTGGGAAATGTGGCTGCGCAAGGAAATCTATTGGGCGGAAACGATGAAGGACGACAAGGTCGTGGAAGCCAAGCTGTATCTGCCGTATCAGGCGGTTGACACGGCATGGGGCATTGAGGAAGAGCGCGTCGGCGACCCGACCAAGGGCGAGGCGTATGTTTGGAAGTCCCCGCTTGCCGGTTTGGAAGAGGAGGAATTCGAGGAGCTGGATCTGTCCACGGTGATTAAAACCCCGGAAATCCACATCGACTGGGAAGCGTCGAACCGCGCGTTCGAGCTGGCAAAGGACGTATTCAGCGGCATCCTTGACGTTGAGTTCCGCCATAAATGGTGGTGGTCGCCCGACCTGTCGCTGTCTTACTCCAACCTGCGCGGCATGGAAAACATGATGTGCGATTTTTACGATTATCCGGACAAGGTCCATGAGATGATGCGGCTGTTTACCGACGGCTATCTCGCAAAGTTCGACTATTTGGAGAAAAACGGCCTGCTCCCGAACAACTGTGAAAGCATGTACATCGGCTCCGGCGGCACGGGCTGGACGGGCGAACTGCACGGTACGCCGGGACAGGTCAAGCTGATGGATATGTGGGGCTTCAACGAGGCGCAGGAAACCAGCGAGGTTTCCCCCGAAATGGTCAAGGAATTTATCCTGCCTTATCAGACCGAAATGGCGTCCAGGTTCGGTCTCAACTACTACGGCTGCTGCGAAGGGCTTGACCGCCGTTGGGAATACGTCAAGGCAGCCATTCCGCGCCTGCGCCGCGTCTCAGTCTCCCAGTGGGCAGACAGCACCAAAATGAGCGAGCTGCTCGGCGGCGACTACGTATATTGCTATAAAGTAAGCCCGACCGATATCGCGGTTCCAAACCCGGATGAGGGCTATATCCGCCGGCGCTTAAACGAGGTGTTAACCTGCTGCAAGCAGCACGGCAACCGTGTTGAGCTGCTGATGAAGGATAACCATACGCTTGGCCGCAGTCCGAAGAACGCTGCGCGCTGGGTGCAAATCGCACGGGAGGAGGTTGCACGCGTATACGGCTAAAGCCGGAAAAAGAGATTTTGAAGTAAAACTGTGAATGAAGAAAAAGGAGTACATCAAAATGAAGAAAAATGCAAAGAAACTGTTCGCGTTATTGTCCTGCGGCGCTTTGGCGCTGTCCCTGGCGGCATGCGGCGGCGAGACCCCGCAGGCGCCGGACAGCGGCAGCAAAACAGACGCGGCAGACGCTGCGGATACACAGGGCAGCACCTATCAGGTCGGTGTTATCCTGAAAACCACCTCATCCGAATACTGGAGCTACGTCATCGCGGGCGTCGAGCAGGCGGAAGCCGACCTTGGCAACGTGGAAGTCGATGTACGCGGCGCAAGCAGCGACACCGCCTTTGACGAGCAGCTGAACATGGTTGAGACGGTTGTCGGCAGCGATATGATGCAGGCTTTGGCGCTGGCCCCGCTTCAGGCGGACCAGGTAAAGCTGGCGCTGGCAAACGCCGGGATGCCGATCCTTGCCATTGATACCAATTTTGACGGCGCACAGACCTTCATCGGCACCGCGCACGAGGATGCCGCGTACCAGGGCGGCAAGTATGTCGCGGAGAAAATCGGCAAAGGCGGCAAGGTTGCGGTGCTCGCAAATATCCAGGGGGAGACGACCTCGGAATCCCGTGTTGCGGGCTACGTCCGCGCGCTGGAAGAGGGCGGCTGCGAAATCCTCACCACCCAGTACACCGATGGCGTCGGCGACAAGGCGGTCTCTGTGATGGAAGGCGTCCTGTCCGCGAACCCAGCGCTGGATGCTGTCGTATGCTGCGCGGATGACGTTGCGCTCGGCGCTTCCAGGGCGATTGCCTCGGCAGGCCGCGAAGGGATTATCGTATGCGGATTCGATGGGATTTCGTCCGGCGTACAGGCGGTCATTGACGGCAGAATTTCCTGCACGGTTGCGCAGGACCCGTACAATATGGGCTATCAGGCGGTTGTCAGCCTGGTGGACGCGCTCGAAGGCGAGACGCTCCCCGAATTCATCGATACCGGCTGTAACGTGATTACCCCCGAAAACGCGGAAGAATACCTCGCAAAGCTGAAAGCCCTTGTCCCGTAACTTATTTGTCCTCTTTTCACTTCTCTTAAAATAAACCGCTTCTCATAACGCCCTCTTCCGGCTTCTCACACTTCTAACCGGAGGGCAAAAAAGTGAGACTGGCATGCGAAAAACTGCATGTCAGCCTCATTATGCTGCCGCTCAAAAAAGGGCGGCCTTTTGTGAGGGGGAAAACAGTCTGGAACCGTCCTCCCTTCATTTCATTACCGGTTGGTATTTTTCTTTGCACGGCGCAGCTGGCGCTGCATCAGGGACAGCTCATTCATACGAGCATCCACCAAACCGTTAAAATATTCGCGGAACATGATTTTGCGCCTCCTTCCATGATAATATCGAAATAGAAAGCGAATTTGCGATACGGCGCGGGATTTTTGCTTCCCTGCCGTCCTGCATGATGATATCTTACCTCTTTCCATGCAGAAAATCCAGAGGTAAACTGCCGGTTTCCAACGGAAATCGCGCCGGATTTTCGTCATATGACACAAATCACATGCGCCAAATTTAGTCAATATAACCGACAAACAGCGTTTGCATCATTTTTTGAACGAAAAATTACATCTGTTCGGCAAGCAAGTCGATCTGTCGGCGCAGCCGTTCCAGCTCCTGCTGGAGCGCCTGCCGTTCGGGGTCTGCCGTGCCGTCGTCCGCGGAAATTTCGGCAAGCGCAAGCATCCGTTCCAGCAGCGAACGGATTTCGTCGAGCCGGTCCTCGATGGCGGGCGCCATGGGGTCGGTGTCCAGGGACGGGTTGCGGACGGGGCCGACAGTATCCTTTGAAGTATGTTCCGGCATGGTTTGTCAATCCTCCTGTATCCGGTGAACCATTTATACGATTTCAGGTTCCTAATCCAGTATAACACAGCGGAGGGGCGGATTTCAACTGCCCGCGCACCCTTCCGGATATTGGCAGGTGGAAATTGCCCCTTTGGGTTTGACAAACGTGCTTTACGCCGGTATACTGATATATAGAGACAGCGGAAACGCCGCCGGGGCTGCATTTGCTATATTTCTCCTGTTTTCAAATCCTCCATTTCCCCCAACATTGTTCATTTCTTTCATTTCCTTACCCGGCCACGGTGCGTTTCTATTGGCATTTGACGTGACATACATGCCTGCGCTTTGCGCGCGGCCAGGGCCTTGCCCTGACAGAGACTTCCGCCGGTGCGGCCCGATGGCTGCACCGGCGGTCCCACCTCTGCCGGGGCAGGGCCTTTTTATCCTAAAAGGTAGACTTGTTACCGAATTGTAATTTACTTTTGCGGCAAGCTGTGATAAAATTTCCCTACCAAATCAGTATTAAAACAGGGCCTGCGGTTTTTCAGGAACTTTTTTCCATCAAACCATGGGCAAAATTCAGTGCTCCATCCGGCCAGAAATCAAAGCCATCCTCGGGCTGGATTTCCGCATGGCTGCGTTATCGTCCCTGGCGGGCGTCGGCCCGCCTGCGTCCTCTGCCTTGCCCTGCGAAAATCCCGCTCCAACTCCAATTTTCTAACCGGATGGACCACTAGACCGATTCGGGAACCGGGGGTGCGCCAACAGTTTCCGAACAGGTCTAATATACACAAAACGGAGGAAACGCAATGAAACAGCGGGATTTACAGCCCTGTGAACTGAAAGTCATGAACGTTGTCTGGAAGGAACATCCCATCCGCGCCAGCCGTATTGCCGCAATCCTGATGCCTGAAACGGGCTGGTCGAAAAACACGGTCTATACCCTGGTCACGCGGATTGTCGGAAAAGGGCTGCTGAAGCGCACCGACCCCGGCTTTGTCTGCGAGCCGACGATCGCGCGGGAGGAAATCCAGCGGCGGGAGAACGCATCCTTCCTTGAGCTGCTTTATGACGGCTCCGCCAAGCTGCTGTTTGCGCGGATGCTGGGGGATCGGATGTTCACCCGGGAAGAGCTGGCAGAGCTGCGGGGGATGCTCGACGCGGCAGAGCGCAATTTTGCGGAATAGTTTTCATGATTGCCGGAAGCGGCGAAAACCGGAAACGATGCAGATTTCCGGTTTTTTTGCGCTTGGGCGGGCCGCGCGGAAAATTTCGCACAGTTTTTCCGCCGGCCCCGTGCGGAAATTTTACATATCCATATCTGGAAAAAGGCTGTGCCGCAGGGTATAATATAACACGATGAAAAATACCCCGATTTGGAGGCTTTTATGGTTAGAGATGATTTAAGGAACATTGCGATTATCGCACATGTCGATCACGGCAAAACAACGCTGGTCGATCAGATGCTCAAACAGGCGGGTACCTTCCGGGAAAACCAGGTGGTCGAGGAGCGCGTGATGGACTCCAACGACATTGAGCGCGAACGCGGCATTACAATCCTATCGAAAAACACCTCGGTGCATTATAAAGGGACAAAAATCAATATTGTAGATACGCCGGGCCACGCCGATTTTTCAGGCGAGGTGGAGCGCGTGCTCAAAATGGTAGACGGCGTGCTGCTGCTGGTGGACGCTGCCGAGGGTCCGATGCCCCAAACCCGTTTCGTGCTGCAAAAGGCGCTGGAATTCGGGCACAAGATTATTATTGTTGTCAATAAGATCGACCGCCCGGACGCGCGGCTGAATGAAATTGGCGACGAGGTGCTCGAGCTGCTGCTCAACCTGGACGCGACCGACGAACAGCTCGACAGCCCGATTGTTTACTGTTCCGGCCGCGCGGGCACCGCGTCCATGTCGCCGAACACCGGGGGCAGCGATTTAACGCCCCTGTTCGAGCAGATTATGGAGCATATCCCTGCGCCGCATGTGGACGGCGAAGGCGCGATGCAGATGCTGGTTTCGTCGATTGACTATAATGATTACGTTGGGCGCATCGGCATCGGGCGCATTGAGCGCGGCACCGTGCGGGTTGGCCAGCAGGTAACTGTTTGCGACTACCACGGGCACACCACGCCGTACAACTCCAAGCTGGTGACACTGTACGCGATTGACGGCCTGGGCCGCACGCCGGTCGAGAGCGCCGATGCGGGCGACATCGTTTGTTTCTCCGGTATCGAAAATATCACCATCGGCGAGACGATTTGCGACCCGGCAAAGGTCGAAGCGCTGCCGTTCGTCAAGATTTCCGAGCCGACGGTCGAAATGTATTTCTCGGTCAACGACAGCCCGTTCGCGGGGAAAGAGGGCAAATATGTTACCTCCCGCCACCTGCGCGACCGCCTGTTCCGCGAGCTGCTCAAGGACGTTTCCCTGCGCGTTAACGAAACGGAGACGACCGAATCCTTCCGCGTCTGCGGACGCGGCGAGATGCACCTGTCCATCCTGATTGAAAACCTCCGCCGCGAGGGCTACGAGTTCCAGGTCGGCGCGCCGCGCGCACTGCTCAAAGAGGTTGACGGCGTAAAGTGTGAGCCGATTGAACGCATGATTGCCGACGTACCGCAGGACGCGGTCGGCTCGGTCATGGAAAAGATGGGGTCCCGCAAGGGCGAGCTGGTTTCCATGAACCCCAAGGGCGACCGTATGCGTGTCGAGTTCCTGGTCCCGGCGCGCGGCCTGTTCGGCTATCGCAACGAATTTTTGACCGATACCCGTGGCGAGGGCGTGCTCAGCTCGGTATTCCACAGCTACCAGCCCTACCGCGGCGAGATTCAAAAGCGCTCGACCGGTTCCATGATTGCCTTTGAAACCGGCGAATCGATTACCTACGGCCTGTTCAACGCGCAGGAGCGCGGCACGCTGTTTATCGGCGCGGGCGTACAGGTATATGAAGGCATGGTCATCGGCTGCACCCCCAAGAGTGAGGATATGGCGGTCAACGTCTGCAAAAAGAAACAGCTGACCAACACCCGCGCTTCCGGCTCGGATGACGCGCTGCGCCTGATCCCGCCGCATGTCATGTCCATTGAGGAAGCGCTCGAATTCATCAAGGAGGACGAGCTGTTGGAGATTACCCCCAAGAGCGTCCGCATCCGTAAAAAAATCTTAAATAACCAGCTGCGCATGAAAAAGCTGCACAGCTGAGGAAGAGAGGATATTATCATGAGGAAAGTTATTTCATCGGAGCTTGCACCCGCCGCGATTGGTCCCTATTCCCAGGGGATTATGACCGAAAAACTTGTGTTTACCTCGGGACAGATCCCGATTAACCCGGCGAGCGGCAAAATCACCGCGCAGACCATCGAGGAGCAGACCGAGCAGGTGATGAAGAACCTGAAGGCTGTCCTTGCCGAGTCCGGGGTGGGAATGGACCGTATCGTCAAGACCACCTGTTTCCTGTCGGATATGGCGGATTTCGCGGCGTTTAACGCGGTTTATGGGAAGTATTTCCCGGAGAACGCGCCCGCACGTTCCTGTGTCCAGGCGGCGGCGCTGCCGATGGGCGCAAAGGTTGAAGTGGAGTGCGTCGCCGTACGCTGAGCAGCAATGGTCCCAACCTAACCGAAAAACAGAGGACAGCCAAATAGGCTGGTAACGTAAGAAAACATTTTAAGCGAGGGTCGGCGTAACGTCAAGCTGCGCCGACTTTCGCATTATGATATGGTATAAAAAAAGCAGACACTTTTCACTCGAAGAAAAAGAAGGTAAAATAAAGCAAAAAGGAAGGTGTCAAAGATGGGAAGAGCACAGAGGAACTACGAGAAGGAGTATAAGGAGCAAGCGGTAAAGCTGGCCAAATAGATCGGGACGGAGAAGGCCGCGAGGGAACTGGGAGTGCCCAAAGGGACACTGTACGGGTGGATGAAGGCG
>CAJUJQ010000001.1 GCA_910586575.1 uncultured Clostridia bacterium | reverse complement strand
ACGGATGGCGGGCAGGGTGGGTGAATACGGCAAATCTTTTCATTCGCGAGTATAGCATTCCATGGCGCATGAAAAGCGATACATATTTTATGATTGAAGGAGGTGCGGTGATGCAGCGGGGGGAAAGCAGCCAGGACAGGATCTACTTGCAGCTGCGCGCGGCGATGATGCGGCTGACGCTCGCACCCGGTGAGCCGCTGCACACGCAGGAGCTGGCCGCACGGCTCGGCGTCAGCCGCACGCCAGTGCGCGAGGCGTTCATCCGCTTACAGCGGGACGGGCTGGTGAACATCCTGCCCCAGCGGGAAACGACGGTTTCCCTGATTGACCTTTCACGCGTGCTCCAGGGGCGCTTCCTGCGGGAGGGCCTGGAGCTTCACGTGGCGGATTGCCTGTCCGAGCGCGGCAGCGCCGGCTGCCTTCAGGCAATGAACGCGCTGATTGAGGAGCAAATCCTTGCCGGGCTTGAGGGGCGGTACGAGGATTTGCAGGAAAGTGATGACGCGTTCCACCGGCTGCTGTTCGAGGAGGCCGGGCAGCTGTTCAGCTGGGAGGTCATGTTCCAAAGCTGTACCCATTATCACCGTGTCCGGCTGCTCAGCCTGCGCTCGAGCCGTATCAGCGAAAATGTCATTATGGGGCATCAGGAGCTGATCCGCGCGCTGGAAAGCGGGCAGAAGCAGCGCCTGGCCGAATGCCTGACCAACCATCTGCGCAGGCTGGATGAGGATATCCCGCTCCTGCTTGCGCGGTACCCGCAGTATTTCCTGCCGGCGGAAGCGCCCGCCGCGCCGCGGAGGGAATGATGCATAAGGTTTGCTTTTCGAACAGGCCGGACAGGGACCGCCCGGTCCCCCGGCCCATCCTCCGGCAGAAGGGCCGGGCGGTTTGTGCTTTGCAGGAAACGGCAAGAGGAATATAAAATTATTGCCCTTCCTGAAAATTCTTGCCATTTTTTGCCGCAGCCCGTAGCAATTCTGCATAAAAATTTTTGCCGGATGTTGTGTTTATTGGAGATTTTACGATAAGGACATTGACACTAACATATCAGCGTGGTATGATGGCTACAGTGATTGCAAGAAAAAACCAATTCTTGCACGGCTCTCGGAAGCGGCGCCTGAAAGGAGTACGCCGCTTCCAACGATAATAAGGAGGAATTACAGAAAATGAAGAAGATTATTTCTGCAATGCTCGCGGCCCTGATGATTATGAGCCTCACTGCATGCGGCGGCAGCGGCGGCAATGACGGTGGCAGCGGCGACGCGGCGACGGACGGCGGTTCCAGCACCCCCGCGCAGGATTCCGCAAGCACTGACACCAGCGACGTTGCAAACGACCCTGCGGTCACTCTCGTATACGCGGAGGTAAACCCGCTGGATACCATCGTCGGACAGACCGGCCAGCACTTCAAAGAAAAGGTTGAAGAGCTTTCCGGCGGCTCCATCACCATCGACCTCCAGCCCGCAGGCGTCCTCGGTTCCGAGAACGACGTGCTCGACGCAATGGTCGGCGGTTCTACCTCGATCGATATTTCCCGTATTTCCGCGTTCGCGCTGACCGGCTACGGTTGCCAGAAGTCTATGCTGCTCTCGCTGCCCTACACCTTTGAGTCCCGTGACCACTGGTGGAACTTCGCAAACTCCGAACTTGCGCCCGACTTCCTCAACGAGCCCCAGGAGAACGGCCTGCCGCTGCGCGGCATCTTCTACGGCGAAGAAGGCTTCCGCCATTTCTTCACCAAGGAGCCGGTTGCCGATATCGGCGATCTGGCGGGCATGAAGCTGCGCGTTTCCAATGACCCGGTTATGAACGGCCTGGTTGAAGGCCTTGGCGCTTCCCCGACGGTTGTTTCCTTCGGTGAGCTGTATTCCGCGCTCCAGACCGGCGTTGTGGACGGCGCTGAGCAGCCGATCGCGAACTACAAGTCCAATGCGTTCCCGGAAGTTGCGAACAACCTGATTCTTGACGGCCACACACTGGGCGCAATCCAGGTCGTTATCTGCGACAACGCCTGGAACAAGCTGACCGAAGCACAGCAGGCAGTGCTGTATGAGGCAGGCAGGGATACACAGGCGTTTAACGCGAGCCTGTCCGAAGAAGAAGAAAACAAGGTTCTGGAAGAGCTGAAAGCCAGCGGCTGCAACGTTGTTGACGTTCCGGACAAGAGCGCTTGGGTTGAGGCTGTTCAGGGCGTCATCGCCGCGAACACCTCTGGTTATGAAGATCTGTATCAGCAGCTCGTTGATATGAAGTAAACTGCGTTGCAATAACAAAAGCCAAGCTGAGGGGCGCAGGGCAATGCCCTTGCGCCCCTTTTATGGGTAAAAAAAGAGTAATAGAGAATGGAGGAGCGTTATGCCTGGTATCTTCAAAACGCTTGATAAAATTAGGCCGGCATATGATATCACCTACAAGATTGTCATGGTTATCTGTAAGCTGCTGCTGATTGCGGATATCGCGATCACGTCCATGGCGGTTGCGGGGCGTTACATTTCGTTTATTCCCGACCCCGCATGGAGCGAAGAAATTGTCCTCACCCTGATGAGCTACATGGCGGTACTTTCCGCAGCGCTTTCGATCCGCCGCGGCGCACATATCCGCATGACCTCATTCGACGCGTACCTGAACAAGAATGTTATCAAGGCCCTGGATATCCTGGCCGATATCGCGGTTATGGCACTCGGCTTTATCATGCTGATTGTCGGCTGGCAGTATGCCACCACCCTCGGCGGGCGAGGCAACTATATTTCCATAACGTGGCTCTCCAAGTTCTGGATGTACCTCCCAGTCCCTGTTGCGGGTTTTGCGATGATTATTTTTGAAATCGAGTCGATTTACAACCATATTAAGAGCATGTATGTGAAGGAGGAGAATGCGGCATGAGTGTACAGTCGTTAGCCATTCTGGTCCTGCTGGGAAGCTTCTTCGTCATGATCTTCCTGCGCTTCCCGATTGCGTATGCGGTCGGCCTGTCCTCAGTGTTCTGCCTGCTCGTGCAGGGCGGCAGCCTTTCCGAGGTTTGCCGTCTGATGGTCAAGGGCATCAGCTCCTTCTCCCTGATGGCGGTTCCGTTCTTTATTACCATGGGCGTACTGATGGGTTCGGGCGGTATTTCGCAAAAGCTCATTGACCTCGCCAATTCGTGTGTCGGCTGGATGCGCGGCGGCATGGCAATGGTAAACATCGTCGCTTCTTATTTCTTCGGCGGCATTTCCGGTTCGGCGGCTGCGGATACCGCGTCGCTCGGCTCCATCCTGATCCCGATGATGGTCGATCAGGGCTATGACGCGGATTTCTCGACGGCGGTTACCATTACCTCTTCCTGTGAGGGCCTGCTCGTCCCGCCCTCCCATAACATGGTTATTTACGCGACTACGGCGGGCGGCATCTCGGTCGGCTCCCTGTTCCTGGCGGGCTATGTGCCGGGCGCGCTGCTGGCTGGCTGCCTGATGATCGGTTCCTACATTATTTCGGTCAAGCGCAATTACCCCAAGGGTGAAAAGTTCAGCATTATGAATTTCCTCCGTCAGCTTTCGGTGTCCATCTGGGCGCTGCTGGCTATCGTGATTGTGGTATTCGGCGTTGTCGGCGGCGTGTTCACCGCAACCGAGTCTGCTGCTATCGCGGTTATCTATTCGCTGATTGTTTCGGTATTCATTTATAAGGGGCTTAACTGGAAGGGTGTCTGGAATGCGCTGGAAGAGTGCGTCAACACGTTGTCCATCGTTATGATCCTGATTGCGACTTCCGCCGTGTTTGGCAACTGCCTGACGATGCTGCATGTGCCGGAACTGGCTGCAAATGCCATTATTGGCCTGACCAGCAACAAAATTATCATCGCGCTGCTGCTGAACCTTATCCTGCTGGTACTCGGCTGCATCATGGATATGGCGCCGATCATCCTGATTGCAACCCCCATCCTGCTGCCCATCGCGCAGCAAATCGGCATTGACCCGATCCAGTTCGGCATTATGGTGATCCTGAACTGCGGCATCGGCCTGCTGACGCCGCCGGTTGGCGCGGTGCTGTTCATCGGTTCGGCGGTCGCAAAGCTGCCAATGGAAAAGGTCGTCAAGGCAACCCTGCCCTTCTATATCTGCATGATTCTCGCGCTGCTGCTGATCACCTTTATCCCGGGTATCAGTCTGTGGCTGCCGAGCGTGCTGGCAAGCGGCGCAGCGGCCTGATTTTGGACGGGTTCCTGTTACGCTGAAAAACCCCATGATATCCACCGCCGGGTTGGCCGGCGGTGGATATTGGGGCGTCCGTGCCAGTAGGGAGGTTTTGTACTCGGTTGGTAAACCGATTTACTAAATTTCGCAGCCCATTTTTGTGCGAAAAGACGGATGGGCACCGTGTCCTTGTGGGAAATATATTTGTACAAAACGATAGCCTTACGTGCGCCCATTTTGATTGGCTGCACATATTGTAGAGAAAATGGCGGCAGGGAGGGAACTGCCGTCCCGCTAAAAGAGTGCATTATTTGGAATACAAACGCAAAAGGACGAAAGGAGTGTGAAGGGCGTACAGCCCTGACAAGCAATGAAAAAATTTATGGACAAGGATTTCCTGCTGGAAACCGAAACTGCAAAGCACCTTTACCACGACTATGCCGCGGAAATGCCGCTGCTAGACTACCACTGCCACATCTCCCCGAAGGAAATTTACGAGAACCGCCGCTTTGACGACCTGGCGCAGGTTTGGCTGGGCGGCAGGAACCCGGACGGCACCTATTTCGGCGACCACTACAAGTGGCGCGTCATGCGCTCGAATGGCACGCCCGAGGCGTATATCACGGGCGATAAGAGCGGCATTGAGCGTTTTGAAAAGTTTGTCGCCGCGCTGGAAATGGCGATTGGCAACCCCATGTACCATTGGTGCAACCTGGAGCTGCACAAGTATTTCGGCGTAGACGGCTACCTGAACACTGAAAATTACAAGGAAATCTGGGACAAGTGCAACGACAAGCTTCAGCATGACCCGAATATGACCGTCCGCGGGCTGATTGAGCAGTCCAACGTGGCGTTCATCGGTACGACAGACGACCCGGTTGATACCCTGGAATGGCACGAGAAGATTGCGGCGGACGATACCATCAAGTGCAAGGTCTGCCCGTCCTTCCGCCCGGACAAGGCCATCAATATCAATAAACCCGGCTTTGCCGATTATATGGCGGCACTTGCCAAGTCGGTCGGCAAGGACAAGCTGGAAACCCTGGACGATGTGCGCGCCGCGATTGTTGAGCGGCTGGAGTTCTTCGCCAAGGTGGGTTGCCGCGCTTCCGACCACGGCCTGGATTATATCCCGTTCCGCCCGGTCAGCGACGAGGCAGCGAACGCGGCTTATCAGAAGGTTATGGCGGGCGGCACGGTTTCCCTTGAGGAAGCCGAGGGCTATCAGACCGCTGTCCTGATGTGCCTGGGCAAGGCATACCATCGGCTGGGCATTGTGATGCAGCTGCATTACTCTTGCCTGCGCAATGTGAACGAAAAGATGTATGCAAAGCTCGGCCCGGACACCGGCTTTGACATGATTGCTACGAACGACTGCGCGGGAAGCATCGCGGCATTCCTGAGCGCGCTGAACGATTCCGGAGAGTGCCCCAAGACCATCCTCTATTCCCTGAACCCGGTTGACAACGAGCAGATCGGCACCATCCTGGGCTGCTTCCAGTCCGATGAGGTCCCGGGCAAGATTCAGCATGGCTCGGCATGGTGGTTCAATGACACCAAGTCCGGCATGGAAGCGCAGATGAAATCCCTCGCGAACCTCGGCCTGCTCGGCAACTTCGTCGGCATGCTGACCGACTCGCGCTCCTTCCTGTCCTACACCCGCCACGACTATTTCCGCCGCATCATGTGCAACCTGATCGGCGCCTGGGTCGAAAACGGCGAGTACCCGGCGGATGAAAAGGCGCTCGAAAAGATCGTCAAGGGCATCTGCTACAACAACGCGGCGCGGTACTTTGGTATCGAATAAAGCCGTTTTCATCAGACAATCTCACAATAGCCGAAGGCAAACGGCAGAGGGACGGCTTTCAATTCCCCAAACTCCTTTCTCCGGCCCTCATTCCATGCCGTTTGCCCCGGGCTGTTTTTTCCGGAGGCAATGCAAACTTGCAACAGATTCATACACCCGGTGAGCAGCGCGAGCTGACGCTGATGCGGACGGTACTCTATACGTTCTTCGTCAGCGGCGCGGCTTCCCAGCCGCTTGGCTCGTTTATCCCCTACCTTCAGGCAAGCTACGGCTTCAGCTATGACCTGTCCGGCGTGCTGCTTTCGTGCCAGTCCATCGGCAACCTTGCGGCAATCGTGCTGACGGGCATCCTCCCCGCCTATCTGGGGCGCAGGCGCAGCATTTTGACAACCTCGGTCTGGATGGCGGCGGGGTACTTGATTTTTGCGTCAGGTATCGGCGCGCCGGCGGCGCTGATTGCGGCCTGTTTTATGACCGGCATCGCAAGGGGCGGCAACTCAAATTTTTCAAACACTATGATGAGCACACTGCGCGAACCGCGCGCGACGCAGGGCTATAACCTGGCGCACGGCTGCTTTGCGGTGGGGGCGCTGCTCTCGCCGCTGTTCATGATTTTCTGCACGGGGCACTGGCCGGAGTACGGCTGGCGGGTGACAGCCTGCGGGCTGATGCTGCTGGTGCTGACGCAGATTGCGGTTTACGCGCGGATGCAGCTTCCCGCCGAGCGGCAGAAGGAGCGCGGGATCTCCCATGTGGATTTCGGCTTCCTGCGGGACAAACGGTTCTGGCTGGGCGGACTGATGCTGTTTTGCTACATTTCGTCAGAGTACGCCATCATGGGCTGGCTGGTTACCTATTTTACGGACACGGGCGTGCTCCTGCTGGAGCAGTCGCAGATGATGAGCAGTCTGCTCTGGCTGGTAATCTTCTTCGGTCGGCTGGCGGGGGCGGCGCTCAGCGGCAAAATCCCGGTGCGCAGGCTGCTGCTTGTGGACGGGTTCGGCTTCTTTGCCTGCTTCCTGGTCGTATTCAGCAGCCGCACGCCGGGTATGGTGATTGCGGGCATTATCGGCGTCGGTTTGTTCATGGCGACGATTTACCCGTCGGCGTTTTCGCTGGGCAGCGCCGCGATCCGCGGCAATGACTTCGGCAGCGCGGCAATGAATTTCACGGGCAGCATCGGCGGTATTTTGACACCTGCCATCGTCGGGCTGGTGGCGGAACGTATGGGCATTCAGGCGGGGATGGGCGTCGTAGTCCTTTTGACGGCGCTGCTTCTCACCGCAATCCTTCTCAGCGTATTTGTTACCCGTGAGAAGGTCAGCTCTGCGTAAAAAACGCAATGATTCTATAATAATCAGCAATTACAGGCTTTTGCGGCATTATATTTTGTTTTCGTAAATTTAAGAATGTAAAAAGGAGACACCCCTTTTATGGAAAAATTATCTTATAAGACTTTAAAGAAACTGCATTATGATCGTTATCTTCTGGAAAGCGCCCCCGAACGTGTTTTGCAGTTTGGCGAGGGTAACTTCCTGCGCGCGTTTGTCAACTACTGGTTTGATATGGCGAATGAGAAGGTTGGCTGGAACGGCAAGTGCGTCCTGGTGCAGCCCATCGCCCCCGGCCTGGCCAAGCTGATTAATGAGCAGGACGGCCTGTATACCCTGTACCTGCGCGGCCGTGAAAACGGCGAAAAGGTGGACCGCAAGCGCGTGATTTCTTCGGTCAGCCGCTGCCTGAACCCCTACGAAAAGGCGGACTATGAGGAAATGATGAAGGTTGCCGTTTCGGATGATTTGGAATATGTGGTTTCCAACACGACCGAGGCCGGTATCGTCTATGACCCGTCCTGCCAGAAGGACGACTGCCCGGCATCCTCCTTCCCCGGCAAGCTGACCCAGGTGCTTTACAAGCGCTGGCAGGCGGGCAAGGGCGGATTGGTGATCCTGTCCTGTGAGCTGATTGACAACAACGGCAAAGAGCTAAAGAAGTGTGTTGATCAGTACGTCGGGCAGTGGAAGCTCGAGCCTGCGTTCACCGAATGGCTGGGCACCTGCACGTTCTGCTCCACGCTGGTTGACCGGATTGTCCCCGGCCGTATCCGCGACCCCGAGGAGGTGGCCCGCATTGAGCAGGAGAACGGCTACCATGACGAGCTGATTGACGTCGGCGAGGTGTTCGGCGTTTGGAATATCGAAGGCCCCGAATGGCTCGAAGAGAAGCTGCCCTTCAAGGCGGCTGGCCTGAACTGCCCGGTCGTGCCGGACGTGACACCCTATAAGAAACGCAAGGTCCGTATTTTGAACGGCGCGCACACCGGCTTTGTGCTGGGCGCGTATCTGGCGGGCTTCGATATCGTCCGCGACTGCATGCAGGACGATACCGTGCGCGGCTTCATGAACAAGATGCTGAACGAGGAAGTGATCCCGACCCTGCCGCTGGACAAGGCCGACCTGGACGCGTTCGCGGCGGCGGTACAGGACCGCTTCAACAACCCCTTTGTCAACCATGAGCTGATGAGCATTTCGCTCAACTCCACCTCCAAGTGGCGCGCACGCAATATGCCGAGCTTCCTGGAGTATATCGAAAAGACCGGCAAGCTTCCGGCCTGCCTGACGATGAGCTTTGCCTGCTATATCGCGTTTTTCTCCAACGATATCCAGGAGCTGAACGACAAGGGACTGGTCTGCCGCCGCCCGAAGGGCAACGACTATGTGGCGAACGACGACCGTTGGGCGCTGGAATTCTACGCGGCGCATAAGGATGACTCCGTGGAAGATCTTGTTCATGCCGTCATGACGAATGAGCAGATGTGGGGCCAGGATTTGACCAGGATTGCAGGCTTTGAGGACGCGGTTGTCAAGGGGCTGCATATGGTACGCGGGCAGGGGGCAAAGGCTGCAATGCAGTCCTGCCTCTAAGCAGGAGGTTTTTGCGATGATGAAGATGCTTCATATCCACCCGAACGATAATGTCGCGGTCGCGCTTGCCGACATCGGCAAGGGGGAGGCCGTCGAGCTGAACGGCGTCACGGTAACCGCCGCCGAGGATATCGGGCGCGGGCATAAAATGGCGCTGCGCGACCTCGCCGAGGGCGAAAAGATTGTGAAATACGGCTATCCGATCGGCCACGCCAGCAATGCGGTCAAGGCTGGCGAGTGGGTGCATGTCCACAACGTCAAGACCGACCTTTCCGAAGAAAGCGACTACGTTTATAACCCCAATTTTGAGCCGCTCCCGGCGTTTGAGCCTGCTACGTTTATGGGTTTCCGCCGCGCCGACGGGCGCGCCGCTATCCGCAACGAATTATGGATTATCCCGACGGTTGGCTGTGTCAACTCGATTGCCCAGCGGCTGGTGCGCGAGAACCAGCATTTGGTGGGCGGCACGGTTGACGGGCTGTACACCTTCCCGCACCCGTTTGGGTGCAGCCAGATGGGCGACGACCACGCGCAGACCCGCAAGCTGCTGGCGGCGCTGGTGCGCCATCCGAACGCGGCGGGCGTGCTGGTGCTCGGGCTGGGCTGCGAGAACCTGACGCTTGACCAGTTCAAAACCGAGCTGGGCGAGTGGGACGACGAGCGCGTCAAGTTCCTGGTTTGCCAGGAGGTCGAGGACGAGCACGCGGCAGGCTCGGCGCTGCTGGCGGAGCTGGCGGAGTACGCTGGGAAGTTCGGGCGCGAGCCAATCCCGGCAAGCGAACTGGTCGTCGGCATGAAGTGCGGCGGCTCGGACGGCCTGTCCGGCATCACCGCGAACCCGACGGTTGGCCGGTTCTCCGACCTGCTGATTTCGATGGGCGGCTCGACCATTTTGACCGAGGTGCCCGAGATGTTCGGCGCGGAAAACATCCTGATGGAACGCTGTGTTGACCAGGATGTTTTCGACAAGGCCGCCGATATGATTAACAACTTTAAGCACTACTTTGCAAGCCATGGGCAGGTGGTTTACGAGAACCCCAGCCCCGGCAACAAGGCGGGCGGCATAACCACACTGGAGGATAAATCCTGCGGCTGCGTCCAGAAGGGCGGCAGCGCGCCGGTGGTCGATGTGCTGGGCTATGCCGAGCAGGTCAGGACCAAGGGCCTCAATATGCTGTCCGGGCCGGGCAATGATTTGGTTTCCGCAACCGCGCTGACCGCTGCGGGCGCACACCTGATTCTGTTTACCACCGGGCGCGGCACGCCGTTTGGCGCTCCCGCCCCGACCGTCAAGATTTCGACCAATACCGCGCTGTTTGAGAAAAAGCGTGGCTGGATTGACTTCAACGCGGGCACGGTTGCCGAGGGCGAACCCCTTGACGCGGCTGGACGGCGGCTGCTGGATTACGTGCTGCACGTCGCCAGCGGCGAGCAGACCTGCACCGAACAGCACGGCTTCCGTGAAATCTCGATTTTCAAGGACGGCGTTGTGCTCTAAGGAACGGTTCAAAAATAACTTGCGACAATCGCCTGCATCTTCTTCCGCCATACTGCGTTGCTTTTCCCTGACAGGCGAAAGAGCCTGCGGCACGCTTGTCACAATTAGTTGATTCACAGTTCCTAAGACCTTATACCGGAATATACCTTTCTTTATGTCATATCTCTCCTGAAAAAGCAGCAGGGGCGCGCCGCACTTGCGGTGTGCCCCTGCTGCTTTTGTCAGCAGATGGAAAGCGCTGCGGGAGAAGCAAGCCCTCCCCTGCAAAGGGGGACGGCGGTTTTGGGCGGCTGGAAATCCCCCATCCATGCCTGCGGAGGGTCGGGCGCCCCTTGCCTCCGCCGGAGGCGGGCAATTCCCTTGCGTGGGGGAACGTGATGTTGTACAATCGGGACAGGAGGGGTCTGTATGAGTTTCTTTGCTTCGGCTGCCGGAAGGCTTCGCGCAATGCCGCTCAAAATGAAAGCCAAAGCGGTCGGTGCGCTGTCCTTTTGCCTGCTGTTCGTCATTTCCTTTAGCTGTACCGCTTCGCTTGCCTACTATAATTACAGTTTTAAGCGGCTGTTTGATACCAGTTACCTGCAAAGCGACGCCATGACGGCGATGAGCGATTTGGGGCGCGCGGTTGCCGGATATGAGATCGCCCCGAATCAGGAGACGCGGCGGCTGATAGAGGACCAGTTTGCGCGCGGGTGGGCGCTGTTCCGGCGCTTCCCTGACGACCCGCGCAGGCAGAGCGAGGAGTCCCGGATGCTAAAAAACGCCATCCTGCGCACCTATGCCACCTATGAGAAACGGGTGCGGGAGTTGTTCCGGATGGGGAGCTATGGGCTGCATACCACCGATTACTATGTCAAGTATTATGAGATCGTCGAGATTGGCGATTATATCGATACCTATTTGGAACAGATGATACAGGAAAACCTGCGGGAGGGGAATTCCCTCTATCAGGTGCAGAGCCGGATCCTTTTCCTTGCGCCCTGCTTGCTGGCCGTGCTGCTGCTCGTTTCCGGGATGATCCTGTTTCAGGTGCAGCGCTGGTTTTCCGGACAGATTATCCAGCCTGTCATCGCGCTCGCCGACGCCGCGCGGACGCTTGCCGCCAACCAGATGGACATTCCCGATGTCCGCGTGGTTGACAGCGTGGATGAAATCGGCGATTTGACACACACGTTTAACCGTATGAAGGATGATTGCCGCAATTTGCTGACCGCGCAGCAGGAAAAGGAAGAGCTGACACGCGAGCTTTACGAGGAGCGGCTTGAGCATATCGACGCCGAGAACCGGCTCTCCGCCGCCAAGCTCGCCGTGCTCAAGCAGCAGATTAACCCGCATTTCCTCTTTAATACGCTCACCATCATTTCACAGACCGCGCAGCGGGAAAACGCGGATGAAACCGCTTCCCTGATTCAGCAGCTGTCCGTCCTGCTCCGCCACAACCTGTATACCCGGCAGGACCGCGTAACCATCCAGCAGGAGCTGGATATTCTGTACAGTTATATGTACATTCAAGAGTCCCGTTTTCTCGACCGCGTGGTCTTTTGGGTCGAGTGCGAGGTCCCGCCGGAGGCGTACAGCATCCCCACCTTTACCCTTCAGCCGCTGGTCGAAAACGCCGTCTCCCACGGCGTGGTGCCCAAGGAGCAGGGAGGCTCCATCCGCGTGAAAATCGGCATTCGCAGCGGCGCGCTTCGTGTTATCGTCACCGACAACGGCGTCGGCATGGACGCCGCCGTTTGCAGGCGGCTCAACCGCCTGGAGGATGTGCCCGCCGGGCAGAATTCCGGCATCGGCGTGGTCAATGTCGCCAAGCGGCTGGCAATCCTGTGCCCCGGAAGCACCTTCCGCGTGGTGAGCCGCCGCAATATCGGCACCTGTATCCGTATGGAACTGCCCCTTGCCTGGGCGGAAAATCACAACAAGGAGGACGCCCTATGAGCTATCATATCCTGATTGCGGAGGACGAGACTGTCACCCGCAACGCGATTGCCGAAAACCTGCGCGCCATCCTGCCGGACGCGCGGCTGGTGCTGGCCGAAAACGGGCAGCGCGCCGTAGAGCAGGCGCGCGACCTGCCCCGGCTGGATATGGTGTTCCTGGATTTGGTGATGCCGGTGCTGGACGGCGTACAGGCCGCCCGGCGGCTGCGCGCCCAATGGGAAAACTGCCAGATTATCTTTTTGACCGCCTACAGCGACTTTGCTTTTATGCGTGAAGCGCTTGACCTGGGCGCGGTCGATTACCTGCTCAAGCCATTCAGCCAGACCGGGCTGATCGCGGCGGTACAGAAGGCGGCAAGCCGCCTCAAGCTGCTTGAGCAGGCCCGGGAGCAGCTGACCGAAGCCCAGGCCGAGCGCGCGCGCCTGAGCGACCTGGTGGATGAGCGCACCCTGCTCGACGTGGCAAGCGGCGCGCTCGACAGCGAAATCGAGGAGGCGCTTGCCGGGAGCACAGCCAGCGGCGCGTTCGCGGTGATGCGCTGCCCGCAGGGCTTTTCCGTGCGGCGTGCCGCCGGGCTGGTGCGCGGGGCGCAGTGGGAAACCCGCCTGCGTATTTTGGTGCGCGTGCGCGCGGAATATATCTTTTTGCTGGTGTTTTCGGCGCTGGAGGAGGACGTTTCCGCGATTGTGTATGACCGGCTTTCCGCCCTTTGCAGCAAGGTCAGCCGACTGATGCATGCCGGGCTTTCCGCCGCGGTCAGCGATACGTTCCACAGCCTGCACCGCGCGTCCGGGGCGTGCTTCGGCTGCTATGCCGCGCTGCCAGGGGAGGACGGCGCGGTTTGCTGGCTGCGCGAGAACGGCGCGGAGGCGTTCGCACTGGGGCAGCCGCCCGCCTTCCGGCTGGACGCGGACGGGGTGCGGCTGCTGTTCGATTATTTCACGCTCCAGCGGTTCAGCCTGCCCGTCTGTCAGCGGCACCTGCTGGCGCGGATGGAGGAAGCGGCGGGCAGCGTGCCTCCTGCGGCGCGCACGCGGGTGATGGAGTGCACCAGCCTGGACGGGTTGTCCGAAGCCGCGCAGGAGCTGTGCGCCGGACTGGCGGAGCCTGCCGGACAGCCCCAGCCCGCGCTGCGCGACGACGATACCGAAGCGCGGATTAAGGAATACCTGCTCCGGCACTACGCCGAGGAGGTGACACTGGAAAGCATCTCGGGTGCGCTGGGCTACTCGCGCACCTATTTCAGCAAGCTGTTCAAGCGTCTGTTCGGCATGAATTTTGTCACCTATCTGACCGGCCTGCGGATTGAGGAGGCCAAGCGCCTGCTGGAAAAGGAAAAGCTGGGCATCCGGGAGGTTGCGTCGCGCACTGGCTTCCGGGATGGCGCGTACTTTTCCAGCACCTTCCGCCGCCTGACCGGGCAGACGCCGAGTGAATATCAGGAAGCGGTGAGGGCAAAGGGATGAAACGGAGATGGCTGCTGCCGCTGGCGGCGGCGGGGATGGCGGTGCTGCTGCTGCGGGGCGGCGGCACGAACGAGCCGGAATGGCTGCTGCGCTACGCAGAGAACCAGCCGGAGGACTACCCGACGACGCAAAGCGCCTATTACTTCGCGGAGCTGGTGTCGGAGCGGACGGACGGCGCGGTGAAAATCACGGTCTGCGCGGACGGTGTGCTGGGGAATGAAAGCGCGGTCATCCGTCAGGTGCAGTTCGGGGGGATTGATTTGGCGCGGGTGTCGATTGCGCAGCTGGTGACCCATGCCGGGGAGCTGTCGGTGCTGACGATGCCCTACCTTTACCGGGACAACCGGCATATGTGGGAGGTGCTGGACGGCGAAATCGGCGACCGTTTCCTTGACGGGCTGGCGTCAATCGGACTGGAAGGCCTGTCGTGGTATGACGCGGGCGTGCGCAATTTTTATACCCGCGAGCGGATTACGACGCTGGATGATTTGCGCGGCATGGTGATTCGGGTGCAGGAGACCGACTATATGTCGGACGTTGTGCGGGCGCTGGGGGCGGCGCCCAAATCCATCCCCTACAACGAGGTCTATTCCAGCCTGTCTACCGGCGCGGTGGACGGCGCGGAAAACAACTGGCCGTCCTATGAAGCGACACAGCATTACCGGGTTGCGCCCTATGTGCTGCTGGATGGGCATGTCCGGATTCCCGAGGTACAGATCCTGTCCGCCGTAACGGCGGCGGAGCTGCCTGCGGAATATGTGCAAACCATCCACGAATGCGCGCGGGAATCGGCGCGGTACGAGCGGCAGCTCTGGAACGAGCGCGAGCAGGACGCAAGGCAGAAGTGCATCGACAGCGGCGTAACCGTAACCGCGCTGAGCGAGGCCGAGCGGGAGCGCTTCCGCGCGGCATGCAGCCCGGTCTATGAGGTATACGCAGAAGAATATTCCGATTTGATCGCCGAAATCCTGGCGATCGGCGAATGAGGAGGAACTTAAAGTGCAGCAAACCATGAAAATTGATGTGATGATGGACGACAAAACCTTCCGCGATTTCGCGATGTTTGACAATTTCCGGTATCGGAAAATCTGGAAAAGGCCGCTGCAATTTGCGGCGGCGTTCCTGGTGTTTTCGCTGCTGTGCTTCGCGATGCGCGGCATCCGGAAGCAGGCCGACCTGCTGGGGGTGGTGCTGCTGGTGATCGGGCTGGGGCTTCCGATGGCGTATTTTGGCATGTTCTTTAAGACGGTGCGCACGCAGCAGAAAAAGCTCAAGCTGGACAAGCCGCGCCTGTTTTATACCGTGCTGCTCAGCGACGCGCCGGACGGCATCGTCATGGCCGCGAAAGGCGCGGTGGACCAGCGCTTCCGCTGGGAGGCCGCCGAGCAGGCATACCGCGCGGATGAGGCGGTGTATTTGTACGTCGCGCCGGGCAGCGCGCTCATTTTGCCCCTCAAGGATGCGAAGCCGAACGGGGACGCCCTGTGGGCTTACCTCGGGGCGCGCCTGGGGGAGGGGAAATTAACCGTCCTTTGAGCGGAGGGCGGCAGCCTGTGTTTATTCGCCAGCCTGAGAGGGCTGGCTTTTCTTTGCCTTGAAAGCAAGTGTTATAAGGGAACGGTTTTAGAAGCTGTGCGCTTGGCGTTAAGGGCGTGTTTGCCCGGCTGCGCGGGAAAACCGGACGTAATCAGCGCCCGCAGGGCCACCACAAGATATAGTGTTGCCAGCCCTGGCAGTGCGGACGGCGGCGGGACACACCGGGCACGCGCCCGCCGCTGCGGGAAATTTTTCAGCTGCCGCGCAAAATTTCCCGCGCGCGGCCTGTCCACAGGCATTCACACCTTATCCCCAGTTCTGTCCACACCGGGAAGGGATTCCACAGGCTGTCAACAGGTTATCCACAGAGTTATCAAAATGTCAAAAAATCTCGACCCGGAAAATTTCCCTGATTTGCGGAAAAATGCATTTTCCCACTTGACAGTACGAAGGAATGTGGTATAATGAGAATCACCGGCACAAGATATAGTGAGCCGCCGGAACACAAGGCTCCCTACACCTGGTATACAATGAGTAATATCCCCACGGAGGCGACATCCTGAATGGTTGACGGAATTATTAAAAGAGACGGCAGAAGCGTCCCCTTTGAAATTGAAAAAATTGCAAGCGCGATCTTCCGCGCGGCGCAGGCCACCGGCGGGCGGGACTACCAGATGGCGCGTCACCTCGCGGAGCTGGTGCGGGAAACGCTCGATGCCGACCCCGAAACCACGACGCCGACGGTCGAGCATGTACAAGATGTAGTGGAAAAGACCTTGATTGAAAACGGGCACGCGCGCACGGCAAAGAAGTACATCCTTTACCGCAACGAGCGCACCCGCACCCGCGAGATGAACACCCGTCTGATGAAGGTTTATGAGGATTTAACCTTCCAGTCCTCGCTGGAAAACGACATCAAAAGAGAGAACGCCAATATCGACGGCGACACTGCCATGGGCACCATGCTCAAGTACGGTTCCGAGGGCGCGAAGCAGTTCTGCGAGATGTTCATCCTGGACCCGAAATTCTCCAAAGCCCACCGTGAGGGCGATATCCATATCCACGACCTGGATTTCCTGACGCTGACAACGACCTGCTGCCAGATTGACCTCGTCAAGCTGTTCCACGGCGGGTTCTCTACCGGCCACGGGCACGTCCGTGAGCCGAACGACATCCGCTCGTATTCCGCGCTGGCGTGCATCGCGATGCAGTCCAACCAGAACGACCAGCACGGCGGGCAGTCGGTCCCGAACTTTGACTATTCGCTGGCACCCGGCGTCGCCAAGACCTTCCGCTCGCTTTACCGGGACAACCTCGGCAAGGCAATCGAAATCTACTGCGAACGGGAGGACGGCTTGGAAACCGGCCGCCAGCTGGCCTGCCGGGCAGAGGAGGCGCTCGGCTCCTGGCCCTGCCTGTCGGATGCCAACGGCTTTGACGCGGAAATTGTCCGCCTACTTGCGGAGCAGTATGATTCCGCGCCCGCAAAAAAAATCGCCGCGTTCACCCGGAAGCACACTGTCCGCGAGACATACCACGCAACCCACCAGGCCATGGAGGCGCTGGTACATAACCTGAATACCATGCACTCCCGCGCCGGTGCGCAGGTGCCGTTTACCTCCATCAACTACGGCACCGATACGACCCCCGAAGGGCGCATGGTCACCGAATGCGTGCTCATCGCGACCGAGGAGGGCCTGGGCAACGGCGAAACCTCGATCTTCCCGATCCACATCTTCAAGGTGAAGGAAGGCGTTAACTATAATCCCGGCGACCCCAATTACGACCTGTTCAAGCTGGCCTGCCGCGTTTCGGCAAAGCGCCTGTTCCCGAACTTCTCGTTCTTGGACGCGCCGTTTAACTTGAAATATTACCGCCCCGGCCATCCGGAAACCGAATGCGCCTATATGGGCTGCCGCACCCGCGTCATAGGCAATGCCTATGACCCCACCCGGGAGATCGTCACGGGGCGCGGCAATTTAAGTTTTACCTCCATCAATCTCCCAAGGATTGCCATCCGCAGCCATGGGGACATTGATTTCTTCTTTGAGGACCTCGACCGGAAGCTTGACCTGGTTATCGACCAGCTGCTGGCGCGCTTCGCCATCCAGGCGGACAAAAAGGTGCGCAATTACCCCTTCCTGATGGGGGAGGGCATCTGGATTGACTCGGAAAAGCTTGGCCCGGACGACAAGGTCGGCGACGTGCTCAGGCACGGCACGCTGACAGTGGGCTTTATCGGCCTTGCCGAATGCCTGAAAGCGCTGACCGGCAGGCACCATGGCGAAAGCCCGGAGGCCCAGAACCTCGGCCTGGAGATCGTCAAGCACATGCGCGATCGCATGGATGAGGAGAGCCAAAAGCACAAACTCAATTTTTCAGTCATTGCGACCCCGGCGGAGGGGCTGTCCGGACGCTTCGTACGGCTGGATAAGGAAAAGTACGGCATTCTGGAAGGCGTGACAGACCGGGATTATTACACCAACTCGTTCCATATCCCGGTGTACTTCCCGATTTCCGCGTTTGAGAAAATCCGGCTGGAAGCGCCGTATCACGAGCTGACCAACGGCGGGCACATCAGCTATATCGAGCTGGACGGCGACCCGACGCAGAACCTGGAAGCTTTCGAGCAGGTGGTGCGCTACATGAAGGAATGCGGCGTCGGCTACGGCTCGATTAACCATCCGGTGGATCGTGACCCGGTCTGCGGGTATACCGGCATTATCGGCGACGTCTGCCCGCGCTGCGGCCGCCGTGAGGGTGAGGGCGTCAGCATCGCCAAGCTGAAAAAACTGGGCCTGTATAAAAACCTGAATGCAGGCACCATCGGTTACCACGGTGACCCCTTTGAGGAAAAGGACCGTCACCCGAACAAGGTCTAAACAGGTTTTATCATAGAAATACATATTTGCTGTCCCATGGGAGACGGATAAAAAGGAGAATGCCATTATGAAAGATAATCATGTAACCGAAATGGATACCGAATTGATTGGCGAGGGCGTCGGCTTTGAGCGCATCCGCCGCATCACCGGCTATCTGGTCGGCACGCTCGACCGCTTCAACGACGGCAAACGCGCCGAGGAGCGCGACCGCGTCAAGCATAACGTCTCCTGCTGCTCCATGTCTGACAGCCAGAGCGCGTAAGCATGGGACAGGCACTGCGCCTGGCAGGGACAGTCGGGGAATCGATTGTTGACGGGCCGGGTATCCGATATGTTATTTTCACACAGGGCTGCCCGCACCACTGTCCGGGCTGCCAGAACCCCGAGACACACGACTTTGCTGGGGGGCATGAGGTCGGAATCGGGACGCTGCTGGCAGACATCCGGCGGAATCCGCTGGTATCGGGCGTGACCTTTTCGGGCGGCGAGCCATTTGCACAGGCCGGGGCACTGCTGCCGCTGGCACAGGCTTTGAAGGCGGATGGCAAACACCTGATGGCTTTCACCGGCTATGCCTTTGAAGAGCTGCTTCAGGGCAGCGAAGAAATGCGGGCGTTGCTTGCACTGCTTGACCTGGTGGTTGACGGCCGGTTCGAGCTGGCTCAGAAGAGCCTGGCGCTTCGCTTCCGCGGAAGCGCCAACCAGCGTGTGCTGGATGTACAGAAGTCCTTGGCGGCCAGCACACCGCTTTGGGCCGACGGCTATCGCTGACTGTACACCACACACATTCCCTTTTTCCTCTTTTGTTTTTCCCTTCTAAGATTGTTTTTGAACTTTCTTCCTTTTGTTTTTCAAAAAGGCTGCTTTCAGCGGGGTTCTTGTGAGCTTCGCGGGAGGCGGCTTTTTTGATGTGCCCGGCTGCTTGTGGTTGAAAACGGCGCCGGTTCCTAAGCAGCGGGAGGGTCAAGCTACTCCCCTGCCAATATTATGAAATGCGGCGTTATAAAAACACTCCCTGCGGCGTGTCTTCTGAATTGTTTCATTCAGGGACTGCGCCGCAGGGAGCGTTTCTGATGGAATTGTCTGCCTTGTTTTCGCAGGGGTTAAGATGCTTTTTTCTCGCGTGCCATCATGACGGCGGCGAAGATCACCAGCAGTACGGCGCCCGTTGCCAGACCGATCCAGCCGCTGCCCGAAACGCCTGCGACCAGATAGGACACAAAGCACATCGCGGCAACCGACAGCGCATAGGGAATCTGGGTGGAAACATGGTCAATATGGTTGCACTGTGCGCCTGCGGAAGCCAGGATCGTGGTATCTGAAATCGGGGAAATATGGTCGCCGCAGACCGCGCCCGCCAGGCAGGCCGCCACCGTGACAACCAGCAGCTCACTGACCTGGTTCTGGAATACGATGACCGCAATCGGGATGAGGATACCGAAGGTGCCCCAGGAAGTGCCGGTTGCAAAGGCGAGGCCGAGCGCCACCACGAAGAAAATCGCGGGCATCAGCATGATAATCGTTGCGTTGCCGCGCACGATGGAATCAACATAGCCGCCGATGTTCAGGTAATCCGCGGAGCAGACGCCCGACAGCGTCCACGCCAGGCAGAGAATCATAATGGCGGGTACCATCGCTTTGAAGCCTTCGGTGAAGGACTCGCAGAACTGCCCAAAGGTCAGGATACCGCGCGGCACATACATGATAAAAGTAAATACCAGCGTGAAGAAGGAGCCAAGCACCAGCGACGCTGAGGAATCACAGTTCGCGAAGGCATCGACAATGCCGCTGCCCTCCAAAATGCCGCCGGTGTACATCATCGCGGCGATACAGGAGACAATCAGCACCAGGATCGGCACGACCAAATCCTTGACCTTGCCCATGCCGCCGACCACGTAGCTTTCGGTGTTGATGCTGTCCGATTTGCCGCCGAGCTTGTCCTGATAGTGCTTCATTGAGAAGATATCCTTGTCCCAGACCATCAGCCAGATGATGAATGCCAGCGTCAGCAGCGCGTAGAAATTATATGGGATGGTGCGCAGGAACAGGCTGAAGCCGTCAATATTCGCGCCCTCCGGCATGGAGGAGCCGACCGCCGCCGCCCAGCTGGAAATTGGCGCGATGATGCAGACCGGCGCCGCCGTCGCGTCGATGATATAGGCGAGCTTGGCGCGGGAAACCTTGTATTTGTCGGTGACCGGGCGCATGACCGTGCCGACCGTCAGGCAGTTGAAATAGTCATCCACGAAAATCAGCGCGCCCAGCGCCGAGGTTGCCAGCAGCGCGCCGCGGCGGCTGGTAATCCGGCGGCTTGCCCACTCGCCGTAAGCGCGCGATGCGCCCGACTTGGTGACCAGCGAGACCAGGATGCCCAGCAGCACCAGGAATATCAGGATATTGGCATTGCCGCCGATTTTGCCGCCCATGATGGCGAAGGTGGTTTCCACCGCTGCCAGTGGCGAAAAGCTGGTATAAAGCAGCGCGCCTGACAGGATGCCAATCAGCAGCGAGGAGTAAACCTCTTTGGTGATCAGCGCCAGCGCAATCGCGATGATTGGCGGCAGCAGCGTCCAGATGGTTGCTTGCAGTTGCATAAAATTACCCCTTTACGTACAGGAGGCCGCAGCCTCCCTGACTTTCCCACCCCGGTTTCCGGGATGTTTACTACTTGTTCATTTTACTACGTAAAAGCGCGGGATGCAAGCGCAAATATAAAAAAACGCTAAAAAATGCGGTAATGCTCCAAAACAACCTTTAAGCCAATCAGGATGAGGATTGCCCCGCCCAGGATTCCCGCCTGGCCGGCATGGCGTTCGCCGAAAACCGAGCCGATTTTGACGCCTGCCGCCGAAATCACAAAGGTAACCCCGCCAATGATGGCGATTGCGG
Source organism: uncultured Clostridia bacterium (assembly GCA_910586575.1). Lineage (GTDB taxonomy): Bacteria > Bacillota > Clostridia > Oscillospirales > Butyricicoccaceae > QXXE01. Next base: position 65,474 of record CAJUJQ010000001.1, on the reverse strand, counting down.
ACAGGATATTGGTGCCGAGCGCGGCAAAGGTCACACCGACCGCCAGCGCATCAATCGCCGTCGCGACGGCCAGCGGCAGCATCGCCCGGGGTGCAAAGGATGCGCTGACCGTTTCTTCCCCGCCGGAGACGGCTTCGCGAATCATGTTGCCGCCAATCAGCGCGAGCAGGAGAAAGGCAATCCAATGCGCGACCGCCTGTACATAGCCCGCAAAGCCGACGCCGAGCAGGTAGCCTGCCAGCGGCATCAGCATCTGGAAGCCGCCGAACCACAGCCCGCAGCAAAGTGACTGCGTGACCGCGTAGCGGCGCACCGAAAGCCCCTTGCTGACCGAGACCGCGAAAGCGTCCATCGCAAGGCCCGTGCCAATCAGGAACAGCTCAAGCAGCTGCATATGCGTCCTCCCTTCCAAAGAAAGCAGCGGCAAACGCCCGCCGCCAATCCGTCTGCATATCCATTTTAATATATTATAGGGGCGGCTGAATTATGTAGTCAAGGCTAACTTTTGGCGCTGTGGTGCGGGGGGCGGCTTTTTCTCGCGCGAAACCCTTGCTAAATCCCTTGTCATGCGGTATACTAGAGCTAATTGAAAAAAAGGAAGTGTTACCAATGGGCTGCTCCCACAACTGCGACAGCTGCTCGGGCGGCTGCGGCGAACCGCAGAGCCTGCAAGTCGCGGCCAACCAATATTCTTCTATCAACAAGGTTATCGGGGTTGTCTCCGGCAAGGGCGGCGTCGGCAAGAGCCTTGTTACCTCCATGCTGGCGGTTGCCATGAACCGCAAGGGCTATCACGCGGCAATCCTGGATGCCGATATCACTGGCCCGTCCATCCCGAAGGCCTTCGGCGTGACCGGGCAGCTGGAAGCCAGTGAGGAGGGCATCCTGCCGAAAACCTCGGAAACCGGCATTGACATGGTATCCATCAATTTCCTGCTTGCGCATCCGGACGACCCGGTGATTTACCGCGGGCCGATTATTGCGGAAACGGTCAAGCAGTTCTGGTCGGACGTGGTCTGGCAGGATGTGGACTATATGTTCGTCGATATGCCGCCCGGCACAGGTGATGTGCCGCTGACGGTGTTCCAGTCGCTGCCGGTGGACGGCATCCTAGTGGTGACCTCGCCGCAGGATTTGGTTTCGATGATTGTCGGCAAGGCGGTCAAGATGGCGAAAATGATGGATATCCCGCTTCTGGGCGTGATTGAAAATTACAGCTATCTGGAATGCCCTGACTGCGGCAAAAAAATCAATGTTTTCGGTCAATCCAGGATTGACGAAGTTGCGGCGGAATACGGCTTGCCGGTGCTGGCGCGCCTGCCGATTGACCCCAGGCTGTCCGAAGCGGTTGACGCGGGGAATATTGAGGGTGTGAAGCTGCCGGACACGCTGGGCGGCGTGGTTTCCGGGCTGGAAGCCCTGCGCGGTTAAAGGGGGCAGGCATGAGAATTGCTGTCCCATATGAAAACGGCCAGGTGGTGCAGTCGCTGGCGGACTGCAAAAGCTTCCTGATGGTCACCGCCGAAGGGGGGGAGCCGGTCGCAAAGGAGCTGCTGCCCTGTACGGATACTGGCTCGGCGTCCATGCTCAAGCTGATTGGGCTGCACCAGATTGACGTGCTGATTTGCGGCGGGCTGGGCATCTCCACCCGCAACGCGCTGGAAATGCTGGGCGTGCTGCTGGTGCCGGGGGTTTCCGGTTCCTGCGAGGAGGCTGTTGCGAAGTTCCTGACTGGCGAGCGCCAGGGCGACCCGTCTGTCCTCACCCTCTGCCGGGAGGAGGATCCGGACGACCCCATGAACTGTATGCATGACTGTTCCAGGTGCGCGGGGTGCGGCCCGATTGCCGTCCCGCCGGAGGTGCAGAAGCGCGTGCCTGAAGTCTGACCGGGAATCCAAAGGGGTTTCCCCGGTGAACTGAAAAATAAACGGCGCAAAAGAGCGTGTTATGAGATTTTACGGGACAAATCTCATGCAGCTCTTATGCGCCGTTCCTATATGTCAATATTACAGCTTTTTATATGCGTTGCTCCCCTGCGTTGCCGCGCGCTAATTCCGTGAGGACCTCATCGACCAGGCCTTTCATGCTCAGGCCGCGAACGCCTACAATCACATTGTCGCAGTGGCTGACCGGTATCAGAATCCGCTTTGCATTGCTTTGCCCGACTGCCCTTGCCATCGCGGCGGTAATCTCACCAAACATCGAATCCGCTACCACAATCCCAATCGGGCCAATGATAACATCGGCTTTCCGCGCGCCGACAACAACGGCATTTTCGCCCGTCGCGCCGTGGTCCGCACCCGCTTTCAGCATTGCGGAGGTTGCGGTGGTGTTCGTCCCGACCGCGATAATTTCCGATTGAACGTCACTTTGCCGGATGGCGGAAATGACCTGCCTGCCAATCCCGCCGCCCTGCGCGTCAATCACTAAAACTTTCATATGTACACTCCTTTCCCAAGAAACCGCCCTGGCTGCGGCAGCACTGACGGCATCGCGTAAACACAATGTCTGAAACAGCAGAACGGGGTTCTGCCCGAAAAAGAAGGGCGCCGGGGATTGCCCCCGGCGTCCGTTTCATCGATATTACCGCTTGAGCATTGCCGCGCCAATCAGCCCGGCGTCATTGCCCAATGTCGCAATATGGACCGGGGTCATCTTGTCGCCGACCTTGAACTGCTCCGCGCCGACCTTTTCGCGTACCGGGGCCGCGAGTTTTTCGCCGTAGCCGGAAACGCCGCCGCCCAGCACGATGCAGTCCGGCTGAAGGATGTTGATTAGGTTCGCCAGCCCGCAGGCCAGGTAATCGCAGTATTTATCGAATACACGCTCCGCCAGCGCGTCGCCCGCGTCACGCGCGTCACAAACGTCCTTCGCGGTGATTTTGCCGCTCTGCTCGCGCACCGCGCGCAGGCTGCTTTCGTCGGCGCTGCCGTCCATCGCTTCGTTTGCCATGCGGATCATTGCGGTTGCGGAGCAGTAGCGCTCCATGCAGCCGCGCCGCCCACAGTTGCACTGGTCGCCGCCTGCGACAATAACCATATGGCCGATTTCGCCCGCGATATTGTTCGAGCCGGTATACAGCTTGCCGTCAATGACCAGGCCGCCGCCGACGCCCGTGCCCAGTGTGACCATTACAACGTTGCGCGCGCCCGTGCCCGCGCCGCGCAGGGCTTCGCCAAGCGCCGCACAGTTGCCGTCGTTGTCGATATAGACCGGCACGTCAAACTCGGGCTTGAACGCTTCCGCGAAGCATACGTTCCGCATTTGCAGGTTGGTTGCGAACTCAAAGGTACAGGTTTCCTTGATGAACGAACCGGGTACGCCAAGGCCGATGCTCGTGACATGCTTGTAGGAGATGCCGCGGTTGTCACAGACCTTTTTGGCAAGCATTTTCATATCCGCCTTGACCCCTTCCGGGTCGCCGACCTTGGTAGGTACCGACAGTTTGCTGACGATTTCGCCGTTTTCCTTGCAGAGCGCCGCGACCAGGTTCGTGCCGCCCAAATCAATGCCGATTTTCATGTGTTTGTCCTCCTCTTAGCCATGTATCATGATTTGCCCTGCCCGGACTCCTTCCGGGTGCCAGCCTGCACCCCCGGACGGGCGTGCCCGTATGCTGTTGCCTTTAGGAACTGTTCAAAAATAACTTGCGGCAATCGCCTGCATCTTCCCATACTGCGCCCGGTTTCCTTGACAGGCGTCAGCCTGCCTGCGGAGACGCGCCTTGTTTGGCAAAAGAATCTGCGGCACGCTTGTCACAATTGATTGATTCACAGTTCCTTATCCCTCCGGGAACAGCTCCAGCCCACGGATTTTACGGAAGTACGCGGCAAGCCGCTCCTTGCTGGAATTGACAACCAGTTCCTCCGGGAACGCGGCCTCCTCCAGCATGGCAAGCGCGTTATCGAACTTGCCGACCTGATAGGTGATATGCGCGTCGCTGGAAACAACGACCGGGACCTCGTATTTTTTGCACAGCCGCGCGATTTCCAGGCAGTTTTCCTGACAGCCGCGCCGCACGTTGATGGAATTGTTGTTGATTTCCACAATCTTGCCGTATTCGTTGCATTGGGAAATGATACGCTCATAATCGAACTTGAAGGAAGGCGTGCCCGGGTGCCCCAGCGTGGTAATAAAGGGGTCGCGCAGCACGTTTTCCATGGCGACCGTGTGCGCCTCAAAGGATGCGGGCTTGTAAATCGGGTCATGAAAAGACGCGATGACATATTCCAGCTCCTTATAATACTTATATTCGATTTGGTCAACAGCGCCCATTGGCGGCAGGATATTGCATTCAATCCCGCGCAGGACGACAACGCCGTCAATCACGCGGGGCAGAATGCTGAGGTTTGCGAAGTGCCACTGATGCGCGCCGTCGTCCATTGCGGGGCCATGGTTGGTGATGGCGAGGGCGAGCAGCCCGGCTTCCTTCGCCGCGTGCACCATTTCCGAAAGGCTGGAATAGGCGTGCGTGGTGACATTGGTATGCGTGTGTAAATCTGCTACAATCTGCATGGGTAATTTTTGATGCTCCTTTGCTGGGTTATCCGCCGAAGGACTTGAGCATACGCTCCTGAAGCTCCTGCGCGGCGTTGAAGCCCATCTTTTTATGGCGGTTGTTCATCGCGGCGACCTCAATAATCACCGCGAGGTTGCGTCCGGGCTTGACCGGGATGGTCAGCGACGGTACGGCGATATCGAGGATGCTGGTGGTTTGCCCGTCCAGGCCGAGGCGGTCGTACATCTTGCCTTCTTCCCAGGTTTCGAGGTTGATGACAAGCTCAATTTTCTCGGTCAGCTTGACCGCGCCCATACCGAAGATGCGGCGCACATCAATAACGCCGATGCCGCGCAGCTCGATAAAGTGGCGGATAACCTCGGGGGCAGTGCCGACGAGGGTTTTGTCGGAAACGCGCTTGATTTCGACCGCGTCGTCGGCAATCAGGCGGTGCCCGCGCTTCACCAGCTCGATGGCGGTTTCGGACTTGCCGACGCCGGAGTCGCCGAGCAGGAGCACGCCTTCGCCGTAGATTTCGACGAGCACGCCGTGCAGCTGGATCATGGGGGCAAGTGAAACCTTAAGCGAGGCAATAATCGCGCTCATGATGGTTGAGGTAAATTCATTGGTACGGAAAATCGGGATATGGTGTTTTTGCGCGGCTTCCAGGCATTCGGGGTAAATATCGATATTGCGGGAAATGATGAGGGCGGGGATGCCGGTAGAAAACAGCTTTTCAAACGCGGCGAGGCGCTGTTCAGGGGTAAACTGCCCGACGTAGGTGGTTTCGACCTTGCCGATAATCTGAAGGCGGCTGGGGTCGAAGTAATCGAAATAGCCTGCCAATTGCAGGGCGGGACGGTTGACATCGTCCTTCGTGATTTCTATTTTTTCAAAATTTTCGGGGGCGTATACGACCTCCAGGCCAAATTCCTGCACCAGGCTGCCCAGCTGTACGCCGAATTCCTTTAACTTCATAGGGGGCTCCTCCTGCTTACCACTAATAAATATGTCTCTATTATAAACGAATCCGCGCGGTATTTCAATCCTTCTGTTCTACATTTTGACTAAAATATATCCTTTCATCTTTTTTGAAAGATTATGCTTGCATTTTCCGGCGAAATATGATAATATGATATTTGTTACGTAACGTTTACAGTAAGGAGGTGCAGGAAAATGGCAAAGTGCGATATTTGCGGCAAGGGTGTCAGCTTTGGGATCAAGGTTTCCCACTCCCATCGTCGTTCCAACCGGACATGGAAAGCGAACGTCCGCCGTGTAAAGGCTTTAGTCGATGGTACTCCGTGCCATGTCTACGTTTGTACTCGGTGCCTCCGATCCGGCAAAGTTCAAAGAGCAATTTGACGCTTCGCGCCTGACGCGCTTGCTTTCCCCCCGAATTGACGCTTCGCGCCTGACGCGCTCGCTTTCCCCCCGAATCAGGATTCGGGGGGATTTTTTTAAGGAAGATTTTACTCCGCCGCAGCGGCCTTTGGCCGCTGCGGCGGTTCGCGCCTTTGTCTGCGCGCCGCCCGTGGGGCGTCACTTGCAAAGGCGTAAGGTGAAAAAAGCCACGCGCATGTCGCGGCTTTTTCCGCCGCCGTGGCCGGCGGTTTGGATTGCCGCGCGGGGCGCGGTTCTGGGGTACGCGGTGCGGCTCGGTGCACAGGGTACGCTGACCGTCTCGCCGATCATGGAAATGGGAACGAACGGATAAAAAGCACCCGTCGGCGTGGGGAATGCCGGCGGGTGCTTTTGCAAAAGGGAAGTCACATGCGGGGAATGAATGATTGGAAATTGATTGAAGGAATCAAAATATGAAGTGGGCTTAAATTATACTCGCGAATGAAAAGATTTGCCGTATTCACCCACCCTGCCCGCCATCCGTTTGGCGGGCAGGGCAAGGTGCAGCAACGATGATTGCCGCTCCAATTCCCGCCGCAGCGGAGAAAGGGAGTCCAGAGGGATGAGTCCCTCTGGCGCTGTCCGCGCAGGCGAACCGAACGGCAAACTTTAACGCACACGAGTATAGCTTATTTCTGAAATAATTTTTCCACTTTCTTATATGCTGCTTCGACCTGTTCCAACACAGCGGAATCGGTCACGCCGGACACCTCGGCGAACGCGCCGGAAACGCCCTTGGCAGAGATTTTCTCCTGAAGCTCGACGCTCTGCGCGTCCTCTGGGTTGTTGTAGTGCAGGGCCGCGCCAATGCCGAGAATCAGCAGGTCGACGGGCAGCCCGAAGGACATCGCGGTGGAAAGCGGGCTGACGAGACGGTCGTCGGCGGACAGCTTGCGCAGCGGCTCGCGCCCGACGCGGGCAACGTCATCCTGCAAATAGGGGTTTTTGAAGCGGTTGATAATCTTATCGATATATTTATAATGCGCGTCACGGTCGAACCCGAATTTCTTGATAAGCCCATCGCCGGACTGTGTCATGGCGCCCTTGACAAGCTCATAAATCTGCGGGTCGGCAATGGTTTTGTCGATGGTGTCATAGCCTGCCATCACGCCGCTGTAGGCGGTGATGCAGTGGCCGGTATTGAGGGTGAACAGCTTGCGCTGGATATAAGCCATCAGGTTATCGGCAAGGTTCATGCCGGGGATGTTGGGGATTTCGCCTTTGAGCGAAGCCTTTTCGACGTTCCACTCGCAGTATTTCTCGACAACAACATCGACGGGGTTTTCGGTGCGGACAGGCGGGACGATCCGGTCAACCGAGCAGTCAGCGAAGCCGACGTATTTCTCACAGTACGCTTTCTCCGCGTCGGAGAGCTTGCCGTAAACATGTTCCTTCAGCTGAGAGGTCGCACGGATGGCGTTCTCGCAGGCGATGATATTCAGGGGGGCGGTCACGCCGCCGGCGCAGCGCTTCTGGATACCCTTCGCGATTGCGGGAGCGATAAAGCCGAGCACACGCAGGCCAACTGCGGTGGTGAGGATATCAGCCTTTGCGATTTCATCGACGATTTCGTCGCCGTTGGACAGGATACCGGTCACATTGGTGATGGGGACATCCTCGACCTCCGTATCCATGACATGGACGGTGTAGCCCTTGTCGGCTTTGAGACGGTCGATGATGGTTTCGTTCACGTCGGCAAAGATGACGTGGTAGCCTGCCTGGCTGAGCAGCATGCCGATAAAGCCGCGGCCGATGTTGCCTGCGCCGAATTGGATTGCGTTCTTCATGTTTACCACTCCTTTTTCTGTTCCACAAAGGGGATATGCGAAACCGGGAAAACAACACACCGGGCAAGGCGTACCTCTGGCGGTAAGGCAATGCCCCGGAGGGCGCCAACGGCAGGCTTTGCAGTGGGCTGTCAGGGACCGGCGCTCACGCATTTATCTTCCTTTTTCATTCCTATTTTATCAAAGGAATGGCCCGGAATCAACGAAACCTTGTCGCAATTTTGGGCATAACCGATAGTGCCAAACCGGGGGCGCGGCCAGAGATTATTGTTTCTTTTTCCGTTCCGTGAGAATCATTTCGTGCAGCGATTCCAGCGCGTCGTGCAGTGTCCCAACCTCGTCGATCAGCCCGCATGCAACGGCTTCCTTCCCGCCGATGACCGTGCCGATATCAGTGGACATCTGCCCGGTTGCCATCATCAGCTGCTCGAAATATTCACGGGAAATATGAGAATGCCCTGTCACAAAGCCGACAATCCGGTCTTGGATGGACTGGAAATATTCATAGGTGGTGGGGGAGGCAATTACCACCCCGCTCATCCGTACCGGGTGGATGGTCATGGCGGCTGACGCGGCAATATAGCTCTTCCGCGCGGCGACCGCCAGCGGCACGCCAATCGAATGCCCGCCGCCCAGCACCAGGCTGACGGTCGGCTTTTTCATGCCCGCAATCAGCTCGGCAATCGCAAGCCCGGCCTCCACGTCGCCGCCCACCGTGTTGATGAGCACCAGCAGCCCGTCGATATCCTCCATTTCCTCAACTGCCGTGATTTGCGGGATAATATGCTCGTATTTTGTGGTTTTTGTCTGTGCGGGGGCCTCCATGTGCCCCTCAATCTGCCCGATAATGGTAATACAGTGGATGGTGCCCCTTGTGGTATGCGCGGTGATCGAGCCGGTCTGGCCGATGGAATCCTGCGCGGGCGCTGGGATTTCCTGCGGATTATTCACAGCCTCACTCATAAAGATGACTCCTTTCGATACGTTCCGTTTTCTTTCCTTAGTCTGCGGAATCCGGCGGGTTTTATACGGTTTTTGCCCAATCCCGGAAGGAATATACATAGCGTAAATCCATCGGCACAGGATTTATACTAGGAGTTATCCACATTATCCACAGACTTATCCACAGCTGTGCAAAATTTATCCACAGGGAACAGTGAAGCCCCGCGCGAAAAAACCGCCCCGGGAAACCGGGACGGCCGATCCTTAATATTCGGTTGGGATAATGACAGCGGCAATCAGGTACGCCAGCACCCCGGAGCCTGCCCCGAACGCAAACAGGGCAAACCCAAGGCGCACGAGCGTCGGGTCGATGTTGAAATATTCCGCGATGCCGCCGCATACCCCGCAAATCATGCGGTTATTGACACTGCGGTACAGCCGTTTTGGTTCCATAACTGAATCCTCCCTTTCCGTAGTAATCCTATTTTACGCACTTTCAGTCGTAATGTCAATCGCGCCCATGCCGACCTCGGCGTCAATTTTCCGTTTGCCGTCACCCTTGGAAGCCGAGCCGGCAAGCCCGGAAACCAAATCCCTGCCGTTAATGGTGACCGAACCCATCGCGACCTCGGCATCAATGCGGTAATCCTCCCAGCTGCCTGCCAGGCCAAGCCCGGCATAGCCCGCGCCGATTTCGATATCCAGCCTGTCGGATACCGTCAGGCTGCCGATTTCCAGGTTGCCCGCGCCGACCTCGATATCCAGCTTGCCGGATACCGTCAGGCTGTCGATTTCCAGGTTGCCTGCGCCAATTTCAAAATCGCCCTTTTCCGCATGGATCGGTGCGGAAACCTCCACATTCGCCGCGCCGACCACCCAGTCAAGCGTCTGCACGGTGCAGCCCGCCGGGACGGTGATGGTGCAGTTCCGGTCGATGTGCCGCCCCAGGTTTGACCAGACCTTTTCGGTGCGGATTTTCCATACGCCGTTGTCAATGTCGCTGCGCACCCAGTCGCCGTCGGCTTCCAGTCCGTAGGAATCACCCTCGACAATGGTATAATTCCCCGCGCCCAGCTCGAAATCTATCTTTTTCAGCCTGGTAACCGGGTCAACTTCGGGCAGTGGTTCGGTCAACTCGGGAAGAGGATTTTCGATATCGTCCAGTGCGCGGGGCGCCTTCCGGCTGCCGTCCCACACCGAACCGCTGTTGCCGCGCGAGGAGCCTGTGCGCTCTTCATATTCCGATTCCGTTTCCCAGCGCAGGCGCGGATAGAAACGGTTCCAGGGGTGGATGCCCTCGCTGTCGATGGTACTGTACAGCGTCCCTCCGGCAGCGGCCCCCGCCACAGCCAGTGCCGCGCCAACCGCCAGCACAATGGTACAAGCACGAACCAGTTGATTCATTTTCAGCAGCTCCTTTCACTTATCGGTATGATAAACCCATCATCCGATACAATCTCACATTCCTATAAAATCAGCAGCAGCAGGCAGGCCACGGCGAACACAGCCAGCACGCCCCCGCCCAAAACAATCGCCACGGGCAGCAGCAGGAGCACCACCAGCCCCACCGCGCCGCCCAGCAGCGCAAGCACACCCAGCGTCAGCAGCCCGGTGCAGATTCGGAATAGCAATCTCATCATATCATACCCCTCTCAGGCGATCCATCATGCGCCGCAGCAGGTCGCCGCACCAGTGAAGCAGCCGCCTGCATTGCGCCACGCACCAGCGGCATGCCTGACCGAGCCGGTCGATGCACCAGCCTGCGGCGGACATCAGCGGATGGAAGGAAACCGCGCCCAGCTTCAAGCAGCCGACCGCGAGTAGCAGCCCAAGCGCCAGCAGGCAAAGCCCAAAGCCCAGCGTCAGCAGCGCGGAGGCGGGCATTCCCCACAGGAAGAGCGAACAGCCGCAAATAACCACGCCCGACACAATCAGGCAAACCGGCAGCAGCACCAGCAGGATGACCAGCACCAGGGCCGCCCCGAGCAGCAGCACCAGCGCGCTGACTGCCAGCCCGGCAACCATGGCAACCGCCCCGAGCAGCAGCCCGCCCGCGGCAGCGGCCAGCCCTCCCAGAATCGGGATGCCGATGAGCGCCAGCAGCACCGCGCCGCAAATGGCGAGCAGCGTTGTCAGCGCCGACCGGCGCGGCGGGGTGAATCCGCCGTCCTGGAAGCTGCGCGGCGGTTCTTCGTCCTCCCCGAGCGGCTCGGCCCGCATCGGCTCCCCTTGGGACGGTGCGTCCTCCGGCGGGGGCTGCTCCGGTTCCTGCCGCGGCGTGGCGCGCACAATATCGGTATACTCATTCAGGATATTCTGTGCAACCTGCCCCGGTGTCCCCAGCTCTTCGATAACCTTGGACTCATTCTCCGGCCCGGCGTCCAGAAAATATTCTTCATAATAGCGGATTGCGTTCATGCGCTCGTCGTCGGGCAGCACCTCCAGGGCTTCCCGCAGCGCGTTCAGGTATTCATACGCGGTCATGATTCGTCTCCCCCTAACACCCGTTCAATCGAATCGCGGTAGGCAATCCAGTCGGCACGGTACGCCGCGAGCTTTTCCAGCCCGGCGGGTGTAATCTGGTAATAGCGCCGGATGCGCCCGGCAATGGACTGGTCGTAGGTGGATAAGCTGCCGTCCTTGAGCAGCCGCCGGAGCACCGGGTACAAGGTTGATTCGGAAATATCCATCACCTGCCGCACGTCCTGTGTGATTTTGTAGCCGTAGGTACCCTTACGGGCGACGACCGCCAGCACCACGGCGTCCAGCAGGCCCGCGGCAATCGGGAATGCCATTGCGCCACCTCGCTTTCCGGTTTCTTGATGCTTATATTATACGTGGTATAATATTATATGTCAAGCATGGATATGAAAACAATCTGTAAACGGGAGGGCATTTGGACTCCAAAGACGGGGGGAACGGGGGAATCTGCCAACCATGCCGCGCGAAGTTTGTGAAATTGCTAAAAGGAAGCGGCGCAGCCGGGGGCAGAATCGGGCGTTTCTCCAAAAAATGAAGGAAGGGCGAAAAAATCCTGCACAACCGTCCCGAAATGTAGTATAATTTTCTCGATTGGAGAGCGCGCCCCATGGAGCGCCATCCAATTGGAAAGTTTCAACCATTTAGGAGGATTGTTATGAAGAAGATTCTTGCAATGCTGCTTGCGGGTATGATGGTGTTCAGCCTGACAGCCTGCGGCGGCAATTCCGGCGGCGACGCCGCAGCCGATGACAACAGCGCATCCGACAACAACACCCCGGCAGCTGACGAAGGCGACACCGGCGCTTCCGGCGAAGCGGGCGGCACCTTTAAGATTGGCGGCCACGGCCCGCTGACCGGCCCGGCTGCGATTTACGGCAACGCTGCCAAGAACGGCGCGCAAATCGCGGTTGACGAAATCAACGCGGCGGGCGGCGCGGTCCAGTTCGAGCTGAACTACGAGGACGACGAGCACGACCCCGAGAAGGCTGAGAACGCATACAACGCGCTCAAAGACTGGGGCATGCAGCTCTCCCTGAGCGGCGTTACCTCCAAGCCTGCCGAAGCGACTTCTACCAGCCACAATGATGACCGCATTTTTGCGCTGACCCCGTCCGCTTCTTCGACGGCGGTTGTCGAGGGCAAGGACAATGTTTACCAGATGTGCTTCATGGACCCGAACCAGGGCACCGCGTCTGCCGATTACATTTCCGAGCAGAGCCTGGGCACCAAGATTGCCGTTATCTACCAGAACGACGAAGTTTACTCCAGCGGCATTTATGAGCGTTTCGCGGCGCGTGCCAAGGAGCTGGGGTTGGAAATCGTTTCCGCAACCACCTTCACCACTGCCAGCCAGACCGACTTCTCTGTCCAGCTGGGCGAGGCCAAGAACGCGGGCGCTGACCTGCTGTACCTGCCGATTTATTACACCCCGGCTTCCCTGATCCTGACCCAGGCAAAGGGCATGGATTACCAGCCGAAGGTATTTGGCGTTGACGGCATGGACGGTATCCTGACCGTGGAAGGCTTCGACACTTCCCTGGCCGAGGGCGTTATGCTGCTGACCCCGTTCAACGCGGACGCGGAGGACGAGCGCACCAAGAGCTTTGTTTCCAAGTACAACGAGCTGTTCGGCGAAACCCCGAATCAGTTCGCGGCGGACGCTTATGACTGCGTTTACGCGTTCAAGCAGGCGATTGAGCAGACCGGCGCGACGGCTGACATGTCCGCTGAGGATCTGTGTGAAAAGATGATTGAGGCATTCTCATCCATGACCTTTGACGGCCTGACCGGCGAAGGCATGACCTGGACCGACGGCGCCGTATCCAAGAGCCCGAAGGGCATGGTCATTGAGAACGGTGTATACGTGGGCATGGACTGAGTCGCGCCGCGCCTGACGCGCCTGCTCTTCGTCCAAAATCTGCGGATTTTGGACGAGGGGGTTCCGCTGTCACAGCCTGACGGCTGTGCATCGGTTCAGCCTGCGCTCCATGCATTGCCCCTTGGGCAATACACTGCGCTCCGGCGTAAGGTTTCAAATCCGACAATGCGATTGCCGGGTTTGACCGCCGCGCGGCGGCGGATTGGATGCGCGCTGCGGCGCGGGGGATTCTGGCTTGCCGCTTTGCGGCTCCGCTGGGAAATCCCTGCTATATATTATCAGAGTTTTCTGGATACCCAAAGGAGGGTGCGCATTGGTACGCCCTCCTTTGAGCGTATCTTGAAATAACCGCTTATGGGGCGGGACGACGGCTTTGAGAGCCGTTCGCAAAGCCGCCGCCCCACCCCACAAGATGAAATTTTAATTCGGATTTGAGGTGTTACCTTACCATGGCTTTCCTGAATAACCTGATTAGCGGCATCAGCCTCGGCAGTGTGTACGCCATCATCGCCCTGGGCTATACGATGGTTTACGGCATCGCCAAAATGCTGAACTTCGCCCATGGCGACGTAATCATGATCGGCGCGTATGTCAGCTTCTGCACAACCAGCTATCTTGGGCTTTCCCCGCTGGTGTCCGTCATTTTTGCTGCCATTGCCTGCACTGTGCTCGGCGTCGTCATTGAACGCCTTGCCTACAAGCCCCTGCGTGAGGCGGCGTCCCTCGCCGTCCTCATTACCGCCATCGGCGTTTCCTACTTCCTGCAAAATGCCGCGCTCCTGCTTTGGACGGCAAACCCCAAGAGCTTTTCCTCGGTGGTCGGTACCGGCTCGGTCAGCTTCTTTGACGGCGGGCTGATTGTTTCCCACGTCACCCTCGCGACGGTTGCCGCCTGCATCGTCATTATGGTCGGCCTGACCCTGTTCACCAGCAAAACCAAGATGGGCACCGCCATGCGCGCGGTTTCCGAGGACAAGGGCGCGGCGCAGCTGATGGGCATCAACGTCAATACCACCATTTCCGTCACCTTCGCGATTGGCTCCGCGCTTGCCGCCGTTGCGGGCGTGCTGCTCTGCTCGGCGTATCCGCTGCTCGTCCCGACCACCGGCTCGATGCCCGGTATCAAGGCGTTTACGGCGGCGGTGTTCGGCGGTATCGGTTCGATTCCCGGCGCGCTGCTCGGCGGGCTGATGCTCGGCATTATTGAGATTATGAGCCGTGCCTACATTTCGATGCAGCTGTCGGACGCGATTGTGTTCGCCGTGCTGATTATCGTCCTGCTGGTCAAGCCCGACGGCCTGCTCGGCAAGCGCAGCAACGAGAAAGTGTGAGGTGGATATTATGAAAAAATTGTTTTCGCCCGACCGGCGCGATTATACCATCTCCTTTGGCATTGTCCTGATAGCATTTCTCGTTGTACAGGTGATGATTCAGACGGGCAACATCACCAGCTCCTTTAAGGGGCAGCTCGTCCCGATTTGCGCTTACATCGTCATGGCGGTATCGCTCAACCTGACTGTCGGTATCCTGGGGGAGCTTTCGCTCGGGCACGCGGGCTTTATGTCGGTCGGCGCGTTCACCGGCATTGTCGTCACCACGACGCTTGCCGACGCGATTCCTTTCGCGCCGCTGCGCCTTGCGATTGCGATGGCCGCCGGCGGGCTGTTTGCCGGAGTAATGGGCGTGATTGTCGGCGTCCCGGTGCTCCGTCTCAAGGGAGACTATCTCGCGATTGTTACCTTAGCCTTTGGGCAGATTATTATGAATATCGTCAATGTGCTGTACATTGGCCGCGATGAAAACGGCCTGCATTTCAGCCTGCTCGAACAGAGGTTCACCCTCGCTGAGGGCGGCAAAATGATTATCAACGGTCCCATCGGCGTCAGCGGTGTGTCCAAGCTTTCCACCTTTACGGCGGGCTTTGTGCTCATCCTGGTCTCCCTGCTGCTGATCCTGAACCTGCTGCACAGCCGTACCGGGCGCGCGGTCATGGCCGTGCGCGATAATGCCATCGCCGCCGAAAGCATCGGCATTTCCATCACCCGTTACAAGCTGCTTGCCTTTGTGGTGTCGGCGGTTTTTGCGGGCATGGCGGGCACGCTGTACGCAATGAATTATTCCACCGT
This sequence comes from uncultured Clostridia bacterium, assembly GCA_910586575.1. Lineage (GTDB taxonomy): Bacteria > Bacillota > Clostridia > Oscillospirales > Butyricicoccaceae > QXXE01. The sequence continues at coordinate 50,357 of CAJUJQ010000001.1, read as the reverse complement.
CACCGCTGCCAAATTTGACTTTAATACGTCGATCCTGGTGCTGGTTTTTGTCGTGCTGGGCGGCTTGGGCAACATCTGGGGCTCGATTATTGCGGCGGCGCTGCTGACTGTGCTCCCGGAGCTGCTGCGCGCGGTGAACGATTACCGTATGCTGCTTTACGCAATCCTGCTGATTGCGCTGATGCTGTTCAACAACTCGAAACTCAAGGAACGCCTGTTCTCCGGCAGGCATAAGGAGGTGGAATGACATGCCGATGCTTGAAGTTACCCAGCTGGGCATTTCATTCGGCGGCTTGCGGGCGGTCGATGCGCTGAGCATGAGCATCGAAAAAGGCGGCCTGGTTGGTCTCATCGGGCCGAACGGTGCGGGCAAAACGACCGTCTTTAATATGCTGACCGGCGTGTACCGCCCCACCGACGGCGGCATCCGTCTGGACGGGGAAAACCTGGTCGGCAAAGCGCCGCACGAAATCTGTAGGCTCGGCGTTGCCCGTACCTTCCAGAATATCCGCTTATTCAACAAGCTGACCGTACTTGACAACGTCAAGACCGCGCTGCATAACCAGGTCGGCTACACCCTTGCCGAGAGCTTCCTGCACCTGGGCAGCTATCGCAAAAAGGAACGCGAGATGGACGAGCGGGCGCTCGATATCCTGCGCGTGTTTGGCTTGGCGGAAAAGAGTCAGTTCACGGCGGCGAACCTGCCCTACGGCCAGCAGCGTAAGCTGGAAATCGCGCGGGCGCTGGGCACCAGCCCCAAGCTGCTGCTGCTCGACGAACCGGCGGCGGGTATGAACCCGCAGGAAACCGGCGAACTGATGGAAACCATCGAGCTGGTGCGCAAAAAATACGGCGTGACCGTCCTGCTGATTGAGCACGATATGAAGCTCGTCGCGGGCATCTGTGAATATCTGTACGTGCTGAACTTTGGCCGTGAGCTGGCACAGGGCACACCTTCCGAGGTGCTGCACAACCCAGAGGTTGTCACGGCATATCTGGGCGAATGAAAGGGGGCGCACACCAATGGCAATGCTGGAAGTCAAAGGCTTAAACGTATATTACGGCATGATCCATGCCATCAAAGACGCCTCTTTCGAGGTCGGGCAGGGTGAGGTTGTCGCGCTGATTGGCGCGAACGGCGCGGGCAAGACCACTATCCTGCACACCGTTACCGGGCTGCTCCACGCGAAATCCGGCTCGGTGCAGTTCGAGGGGCAGGAGCTGACGCGCACCCCGTCCCACAAGATTGTGTCGCTCGGCATGTCGCACGTGCCGGAGGGGCGTCGCGTGTTTTCCAATCTGAGCGTGTATGAAAACCTGATGATGGGCGCGTATACCCGATCGGACAAGGCAGAAATCGCGGATTCGCTCGATATGGTGTATGAGCGCTTCCCACGGCTGAAGGAGCGCCGCACCCAGCTGGCGGGTACGCTCTCGGGCGGCGAACAGCAGATGCTGGCGATGGGCCGCGCACTGATGAGCAAGCCCAAGATCCTGCTGATGGACGAGCCGTCAATGGGCCTGTCCCCGCTGTTTGTCAGCGAAATCTTCAAGATTATTGAGGAGGTCAGCGCGCAGGGCGTGACCGTGCTCCTGGTCGAGCAGAACGCCAAGAAGGCGCTGTCCATCGCCGACCGCGCCTATGTTTTGGAAACGGGCAAGGTCGTCATGTCCGGCCCGGCGCGGGAGCTGATGGCAAACGACGCCATCAAGGCTGCGTATCTCGGCGAATAACAAATGCAAAAGCTCCCTTCGTGGGACAGGAAAGGCTGTCCTCACGAGGGGAGCTTTTTTGCTTGGATGAATTTAGGTAGGAAACAGCATATAAAGCCCTTTCGTGGAAAACTACCCGCCTGTGCGGGCATCGAAACGCATAAATCCGGACGATATTCGCCGACAGAAAAGCTGCGCCCCGGGATGGGGCGCAGCTTTCAGCGGGTCAGCGCTTTTTCAGGAATGCGCCAAGCTTTTTGTCATCGGTGCGGATGTGGGTGATCAGGATGCCGAGGTGCCGGTTGAGCATACTCAGGTCGGAAATCGTCGCGCCTGTGGCCGGGATTTCCGCCGCAAGCTCGCGCAGCTTTGCCACGTAGCCTGTATGAAACGTGTGGTGCCCGGGGTAGCCGGGGTATTTGGACTCGCGCTGGAGCTGCTCCTCGTGCACGAAATGGGTGTTGACGTAGTCGAGCAGGAAGGCCAGCGCGGGGCCTGCTTCCTCGCGCCCCCGCCCGACGCTGCAGGCGTCGAGCAGGCGGTTGATGCGGGAGAAAAGCTCGCGGTGTTCCCCGTCAATGAGTTCGTTCCCGGTTTCCAGGTCGGGGGTGAGTTCATATCGCATGGTGTCTGTGCCCTTCTTTCGGTTACTTTTTGGTAGTGTCGCTGCCGGGGCGCGCGTCCCATTCCGGGCTGACCGTGACGACGATGCCGTAGATCCAGTTGCCCTGGGCATCCTGCTGGGTTGCCTGCGGCGTCAGGGTGATGGTCAGCGGGGTCTGGCGGCGGTTCGGCTTCGCGTCCGTAAAGTCGGTGGTAAAGGTGATGGAGCTAGGCTCGTTCAGCCGGAGGTTGGTGAAGCTGAGCGCAATGCTGGCGGTATAGTGCTGGTACTGGTCTACATTGTAAATGAGCTGTACCTTGCTGTTCTGGGAGGAGACCGCCAGAAGCGACTGGATACTTGCGAAGTCGTCGTTACGCGGGCCGGGGGGCGACGGGACGAGGCTCGGTGCCGTGTCAATCGGGATAGGCGGCTTGTCGTTCCCGTTAAACTTGTAAATATTTTCGTTGAAGTTGACCGTACAGGTGCCGGAGAAGAGCATATTGCTGCCGGTACCGGTGCGGTTGAAGTCGGGCTGGGTCATAATGACCTTAGGCGCCTCGATATCGTCCAAACGAACCGGGGCGATGGCGCGGAAGGCCATGGCTTCGGTGTTGTTCGGGTCGTTGGAGCTGATCGAGGTGACCGTCTGGCCGACCGACAGGAAGATGTACTGCACGCCTTCCGAGAGGTTCCAGCGTTCGGCGCATTCGACCGTCTCGTTGCCCATGCCCGGCAGGGTGGCGTTGCCGTTGCCGATGATGGAGGTACCGTCCGAATCGCGCGAGCGGATGGCAAGAGCCATAGCGCGCTTGAGCGCATCGTCCGCGTAAACGTCGAAGTAGGACAGGCCGGACGGGTCGTCGCCGGTCAGCGCTTCGAGCACCGTCATGGATCTGCTGCCGACGTTGAGCGTCCGCTGGAGAATGCCGCCGCCGAAGGAGCTGAGCGCCGTGCTTGCAATCAGCTTGTAATTGACCGAATTGCGCCGGTTGTCCTCCTCGGTGATGGTGACGTTGGTCGGGGTGCTCAGCGTCAGGGTGTAATGCGGTACGATAACCGGCTCGGTCTTGAAGCCGTAAATCATTACATCGGAGTAAATCTGGCCGTTGCCCTGGATGACGAAGTACGCGAAATACTCGGTGTCGGTTTCCAGGTTCTCGGCCGACCAGGAAATCTCGCTGGTGCCGCCGTTTGTGGTACCGAATTGGATGCGGTCACTGCTGATGCCGTTGTTGCGTGGGTCGATGATCTGACGGTAGGTCGGGCGGTAGAGCGCCGGGGGATCGCCCGCGCCGCCGTAATTGGGCACTTGATCATATTCAACCTTGGAGCGGTCGTCCGCGTGTTCGGTGAGGACGACGCCGACCGGTGCGATCATCCAGTAGATCGGGCCGGAGCGGTCAAGCATGGTGTCGATAATGACGTTGGTGTCGCCCGGCTCGAAGCGCGGGTAATTGCCCACGAAGTGCGGGGGGCTTTGGTCGGCGAACTGCTTGCGCACCCGGAAGGGTACCGGCGTGCCGATATCGGCGACCTCGCCGCCCTTGACAGCCTCCTCATAGCCGTCGGTGACGTTGGCGGCCACGTTGCGCAGGTCGGGCGTACCGCCCGCGAGGATGTTGACCTGCATAATCATGTTCTGGCTCCAGCTGGTGCGGTCGTCCAGGTTGCCGATTTTGGTGAAGTGCACGGCGTATTCATAGACCGTGCCGTCGTCCTTGAGCGTCTGGTTGAGCTGCGGGAAGTTGCCCTCGCTGTCATACTGCCGGATGCTGATACCGCCCGAGGTTGTGCCCGAGGTATCAATGGTGTACGAGCCGAGCCGCGACCAGCTGCCGGTGCCGACGCGCCGGTACAGGTCGAAGTCCGCCGACTGGTTGAGCCAGAGCAGCATATCCCAGTCCACGGAGTCGTCCATGGTCGAGGTCGAGCGCGGGGTGAGAGAGAAGGCGATATCGGCTTCCAGTACGCTCTGGTCGGGGTTATAGAAGCCGTTGATGGTGGTGGTGTTGGTAGACTGGAGGAAGACCTGCGCTGAAATGGTGGTGAAGCGCGGCAGGTCAGTCTGCCCCATGCGGTTGCGCGCGGTTGAGGTATCGGTGATATCCTTCAGCCGGAAGAAATAGGTTGCGCCGCTGCGCAGGTTGAGCGCGTCGCTGTCTGGGTTGGAGGTAGACTGGAAGGTGATGACCATCTTGCCGTCGTCCTCCAGCTCGACAATCGCCTTGCGGAAGTCGATGACGTCATCGCCGACCGGCTGGGGCACGTTGCCGCCAAGGCCGGTGGTGTACAGCTGGATGCTGCTGGCGAGCGCGCTGCCCAGGGTTTCCCGCGCGATTTCCCATTCCGCCGGGTTGTTGCGGGCGGCTACCACGTCCTGGTACAGCTCGAGGAAGCTGCGGGTCGAGTGGGTGGTGGTGACCTCCTCGCTGAAGATGAGGCGGATATCGGTGTTCGCGTAGGGGTGGGTGGTGTTCACGGTGTCGCCGTCGGCGAAGCGGGTGAATTCCTGGGTTGCCGTGGGCGCGATATTGTCCAGGGTGTTGACCGTGATTTTGTGCACGGTGTTGGAGAAGTTGCCCGCCGTATCCACCGCGACATAGTAAACATCGTAGCGGGTCTGCGGATCCAGGCCGCTGACGGTAAAGTTGAAGTCCGCCATCTCGCGGGCAGAGGTGCTGCCGCGCTTAAAGGCGTTCATGCCGTTGCGCACCTGCAATTTCGCATATTCGCTGTCGAGCGCGACGCCGCTGCCCGAGGTAATGGTCGTGCCGCGAATGAGGCGCGGGTTGTCGGTGCCGTTGTCGGCGTCCTCCTTGGAGATAAAGTACGCGGTGACGGAAACCGCTTCATCGGGCATCCGGAAGGTTGCGGTGCCCTGTACCACCTGGGAATCGCCGTCCGGGCTGACCATGCTGACGGTCACGCCGCCCTGTTCGACCGACCAGCGGTAGAATACGTCGCTGGTGGTGGTTTCGGGCACGATGGTGACCAGGTCGCCCGTGCGGTAGGTGCCGCCGCCCGTACCGCCGGTGACGGTGACGGCGTGCGCGCCGGTGTCAATATTGGGGTTGCTGGCGGGCTTGGGGTACATTTCGCCCTCGGGGACGGCAACCCAGTAGATGGTGCCGTTCTCGTTGAGCGAGCCGGTCAGCGTGACCGCGCGCGCGGCCTCGTTGGTGACGTAAGGCAGGGTGACGAACTCGGGCGGGGTCACGTCCACGGTACGGAACTGGATCTTGCGCACCGCCGAGCTAAGGCCGCCCTCACGGTCGGTCAGCCACAGGTACAGGTCGTAGTCGGTCAGCTCCTTGAGCAGGCCATTGATGCTGCCCGCGCCGCCCGCGATGGGGGTGCCGGTCAGCCATTCGGTGAGCGGGGTGTTTTTCTTCATCTTGAAGATGCCGTTTGCGATATTGCCCTCCAGCGAATTGCTCAGGAAGCTGTTCGCGGTCGGCGCGACGCTCCCGCGCGGGTAAATCGCGTAGTACATCTCGCAGTCCTTGTTGGTCATTGCTGACAGCTGGGCGTCAATATCGGTGATTTTGCTCAGCGTCGGATAGCCGGTGGTGAAGTTGGGCACCGTGTTGTCCGGCGTGGTGAACTTCACCCATTTAATGGGGCTGCGGTCGCCGCGCGCGTCCACGAGCGTGGCGGAGAGATAATAAGTACCGTCGGGCACCAGGCCGCTGATGCGGACCGAGGCCTCGGTTTCCGATTTGGCGATGGCAAGGGTGCCGCGCGCCGTATAGGTCGGGCCGTAGGTGGGCGGGTTGACCAGGATGTCGTCGTCCTCAACCGGGCCGTACTGCTCGGGGGTCACGGCGTAATGGATGGTGCCCGCCTTGTTGCCCGAAAAGACGGCAAGCGCCGAGTTGGGAGCGATATCGTCCGCGCGCGGGTAGCCTGCCAGGATACGCGGGTCGGAGGAGGATTCCTCGCCGAGCTTGGTATCCATGACCGTACCGGCAATGTTGGCGGTGATGCCGGGGCGGATGACAATGTTGTCGGGCAGCATGGAGGTGCTGGCGCCGGGGGCGTTGACATACAGGTTGCCGATGGCGCCCTCGCCGTCCACCGCGATGCCGACGTCGAGGTTCAGCGTATCGACCACGCCGTCATTGGTGATGGTCAGGGTGGAGTCCACCGCGCGTTCGTCGATGGTTACGTTTTCCGCCGTGCCGTCGCCGATGGTGAGGTGGGATTCCGGGGTGCGGTTGACCACGGTTTTGATGTTGCCGGACAGGGTGACGTTCATCGGCTCCTCGGCCTCGGGGTCGCCGTCCATGACGATGCGCTGGAGGCCCATGCCGCCGCGCGAGAAGTCCTCAATAAAGGCGTTGGACTTGAGCGTGGTTTCGGGGATGAGCGTATCGTTTTGGATGCTCATGGAAACGTACTGGCCTGCCATGCTGTCCACGAGCATGGACTGCGCGCTCACGTTGCGCAGCACGATGCTCTCGCCGCCGCCCTCGCTTTCGCCGCCGCCCGCCACGATGATGCGGCCCAGGACGTTGACGTTATCGAGCGTCACGCCGCCCATGCCGACGCCGCCTGTCAGGTACAGGTCGCCGCCGATGGTGGTATCGACCAGCGTACAGCCCGCGGTGTTGATGGTGACGTTGCCGACCACGCCGCCCAGGGTGTGCGTGCCGGGGGCGTTGACCAGCTGGCCGACCGAATCGGCGAGCAGCTTGATCATTTCGGCGCGGGTGATTTCGTTCTTCGGGCGGAAGCTGCCGTCCGAGTAGCCGTTGATGAGGCCGTTTTCGGCGGCGGCCTTGATATAGCCCATGCTCCAGGTGGAGAAGGTGCGGCCGTCGGTGAACTGGGTGACCTCGCCGGTGGATTCGGGCAAACGCAGGTTGCGTGCCATCAGCGCGATGGCCTGTTCGCGTGTCAGCGAGCCGTCTGGGGAAGCGGTGGTTTCGGTCGTGCCGCTGAAATAGCCGGTGTTATAGCCGATTGCGATATCGTCGGCGTACCAGGCTGAGGACGGCACGTCGGTGAACGGGATTTCCCCGACCTCGGTATAGCCGTAGGCACGGTTGACCATGGCGGTAATTTCCGCGCGGGTGATGACGGCGTTGAGTTGCTGGTCGCCGGTATCGCGCCCGGTGATGACGCCCCAGCTGGTCAGCTTGTTCACCGAGTCCATGACCCACTCGTTCCCTGCCGCGGCGGGCGGGGTGAAGTGGACGGAAGCGAAGAGCATCAGGGCGCTGAGCAGCAGCGCCGCGCCCCGTTTCCTGCGCGGCTTATGGTGTAGCATGTTGGAGTCCTCCTTTTCGGGAAATGGTATCGGCCCCTGTGGGGGCATGGGTAGGGCGGGCCGTGCAGCAGCCTGCCGGAACCGCCTGTTTCCACGGCGGGTGCCCGCGGGCGTTGGGCGGGGGGGTTGGCCTGTCCGGGACGGGCCGCATGTATCCGCCGCTGGCGGCGGTATCCTGGGGAATCGGCATTCTGGGTCTCCTTATGGTTTGCTTTTTCAGTATTTGCTTTCTCTATTATAGCAGATTTGCCGCCCGAGTGCAAATAGGGGAATGGCTGGAAAAGATGAAATATTTTTTAGGGCGGGCGCTTACCTTTTCCCTGAAGTTGTCGATAAATAAGTATGAAAGGCTTATCAGCGCAATTCCGACAACAGGCCAGACGGCCTGGGGTTTCCGGAAAATATATAGTAAAGGCGGAACTTGATTATGGGCAACGATATGATGGAAGCGTATTTGTTTGAAATGAATACGCTGCTGGAGCAGGTCGACGAGATCGTCCTGTCCGCTGAAAAGAACAGCAGTTTTTCGGAGGACGAGGTCAACGAGATTTTCCGGATTATGCACACCTTTAAGGGTTCCTCCGCGATGATGGAGTTCAATTCCCTGATGACGGTGGCGCACCGTGTGGAGGACCTGTTCTTTATCATCCGTGAGAAGTCGATGGATGTGATCCCCGAAAGCCTCCGTCCGGACCTGTTCGACCTGATCTTCCAGGCGATCGACTTTTTCCGCGGCGAGGTCGAAAAGATCGAAAACGGCCAGCCCACTACTAATGATATCGACAATTTGCTGGAAAAAGTAAACAACTTCCAGGAAAAAATCCAGCCCCACGAGGGCGCGGCGGAGGAGGAAGCCGCGGCAGCCGGCGCGGCTGCGGGCGCTTCCTTCGGCAGCGCGGAATTCCCGTTTGCATTGCAGGTATTTTTTGAGGAAGGCTGCGGCATGGAGAACCTGCGTGCTTTCATGCTGGTGAACTCCATCCGGGAATCCGGGCTGACCGATTTCGATTTCGTGCCCGCCGATGTGGACACCAATTCCGAAACGGCGGCGGTAATCGTCGAGAACGGCTTCGTGCTGCGCTTCCGTACCGCGGACGAGCGGGAGTCCATCATGCCGACGGTTACCGGCACGGCGACCGTGAGCAGCTATCAGGCGTTTGACTTCGAGGCGGAGCCTGCGCCGGCCCCCGCGCCTGCGGCAGAGCCTGCACCGGCTCCGGCGGCGCCCGCGCCCGCAGCCCCGGCGAAGGAGCAGACAGCCACGCCCGTCCCGGCCCCCGCGCCTGCGGCGGCTGCTGGAAAGCAGCCCCAGGCACAGCACGCAAAGGAAAGCCTTATCAGTGTCAGCCTGGGCAAGCTGGACGCGCTCCAGGCGATTGTAGGCGAAATCGTGATTACCGAGTCGATGGTCACAGCGTCCCCCGATTTGAAGGGGCTGAAGCTGGACAGCTTCGCGGGCGCGGCGCGCCAGCTGCGATCCCTGACCGATGAGCTTCAGGATGTCAGCATGTCGTTGCGCATGGTGCCGGTTTCGGCGACCTTCCAGAAGATGAAGCGCATCGTCCGCGATATGAGCAAGAAGCTCAAGCGGGAGACCGTGCTCGAGCTGGTCGGCGAGGACACCGAGGTTGACAAGACCATCGTGGACAGCATCAGCGATCCCATTATGCACATCGTGCGCAACTCCATGGACCACGGCATTGAGGAGCACGCCGAGGAGCGTATCGCGGCGGGCAAGAACCCGGTCGGCAAGATTATCCTTTCCGCGCGGCACACCGGCGGCGAGGTCATTATTGAGGTGATCGACGACGGGCGCGGCGCGGACGACGACGCGATCCTCGGTAAGGCGCTCCGCCAAGGGCTGGCACAGCCCGGCGTGGAGTATTCGCACAAGGATATTTTGAATTTCCTGCTGATGCCCGGCTTTTCGACCAATACCGAGGTCACCGAGTATTCCGGGCGCGGCGTCGGCATGGACGTGGTCAAGAGCAACGTGGAAAATGTGGGCGGCAGCGTCACCATTTCCAGCGAAAAGGGCAGGGGCATGACCACAACCCTGAAAATCCCGCTGACCATGGCGATTATGGACGGCATGGAGGTCGCGGTTGGCGAATCCATCTTTACCGTACCGATTAACTATATCCGCCAGATTTTCAAGTTCACCGAGCAGGATATCGTCCATGACGCGGTGCACGGCGAAATGCTCCGCCTGAGCGACAATTATTACCCGGTGATCCGGGCGAAGGATTTCTACCACCTGACGGATGGCGCGGACCGCTTTGACGACGGCATCATCCTTTGGGTGGAGTCGGGAGACAAGTCTTACTGCTTGTTTGTCGATGAGCTGATCGGACAGCAGCAGGTGGTTGTGAAACCGCTGCCGGCCTATATTAACGATTACGGTATTAAGAATTACGGCATTGCGGGCTGCACCATTTTGGGTGACGGCACCATCAGCATCATTCTGGATGTCGCCAGCATTTATGCGGCGGCACAGAGCTGACGGAACGGGAAGGTTCCGCAGGGAAGCCTGTTTGATCATTGGAAGTGCGCCTGGCGGTGGGAAAAGGCCCGCTAATGGGCGTGCGGACAATTTCAAGCAAGGCAAAGATAATAATTTAGGGTTCCCGGCCTCGCCTGCGGGCGCAGGAAAACGCTCATTGGCTTTTTCTAAAGTAAGGCTGCGGAAGCCCGGAGGGCACAGCCCTCCGGCGCGGCTGCGGGGCGCGGGGATTCCTTCGTTTGAGTGATAGAAAAAGGGGGCTTCGCCAAATGGCAGAAGATGTTTTGTTCGCCGTGCAGCAGGATACGGTGGATATGGATACCAAACCGATTGAAGAAACCGAGAAATATTTGATTTTCCGCTCGAATGCGGTGCTGTTCGGCGTGCATTCGGATGTGGTAAAGGAGATTATCAACGAGGCGAAGATCACGCTTATCCCCGTGCTCCCCGAGCACATCAGCGGCGTGGTCAACCTGCGCGGCCTGATGGTGCCGATTATCGATTTCCGCAGGCTGCTCAGCCAGCCGCCCGAGGACAACAGATGCATTATCGTTCTGGAATATGAGGGCGTGCAGCTCGGCATCCTGGTGGACGACGTTGATAAGATGATTGACGTCAACGAGAAGAATATTTTGCCGGTCCCCTACCAGAGCGGCCCTGCCGCGGGCAACCTGGTGACCGGTATGTACAGTCTCCCCGAAAATGGCGGCACGCTCATGATGCTCGACATTGCGTTCCTCTATCATGAGCAGTGAGGGGGGGAAGGGCAGTGCCCTGAGTATGCCGATCAGCGATGCTGACTTTAACCGCCTCGTCCACTTTGTGCAGAGCAAGTACGGCATCGACCTGCGGCAGAAAAAACAGCTGATTGTCAGCCGCCTGAGCAACACCATCCGCAGCCAGGGGTTCGCGCAGTTCAAAGATTACGTGGATTATATGCTCACCAAGGGGAACAGCGAGGATATCAACCACCTGCTCTCCAAGCTGACCACGAATTATACCTATTTCATGCGGGAAATGGGCGCGTTTGATTTCTTTAATGGCAAAATCATGCCCGATATCGTCGCCAGACACAAGCGTGACAAGTGCCTGGCGGTTTGGAGCGCGGGCTGCTCCTCCGGCGAGGAACCGTATAATATTTCCATGTATATGATGGATTACCTGGGTTCCCAGGCCAGCGCCTGGGACACCCGGCTGCTCGCGACCGATCTCTCAATGGAGGCGCTGACCAAGGCGCGCCGGGGGATTTATGAGCTGCCCGACACCCTGCCGAAAAGCTGGAAGAAGAATTATTTCGTCCCGGCAGAGGGCGGCAAGTTCCAGGTTGCGCCCAAGATTAAAAACAACGTGATTTTCCAGCAGTTCAACCTGATGGATCCGATTAAGTTCAAACGGAAATTCGATGTGATTTTCTGCCGGAACGTGATGATTTATTTCGACCAGGCAACCAAAAAGGCACTTGCCGAGCGCTTCTATGAAGCGACGGTACCGGGCGGCTACCTGATTATCAGCATGTCGGAAAACCTCGACCCCGGCACCAAGTACAGGCGCGTGGGCGCGTCGATTTTCCAGAAATAAAATGAGGATAGAGCAACGTGGCAAAAATACGAGTTTTAGTAGTGGACGATTCCCTTGTGGCACGCGGCGTGCTGATTGAAGGGCTGAAGCGCCACCCCAATATCGAGGTGGTCGGCTTTGCCATCAATGCGCTGGACGCCAAGCAGAAGGTGCTCCGGCTGCGGCCGGACGTGATGACCTGCGACGTACAGATGCCGGGCATGAGCGGGATCGATTTCCTCAAGGAGCTGCTGCCGCAGTACCCGGTGCCGACGGTATTGGTTTCCTCGCTGAACCTGGGCGTGTTTGACGCGCTGCACGCGGGGGCGGTCGATTTCGTCCGCAAGCCGGACGGCACAGAAAGCCGGGAGCAGTTCATTCAGGCACTGACGGCCAAGGTCATCATAGCGGCTAAGGCCAGGGTGCGCGGCGGGCGTTCCGCGCCCGAGCCGGCGCCGGCCCCCGCGCTTCAGCTGGGGCGGTCACGGATTATTGTGGGTCTGGGCGCGTCCACCGGCGGCACCGAGGCGACGCTGGAAGTCATGAAGCGCCTCCCGCCGGATATTCCCGGGATGGTCATTGTACAGCACATGCCGACAGGCTTTACACAGATGTACGCGGAGCGTTTGAATCGGCTGTGCAGCATGGAGGTCCGGGAAGCCAAGAACGGGGACGAAATCCGGCCCGGCCTGGCGCTGGTTGCGCCTGCGGATTTGCAGTGCCGGGTCCAGCGGACGGCGGCGGGCGGTTATTTTGTCAGCTGCACGCCCGGGGACAAGGTCAGCGGGCATCGGCCCTCGGTGGACGCGCTGTTTGATTCGATGGCGGAGAATGTGCGCTGCCCGATGGTCGGTATTATTATGACCGGCATGGGCGCGGACGGCGCCAAGGGGCTGCTGAAAATGCGGCAGAAGGGCGCGTTCACGATTGGGCAGGATGAAAAGTCAAGTGTAGTTTATGGGATGCCGGGCGTGGCGAAAAAGCTGGGCGCGGTATGTGAGCAGGCGTCCTGCGACCAGGTTGCGGGCGTGCTGCTGCGGCATCTAAAGACACGTGCGCGGGGCTGAGGCGAAAAGCGGCCCCGTCCGGACAGGTCTAAGAAAGGAGGGCGCGGTTCGGATGAGGATCACAGGGAGTGTGGGCCAGATAGGGTGCGCGGGGCAGCTTCAGCAGCCCCGGCAGAGGACATCGGTGTTCGCGGAACCCGAACGGAAATTTGACCAGGTGGTCGTGCGTGAGAATTCGTTCCAGAAACAGCTGGTTGGCAAGCTCTCCCAGGAGGTGCGTGCGGCGGCGACGACGACGGGCACGGTTGCGGCGCTGCGGGAGCAGGTTGGCGCGGGGGAATACCAGGTAGACCCCCATGCGATCGCGCGCAGCCTGCTGTTCGTCTGGGAGGCATAGGAAAAAGACATGGATCAAGCGTTGTTTGAGGCATATTTGAAGATTTTACGGGAAGAGGCTAAGATTATCCGTCAGCTGACCGATTTGGAGCAGCGCAAGCTGGCCGATGTCCGCGCGGACAATGTAAAGGGTGTGGACGACTGCATCCGGCAGGAGCAGGTGCTGAGCCTGTCGCTTCGCGGCCAGGAGCAGCGGCGCGAGAATGCGCTGGCGGCGATGGGGCTGAAATCGATCCCGCTGAGCGGCCTGGTGGCACACGCGCCGGACGCTTTGCGCATGGAGACGGTCGCGGTCGCGAACGACTTAACCGCGGCTTACGAAACCTATCGGTCGGCATCCGGCGCGGCGCGTTCAGCGCTTGAACGGGTGCTGCACCAGGTGGACCGGATGCTGGCCGCAGCCAAGCAGGAGGCGCCGCAGGCACGACCGGCGGCACACCCCCGCCAGCGGGAAGCGGAAGAGCCTCCCGTCGGCGGTCACGGCGCGGACTTCAAGGCGTAAGCGCGGCTGTGTAAAAATCAGTATCGTTTGAAAAAGTTTTGGATATGGATGAATAGGAAGAGCAGTTCAGAAATTATAGTTCAAAAGGAAGTGGTTTTACTATGAGTACAGTTTCGACCTTTGGTGCGTTTACGATGGCAAAGCTCGGTATTTACGCGTCCCACAAGGCTATGCAGGTAACCGGCAATAACATCACGAATATCAATACCAAGGGTTATACCCGTCAGACGCTTGACCAGACGAGCTTATACGTCGGCGGCGCGGACCGTTACGCCTCTAAATGGGATCCGAAAATCGGTTCCGGCGTGCTGGTGACCGGCGTTTCCCAGATTCGCAGCCCGTATTTGGATATCCGCTACCGCACGGGGAATTCCCGGGTCGGCAAGGACGAAAAAACACTGGACGGCCTGAACGGCTTGTCCCAGATTTTTGACGAGGTCGGCAAGGGCGAAGGCGACGAAGGCATTTTCGAGGCCGACTTTCAGGAGTTGATTGAGCAGCTGACCCATTATAATACGTCGGGCGCCGGTGAGGATACGTTTGATACCGTATTCAAAGGTTCGGTTTCCCAAGTGCTGAGCGATTTTAATACCTACGCGGGCAAGCTGGAGGATTTGTACAAGAATACAAAGGACCAGCTGCAAGCCGATGTCAAGACCGTCAACGGGCTGCTCAGCGATATCCGCAGCCTGAACAATTCTATCCGCAAGGCGGAAATCCACGGCAGCAACGCGCTGGAGCTGCGCGACACCCGCAACCTGAAAATTGATGAGCTTTCCAAGTTTATCCGCATTAACGTGATTTACGAGGAAGAGGACGTCGGCTGCGGCGTGCTGGTTGAAAAGCTGACCATCCGGCTGGACAGCGCGGACGAAAGCACCCTGAACCATGACGGTATGCTGCTGGTGGACGGCAAATGGGCGACACAGCTCATCGTTCCCGATGTCAACGTGCCCGAGAAACACCCGGAGCCGGAGTGCAAAGGGCTGTTTGATGTGACGCTCGACGCGCTGCGCGATGTGAGGGGCAAGCCCAAGATGCTGGTGGACGGCAAACCGGCGGTGTTTGCCAGTGACCCGGTTATGGAGAAGCCCCAGGCGGGCGGCGGCACGCTGACGATTGGCGATTATACCGCGCAGGTCAGCGCCCCGGACCCCGCCAAATCCGATGCTGAAAACGTCGAGATGCAGCTGCGCGAGTTCTGCAAGGCGTACAATACCGATCCGGCGAACACGAAGTTCCGCGCGGCAATCAGCCTGGAAAAGAACAGCGTCATCTTTACCGCGTCGGAGTCCACACCGACCCCGACACCCCCGGCTGCGGTGGATACCACGGCAGTCACTCCGCTGACTGCGGATGGCGACCTGACGATTGGCGGCTACACGGCGGCAATCAAGGTTGATCCGACAGCAGCCGACCCGCTGGCTGACCAGCTGAAGAAATTCATGGATGCCTATAACAGCGATCCGAAAAATTCGCCGAACCGTGCGTACTTGGACGGTACCGAAATGAAGTTCGATGGGAAACCGCTGGAAACCGCGGGCAACCTGAACATTAACGGCTATTCAGTATTTATCAAGAACGCCGAAAATATGACGCGGGAGCAGCAGCTGGCAGCGTTCCGCGACATTTACAACGCCGACCCGGATATCGACCCGGATTATGCCACCCTCAGCGCGGATGGGACGCAGCTGATTTTTACGACCGAGCGCCCCGGCCCGCTTTCGACCAATGAATTCCCGGCGCAGCAGGGGATCCGGCTGGTCTCCAACGGCATTACCCCGGTGCCCGACCCGGACAATATCGAAACGGAGCTGACCGATACCGATTTGTTCGGCGCGCTTCAGGCAACCCGCGAGATGCTGACCGAAGAAGGCGAGTTCGCTTCCAGCGAAGATATCATCCGAGACAAGTGCGCCACCAGCAAACGCGGCATCCCGTATTATCAGAAGATTTGGGACGCGATGGCGCGCAAGTTTGCCGAGACACTTAATGACGCCAACTCGCTTGAGGACGCGAACGGCGACCTGAAACGCAACCCGGACGGCAGTTATATCGTCAATCCGCAAAACTATTACATGACCTCCGGAGACAGGGCGTATTTGACAAATGCCGCCGGTCAGTATGTTGATAAGAACGGCAACGTGATTGTGCAGAACGAGGACGGGACGTTCTTTATACAAGACAAGAACGGCGCATATGTTGATACGGCGGGAGATCCCATCCAGGCAGATCCCAGCGGTACATATACATATCAGGTGAATGCAGATGGGAAATTTACGGATAAGGACGGCAAGGTTGTGGAAAAGAATCCGGACAGTGATTCGTACATGACCTACAAGACCGCTCCGAATCCAAACGATAATGGCGCACAATATTATGTAGACAAAGACGGCAACCCGATTAGCAAGGTTGGCGAGAAATTGACGGCGGATAACCTGGCGAAATGTGTCGAGAAGGGCGACCCGCGTGTTGTGGTGGCTGACCGCCGTGCGCAGGGCGACCCGCGTGTGATTACGGGCTACACTTACGTAGACGCCGATGGCAATGAGGTTAAGCCGAACGGTACGCCGGTCAATGAAAGCGACTTTACCGTATACAAGACCTTCCAGACGCAAAAGAATCCGGACGGCACGACTGCGACAGATGCGAATGGCAACCCCATCTACATCGATAATGATGGTAAAGTGATTACCCCGGATCCGGTAGACGGTTATACCGTGTTCAGCAAAAACGATGCCGGTGATTATCTGGATAAATATGGTCATATCATTGTGGATAATAAGGACGGCACCTATTCGCTGAAGGATGAGGACGGTAAGTATTACGACACCCAGGGGCGGGAGATCAAGCCGAACGCGGACGGCACGTATACCGGCAACAAGACGGATGCTTACGGGCGCGAGGTTGACAAGAACGGCAATGTTATTGTGAAAAATGATGACGGCACTTATTTCTTGCGGAACGCGGACAATGAGTATGTCGATGCCAACGGCACGGTCATCAAGCCGGACGCTGACGGTACCTACAATATCTATCAGACCGACCCCAACGACCCGACGGTGTTTGTGGATAAAGACGGGAATGCGCTTACGCCAAACCCCGATGACGGCGGCTATAAAACTTACAAGACGGAAACCGGTGATGATGGTAAGGAGTACTATCTGGATTCTAACGGCGACCGGATTGGCGAGGTTGGCAATACGCCGGAAGAGGACTTGGCGAAACGTGTCGTGACAGGCGATATGCGCGTTGTAGCGGGTGACCGCCGTACAGTGACAGCTGATCCTTATGTAAAGGTTTACCGCCGCGCTGTGGAAGGCGACCAGCGCTTCGTAATTGGTGACAAGCGCGTTATTACCGGCGACATCCGCACGGTGCGCGAGCAGTACAAGGGCGGCGTGCTGTTCAGCAACAGCGGCGACAACGACGACCCGACAAATATCACCGCGAAGAACATCTCGATTTCGCACAGCTGGAGCAACAACTCGGTGCACGTGATGCAGAGCCGCGAGGACAGCGAACTGGACCAGAGCACCGCGAACAGCAATATCCGCCATATGGTCTCGATTGTCAAGGACAACAATTTCACCTATAAGCTCAGCGATATGGACGATGCATTCAAACCGGGCAACGTGGACGGCAACTCGGATGTGGATTATTTCAAGGGCACCTTTGCCGATATGCTGACCAAAGTCGATTCAACGCTTGGCCAGGATACCAGCGAGACACAGCAGCGCCTTGCCAACGACACCGCGTCGCTGGTCGAGATTGAGGTGGACCGCGACAGCGTTTCCGGCGTGGACCTGAACGATGAGGCCATCTCCATGATGCAGTACAACAAATCTTACTCGGCCGCGTGCCGCTACCTGACCACGCTTGATGAGATGATCGACAAGCTCATCAACGGCACGGCTATCTGATAAGGAGGAAATTGAGACATGACGACAATGTATCGTTTGACGACAAACGGTATGCTCCACGGCTATCGCAAAAACCTGCAGAATTCCTATAAAACGCTTGGGATTGCGAGCGAAAAGGTACAGACCCAGCGCAATTTCCTCAGCTACGCGGAGGATCCTTCCTCCGCGACGCTGGCGTTCAAGCTGCGGCGCGATTTCTGGCAGACCAGCTCCCACATCCGCAATAACAACGAGGTTGCGAGCACCTTTTCGCAGGCGTATTCGACCTATGACCTGGTACAGAACGACGTGGTTGAGTATACGACGAAGGACACCTGGATCCGCGCGCTGAATGACCCGGACGCTTCCGGCCGTAAGGCGCTGGGGCAGTCCACGCTGGAATGCGCTTCGTCGGTTGTGGAGTCTATGAACGCGAAGTACGCCGGGCGCTACCTCTTTGCCGGGGCGGATGGGAAGAACGCCCCCTTTGAGATTAAAAAGTGCCAGGTGATGGGTGCGGACGGCAGAGTCGCGGTGGACGGCGAGGGCAACCCTGTCGAACAGGACCAGCTGTGCTACCGCGGCATCCCGGTGAACCAGCCCGCGAAGATTGTCCAGCTCGACGAGCAGGGCCGCGAGGTGCTGGACGCAAACGGGGAACCGATTATGGTCGATAACCCGGCGTATCAGAAGCTTCAGGAGATGCTGAAGGAGACCACCTATGTGGACATCGGCCTTGGCATGGAGGAGAACCCGGACGGCACGCCGAACTCGTCCACCGTATACAATTCGGCGCTGAACGGGCTGGAATTCCTGGATTTCGGTTATGACGAGAACGGCGACCCCAAGAACGTGGTGTCCCTGATGCTGGAAGGCGGCAACATGCTCATCAGCACCAGCGATAAGGACGGCAGCTTCCCCGAGGGCACCCCGGAGTATGACCGGATGTTCAACCTGACCCGGAAGCTGGAAACTGCGGTTGACAAGATGCACGTGGAATTCACCGAGCTTACAACCAAGTCGAAATTCCTGACCGCCAACGAAAAGCGCCTGACGACCGAGCGCGACGAGCTGGAAAAGCGCATTAACGAGGTCGAGGACATCGACCCGGTGCAGGCGATTACCGCGCTTTCATGGGCGCAGTACTGCTATAACGCAGGGCTGAAGATTGGCAACTCGATCCTGTCACAGTCGTTGATTGATTATATGAACTGACAAAAAAAGACATCACATAAATAAATTCTGGTGGGATATTTTATAAAGGAGTGAAGACCATGTATCCCTTGATTGAAATCAAGACCGTCCCGATTGAGCTCGAAATGAAAACAACAAACGCCCGGTTGGAGTACAAACGGGGGACGGCCGAAATGGAAATCAGCCGTGACGATGGGGGATTGAACATTAAGAGCAGGCCAATCAAGGTGCAGATGGATACCTTTGAGGCGCGCAATTCGCTTTCGCCGACCCCGATTCGCAGCGTTGTGCAGGCTGCGCAGGCAGGCAGGCAGGCGGCATATGAGGCGACGGCAACCTATGCGCGCCATGGGCAGCTGCTGCTTAATGCCAAGGTCGGCGAAGAGCTGGTCACCCAGTTCGCCGCCGAGCCGATGCAGGAGGAGATGGAAGTGAACGTAGGGCTTGACTTTTTGCCGAAGGGCGGCGTAGAACTCGACTGGGAAGGCGGGGAAATGCAGATCCGCTATGAGATGGATAAGCTGAATTTCGATTGGAAGATTGACGGCGCAAGCTTTGAGTTTGTGCCGGGTGATATCGAGATTTCGGTGGCGCAGATGCCCGATGTGATTATTAAGTACGTTGGCGGGGCAATTTATGTGCCGCCGTCTGCCGACCCGAACTATAAGCCGGTCGATATCCAGGCGTAACCAGATACCGGAGGTGTGGACTTGATCTTAAAAACCAAGTATTTTGGCGAGATAGAGGTCGGGGACGATGAGGTCCTCGACTTCCCCGCCGGGCTGTTTGCCTTTGAGGAAGAAAAGAAGTTCGTGCTGCTGCCCTTCGAGGGCAGCGAGTCCACACTGCTTTGCCTGCAAAGTGTGGAAAACGAGGCGCTTGCGTTCGTGGTGATGAACCCCTTCTCAGTGACCCCCGCTTACGCGCCCATGCTCCAGCCGAACGAGCTGGAACGGCTGGGCGTATCGGACAGCCGGGAGCTGTGCTATTATGTGATGTGCGTGGTGCGTGAGCCGGTATCGGACAGCACCCTGAACCTGAAGTGTCCGGTTGTCATCAACGATGAAACGCGGCGGGCGGAACAGGTCATCCTGGAAGGCGGGGAATATGGGATGCGCCACAAGCTGTCGGAATTTGGAGGTGCGCCATGCTGATCCTGCGCAGGAAGGCGGGCGAAGCGCTGCACATTGGCGACAATATCCGGATTACGGTGATTGGGGTCGATGAGGGCGGAGCGCGCTTGGCCATTGAGGCCCCGCGTGAAATCCCCGTACTGCGCGAGGAGCTGGTAAGCGCGATGGATGTCAACCGCGACGCGGCGCGGGAGCAGGCCGCGCCTGAAGCGCTGCTCAAGGTGCTGTTCCCGAAGAAGGACGGCTGAACGGTTTTTTGTTGCTGCCGTTTTGTGCGGGAGGGGCAAGCGGCCCATCCTATACTCGCGAATGAAAAGATTTGCCGTATTCACCCACCCTGCCCGCCATCCGTTTGGCGGGCAGGGCAAGGTGCAGCAACGATGATTGCCGCTCCAATTCCCGCCGCAGCGGAGAAAGGGAGTCCAGAGGGATGAGTCCCTCTGGCGCTGTCCGCGCAGGACCGCCTGCCGCGCAGGCGAACCGAACGGCAAACTTTAACGCACACGAGTATAACAAGGCTTCTGCGGCAAAGCTCATTTTCCGTGACGGGAAGAGAAGGCGAAAAAAAACCGCCCCCTGACGGGGGCGGCACAAAAGGAGTCAGCGCACAAAGGCGATACCGCGGGAAGGTTCATCCTCGGTACCGTGGCGCGGATGCTTTTTGACGATTTCACAGGCGGCCATCAGCTGGGAAAGCACGTTGGCGCTGTAGCGGTTCTCGTAAACCGAAAGCATTGGCACGGTGTCCGAGCGCTGTAACACGACGTATTTCGAGGGCAGCTTGCTCAGCGTCAGCGCAATTACGTCAATCCGGCAGCGCGGGCAGGGGCACACGCCGGCGGTCTTGATATATTTATCGGCTTTGTCCTCTACCAGCGCCTGCATGACGTTGAGATAGGAAACGTCGGCTTCGTCCGCCGCAGCCTGGAGCGCCTGCTCCAATGAGCCCTTGATCTGTTCGGACAGTACATTTTCATTTGTCATTTTCAGAGCACCTCTTTCCTGAACCTTTCGGAAGCTTCGGCCTGCGGCGCGGGCTTCCATACCTGAAAAAATTTTAATGGGGCGTTTACTTTTTCCGTAAAAATGTCGATATAAAAAATATAGGGACCTTTTGCGGATTCCTACTATATTATTCGATAACTTTACAGGAAAAGTTAGCGTACAATCAAAAATTTCATAGAAAAAAATGCGTGTAATAAAGGAGTGGTTTTATATGGCATCGATCAGCAGCCTGAGTGGCTCCAGCAGCGCAAGCAGTATTTACGGCAATCGAAACGTAATCAGCGGCCTTGCGAGCGGCTTGGATACCGAAACTCTGATTGAAAACGCGGTTTCCGGTTATCAAAAGAAGATCCAGGGCCTCCAACAGCAGCAAACCAGGGTGCAGTGGAAGCAGGACGCGATGCGCAGCATTGTGGATAAGATGGTAAACCTGAATCGGAAGTATACCTCCTATACCTCGGGCACCAACCTGTCCAGTATGAGCTTTTTCAACAACGCGGTGAAAAATTCCGTGCTGGGCGCGAATGCGTCGGCCGTCAGCGCTACCGGGCGTACCAACAGCAAAGTTGCGATCAACAACATCAAGCAGCTTGCAACATCGGCGAAGTATACCGCTAATGTGTCGGATTCTGAGCTTCTGAGCAAATTTGCGGGTACGCTCGACGGTACAGCACTGACGACAAGCGGCGTCGGAACCTTTGACCTTTCGGAAAAGGTGGATGTCGGTTCGCTGTCGGGCGGCATGACCATTACATATGGCAGCAGCAGCGTTTACCTGGGCTTTACCGAAAAGGATGTTTATAAGTCCGCCGAGGAAATGGCGGAAGGCATCCGCGACAAGCTCAGCGACGCGCTGGTACGCACCGGCTCGGGCGAGTATGTCAAGGCCAGCGACCGTATCCAGGTCAATGTCGGCAGCGACGGCGAAATTAGCTTCTCGGATAAGTCCAACGCCGGGAACAGCGTCTATATCAGCAGCGCCGATAAGGGCATCCAGCAGAAGCTGGGCATTTCCAAGGTCGGCAAGGATACGAATTCCTTCCGCGTGGGTAAGGTCTATGAGAAGCAGGATGCGGCGGCTTATCTGGACGGAAAAACGATGAATGTCACGTTCAACGGCGTTAGCAAGACGATTTCGCTTGAGGGCTTGAAAAAGGACGTCGATGATGCATATGACGAATGGGCGGAGGAAGCACAGAAGCCTGGCGGGGAGCTTGATGGAAAAGACGCTGCGGATCGAGATGAAATCGTAGCGAAAAAGCGCAAGGAACTGATGAACGAGAAGTTCACAAAGAAGCTGCAAAACGAGCTGAACGACGCGTTTGGCGAGAACAAAATCAAGGTGAATTTGAAGGATGAAACCGTGGACGGCAAGGCGGTCAACCGTTTGAGCTTTGAGACGAAGAAGGGCGATACCCTGTCTGTCACGACGGACGCGAGCACAGTGCTCGGCTTGGGCGACAACGGCCTGAGCAGTTACTTGAATACCAATACTAAATTGGGTGATATTTTCAAGTTCGATTATATGAAAAAGGGCGATGTTGACGCGTCTGAAATCGGGGAAGGCAAAAAGTACACGGTTGACGATGAAGGCTACCTGCTTGATAAGGACGGTACCCGGGTTATCAAGGAAAAAGAGCTGACCATCAATGGCAAAACCTTGAAATTTGATGACAGCACCACGATTGATAGCCTGCTGAACCGGATTGGCAGCGATAAGGAACTTGGCGTGACCGCTTCCTATTCCAAGCTTTCCAACCAGTTCTCGATTGCCGCCAAAGACACCGGCTCGAACAGCAAGATTGAAATGTCCGGTGAGTTGGCAAAGCTGTTCGGCAAGGTGGACGACGACGGCAAGCTTGAGCTTGAAGAGAGCCAGTACCAGAAGGGACAGGATGCAATCCTGAATGTCACGGTCAACGGTGAAACCATTGATATGACCCGTGATTCCAACGTGATTGATTTTGACGGCATGACGGTAACGCTGAAGGATACTTTCGGCATCGAGAAGGAAGTGCCCGTCATGGTGCAGGCAAAGGATAAGGATAACAATCTGCTTTACAAGGAAGATGGATCCCCGCTGCTGGTACAGGCCACGGGCGAGGACGGCAAACCCCTGACGCAGACAGTCAAGCCCGGCGACGTTGAGCCGATTACCTTCGAGAGTGAAGCGGATGCCGACAAGATTGTCGAGGCTATCCAGACCTTTGTCGATGACTATAACGCGATGGTCACCGAAATCCGCCAGCAGTACGCAACCCAGCCGCTTGAGAAATCGAGCACCAACCATACCCGCTACATGCCGCTGACCGACGAGGACAAGGAAGGCATGAGCGAGGATGCAATCAAGGCATACGAGGATAAGGCAAAACAGGGCATCCTGTTCGGCGACACCGACCTTTCGAGCCTGCACAGCGCTTTGCGCAACGCGATTACCGGCATCAGCATGGATCCGGATGTCTCTTATTCGGATAATGCCGAATTTGCCCAGATGATGAAGGATATCGGCATTAAGACCAACTATTCAGGCGGCCTGACAACACTGGAAATTGATACCGAAAAGCTTCGCAGCGCGATTGCCAGCGACCCGAACCGTGTGCGCGACACATTTGCGCAGACCAGGGAGAACGGCGCAGCGACCGATGGCCTGATGGCGCGTGTGAAGAAGGTTGTCGATCAGTACGCGAACACCTCAAGCGCGAACCCCGGCATCCTGATTTCCAAGGCGGGTTCCCAGTACGCGCCGCTGTCTATCAACAACAATGCGTTCCAGGATCAGTATGACCGTTTCACGGAGCAGATTGAAAAGGTACAGGCAACGATTTCCGACCGGATTGACTACTATACCCGGCAGTTCACCGCATTGGAGCAGATGATGCTCCAGATGAACAGCCAGAGTTCGGCGCTGGCCGGGCTGATGGGCGGCAGCAGCGGCGGCTATTAAACCGGAAGGAGTATCTATGGAAAATCAGGGGTACCAGCACTACCGTGACCAGCAGGGGCAGAATATTTTGGAAATGAACCAGAATGAGCTGCTTTTGGCGCTGTATGACGGATTGGTGAAGCAGCTGACCCGCTGTGACATCGCGCTGACGCACGAAAACTATGCGCTGCTTGATGATTCGGCTGACCGGGCGATCGCGATCCTGCGGTATCTGGACGATACGCTGGATATGCGCTATCCGATCAGCCGGGAGCTGCACCGGCTGTACGATTATTTCAGTTATGAGATGAACCGGATCAAGATCGGCCGGAACAAGGATGAGCTTGACAAGGTACGGCCGATGATGATAGACCTGCGGGACACATTCCATGCGGCAAACAAGAACTGTGCGGAGGGACGCGGCGGTGAGGTGCCGCCGGTCGGGACACAGGAAGCCGGGGGGTGAGCCACCGTTATGGATATGGAATTTGTAGAGAGCCTGCGTATGAGCGAGCGCAAAGCGTACATGAAGCTGGGTGAGGTTTATGACCTGACCCAGCAGCTTGCGCAGGCCGTGGACCGGCGGGACGAGGTATCGACCAAGATGCTGCTCGGGATGCGGCAGGAGCCGCTGCTGGAGCTTCAAGAGATTGAAGAGACCGTGCGGCAGGGGGTACTGAGCCAGCCGGAGGAGGACGCGCGGCGGCTGAGTATCCTGCTGCGCGGGGACGCGCCCGAGGGCGCGCCTGAGCAGGAGCAGGAGACGGCGCTGCGCGAGCTTTGCGAACGGAACCGGCGGGAGCTGGACCGCATTGCGCAGCTCGACCGGCGGGTCAGCCTGAGCCTTGACGGCAAGCGGTCGTTCTATAACCGCATTCGGTGACGCGGCCGCTTTTCGGCCAAAATCTGCCGATTTTGGACAAGGGGGCTTCGCTGATGCGGCCTTTGGCCGCACACCGGCTTGGCCTGCGCTCCATGCATTGCCGCGCGGCGGGGTAGGGTTTCAAATCCGATCATGCGATTGCCGGATTTGACCGCCACTTGGCGGCGGATTAATATATGGGCTGCGGCGCGGGAGGCAGGGCCTCTCGGAAAGTAGTTATTATTTTTATGGAGAAGGGGAGTTTTTGCAATGAAACTCAAAAAAATGAAGGTTAAACAGCGGATTACGCTGGCCGTCTGCGGTGTTACCGTGCTTGCTAGCTGCACCGGTGTGGTCAGCTCTCTCATGATGCGCAATATTCAGAAAGCGTATGACGTCGGTATGGTCCGCTTCGGCTTCGCCCAGGGCGATACCGGTATGGTCATGGGTGAGTTCGCGAAGCTCGATGGTAAGGTCCATGACGCCATCAGCTGCCTGGATGCCAATATCCGTCAGAAATCCCAAAGCGAAATGGAAGAACTGGTAAGCCAGGTGAACCTGTATCTGGATGAGGTCGAGGGTTCTTTGGAAACCGACGTTGCAAGGGCTTCCTTTAGCGCCGCAAAAGCCGCATGGGCTGATTATATTGTGACCGCTGAGGATTTGATGCGCCGCGTCACTAACAATATGAGCGAAAGCGCGCGCCGTCAGATTCAGGACGAAATGTTCAACAGCCTTGATAAGGACTTTAATACGATCTATGATAATATGAAATCCCTGCTGGAACTTAAGGTCAGCCAGGGAGACCAGCTGAAAGAGGACCAGGCGCGGCAGACCATGTTCTGTCTCGCGATTGTCATGGCGCTGCTTGTGATTTCGATGGGGCTGGGCGTGTTCGTTTCCGCCTCCATTTCCCGTGGCATCGCGCTGCCTTTGGGCGACTGTGTCAAGCGTCTCCAGGCACTGGCGAAGGGCGACCTGCACTCCCCGCTGCCTGAGATCGACAGCGAAGACGAAATCGGCGACATGGTCGCCGCTTCCCACGATGTGGTTGACGACCTGAACCGCGTCATTTCCGATATCGGCTACCTGCTTGGCGAAATGGCAAAGGGCAACTTTGATATCCGCAGCCGCGCGGTCGATTCCTACGTTGGCGACCTCGAGCCGGTGCTGCACTCCATCCGTGGCATTAACGACAGCCTGAGCGACGCGCTGGCACAGATCCAGCAGTCCTCCGATCAGGTTTCCGCGAACTCCGACCAGGTGTCCAACAGCGCACAGGCGCTGGCACAGGGCGCAACCGAGCAGGCAAGCGCCGTTGAGGAGCTGTCCGCGACTATCACCGAGATTACCCAGAGCGCCAACGAGAACTCCCAGAAGGCGCAGGCCTCCCGCGAGAAAGCCGATCAGGCTGGTACGCAGGTTGGCGTTTGCGACGAGCGGATGCGCAACATGATTTCCGCGATGGATGAAATTAAAACCGCTGCGGAGGATGTCCGCGCGATTATCGGCACCATCAGTGACATTGCGTTCCAGACCAATATTCTTGCGCTGAACGCCGCCGTCGAGGCCGCGCGCGCAGGCTCCGCAGGCAAGGGATTTGCCGTTGTCGCGGACGAGGTGCGCAACCTTGCCAGCAAGTCTGACGAGGCTTCCAAGGCGACCCAGGCGCGCATTGAGAACGCGATCCACGCGGTGGAAAAGGGCAGCGGTTATGTTTCCGAGGTTGCGGAAGCGCTCGAACAGACCCGCGAGCTGACCGAGGCGGCTGTTTCTATGATGGGCGAAATCGCGGTTGCGAGCGGCCATCAGGCAGAATCCATTGCCCAGGTGAACGAAGGCATCGAGCAGATTTCCGCAGTCGTGCAGACCAACTCCGCGACCAGCGAGGAGACCGCCGCAGCCAGCGAAGAGCTGTCCGGCCAGGCGCAGCTGCTTGACCAGCTGATGAGCCGTTTCACCCTCAAGCAGGGCGGCGGTTTCATCCCCCGTCCGGCTGCGCACGAGCCGTCCTATGACGAAGCTCCTGTCGGCGCGGACGTGAGCTACGGCGCCTACGATAAATACTAATGCGGCGGCGGGCAACCCCCGGCAGACGCACTGCTGCCCAAGCGGCAGCGATGCGCGCCGGGGCGCTCGTCCGTCTGCCGGAAATCAGGAAGGAGGCGGAGCCTGTGCCTGCTGCCGTGCAGCAAGAAGGGACGATTTTCGCCCTTGATATCGGTACGCGCAGTATCGTCGGCGTGCTTGGGCGCGAGGAGGGCGGACGTTTCCGGGTCCTCGATATCGAAAAAGAAGAGCATGGGCGCCGCGCCATGCTGGATGGGCAGATTGAAGATATTGCGCAGGTCGCGGCGATTGCGCGCAAGGTGATCGACCGGCTGGAATCGCGCCAGCATATCCGGCTGAAAAAGGTTTGCGTTGCCGCTGCGGGGCGCGCCCTGAAGTCGGCAAAGGCCAGCTTTACGCTGGAATTCGCCGAGCCACGGCAGGCGGATGACGAAATCATCAACCAGCTGGAAGCCGGCGCGGTTTCGGCGGCGGAAAGTGTGGCCGCCGACGGCGGGGACGGTACCTTTTATATGGTCGGCTATACCGCGTCGCAGTACCGGCTGGACGGCTACCCCATGTCCACGCTGCACGGGCACCGGGGTCGCGTGCTCGAGGCCGACGTGGTTGCCACCTTCCTCCCGCGTGAGGTGGTGGACAGTTTATATACGGTCGTCGCGCAGACCGGGCTGGAGGTTTCCAGCCTGACACTCGAGCCGATCGCTTCCTTAAATGCCGCTATCCCGTCCGACATCCGGCTGCTGAACCTGGTGCTTGCCGATATCGGCGCGGGTACATCGGATATCGCGGTCTGCCGCGACGGCAGCGTCGCCGGGTACACCATGGCGACCGTCGCGGGCGACGAGGTCACCGAGCTGCTGATGAAAAAGCTGCTGATTGATTTCCGCACCGGCGAGGCGCTCAAGATGGCAATCGGCAGCGCGGAGCCAATCCGGTACACCGATATCCTTGGCTTGCCGCACGAGTGCACCTCCGAAATGCTGACCGAGATGATTGAGCCTGCCGTGCAGCTGCTCGCGGGCGAGATTGCCGAACGGGTGCTTGAGCTGAACGGCGCGGCGCCCTCGGCGGTGTTCCTTGCGGGCGGCGGCAGCAAGCTCTATGGGCTGCGGCAGGCCGTCGCGCAGGCGCTCGGGATGGATGACGCGCGCGTCGCCATAGCGGGCAACCATTTTGAAAAAAACGCGTATTCTGATAAAATTGGACTGAACGACCCCGAGTATTCCACGCCGCTGGGCATTGCGGTTTCGGCGGCGCTCGGCATGATTCACGACAGCTACGTGGTCACGCTGAACGGCCTGCCCGCAAAGCTGTTCCGCAGCGGTACGCTCAATGTGCGTGATATTTTGCTGATGAACGGCTGTAATTACGGCGACATGATGGGCCGCACTGGCGCGAACCTGAGCTACACCCTGAACGGGGAGCGGGTATTCCTGCGCGGGCGGCACGGTACGCCGCCGGTCATCCGGCTCAACGGAGCAGCTGCCGAGCTTTCGGCGGTGGTGCACGCGGGCGACAGCCTGCACTTTACCCCGGCGAAAGCGGGGGAAAACGCTTCGCAGACGCTGGGCAAAGCCTTGGGCGATGGGTTCACAGGCGGCGTGACCGTCAATGACGTGCCGCAGGCGCTGTCCTACCGGCTGCGTACCGGGGATAGCGTCGTGACGGGTGCGGATTTGCCCGCGCCGCTGCCGGAGCCGGAAAGAGCGCCGGAGCTTCAAAAACCGGCGGCGTCCTTTGCAGAGCCTTTGCGGGCACGGGCGGTGGTGCGCACGGCGGACGGCGAAAAAGCGGTGAATGTCCCGGTTAAAATGCAGCGCGTCCCCAGGAAGGAGACCCGTCCGGAAGCCGAGGATTCCGCGCCGCTCGAAGGCCAGCTCCGCTTTGAGGGGACTGCCCCGGAACGTAAACCGCGTGTGCGGCATACCCCAGGGGTGAAGTCTGTGCGGGCAGAGGCATCCGTGCCGGAACAGGCGGCGGGGCCTGTGATGGAAGCGCCGGAACCGTCAGTGCCAGTCCAGGAGGAAGAGCCTGTGACCGCAGCGCCGTTACCGCAGGAACCTGCTCAAAAAACGGAACCTGTGACAGAAGTGCCGCCAGCGCCCGCTCAGGTGATGGCAGCCCCCAGGCCGGAGGCCCCCAAACGGCGGGGCGTCCCCAGGGTGGTGCTGCCCGACCTTCCGGGGCTGGGATTGCCGCGCGCCGGGCTGAATATCCGCATGAACGGCAAACCCCTTGCGCTTCCCCCAAAGGCGAACGGCGATCCGTATTATTTTATGGATATCCTGCAATTCTCGGGGCTGGATTTCAGCCGTTTGGAGCGCCCGGTGGAGCTGCTGCATAATGGTGAATCCTGCGAATTTACCCAGGTGCTTGCCGAAAATGACGATGTGACCGTACAATATAAAAATGCAGACTAAGCCAGGCGGGGCGTGAGGTGCCCCGCCCGCCCAAAAACGAAAACGGAGGAGGCCATCCGCGTGTACGCCTATATTGCACGACAGCCGATCTACAACCTGAATAAAGAGATCCGGAGCTATGAGCTCCTTTATCGTGATGCACGCAGCGGCAATGTGTCCATTATCACCGATGGGGATGCCGCGACCCGCAATGTTTTATCCGAGGCCATGTCGCTGTTTGGCTTTTCCAAGCTGACCAACGGTCACATGGCCTATATCCATTTCACGAAAAACCTCATTTTGAACGATTTCGTGCGGCTGGCCGACCCCAAGGAGGTCGCGGTTGAAGTAATGGCGGATATCACGATTGACGCGGCGGTCACGCGCAAGCTGGAGGAGCTGCGCAAGCTGGGCTATACCCTGGTGCTGGAGGATTATGACGGCCATGGGCAGTATAATTCCATCCTGCCGCTAATCAACATTGTTCGCGTGGATTTCCGACGCTTTGGCCGGGACGACCAGCGCCGTTTTGCGCGCAAACTGAAAAAGGTGCCGGTGACCATGCTGGCGGAAAAAATCGAGACACAGGCCGATTTTGACGCGGCGCGGGATTTAGGGTTCCTGCTGTTTCAGGGGTATTATTTTGAAAAGCCCCGGCTGATGAACAAGCAGATCCCGAAGCTGGTGGATTCGCCCTATGGGCGGCTGCTCAACGAGCTGCTGCGGCCGAGCGTGGATTTCGACGTCTGCGCGCAGATGATCCAGAGCGACGCCGCGATGACCTACCTGCTGCTCAAGCGCGCGGGCTTCCAGGACAATTTCGGCGGCAACGTCCTGCCGGACATCCGCCGGATGCTCATTCAGATGGGGCAGGGCGAGCTGCGGCGCTACGCGCTGCTGCTGCTGGCGCGTGAAAACAACGCGACAGCGTCGGATGAGGCCATCCGGCAGGGCTGCCTGCGCGGTCTGTTCATTGAGCGGATGATGGAGCGTGCCGGGCTGGACAGCGCCGATGGCTTCCTGCTGGGCATGTTCAGCATGCTGGACCGGATTCTCGATACCCCGATGGAACGTCTGGTGGCGGGCATTGACCTGAACGCCGAGATGAAGGACGCGCTTGCGGGGACTGCCGAAAACGGTTATACCCCGTGGCTGCAATATATCATGCTTTATGAGATGTCGAACCCGCGGCTGCTTTTGCCGGAAATCCCGGTGGAGATCCCTGCGGACGAGGTCAGCGACCTGTTTATGCGCTGCTTCTCGGACGCTGACGAGCTGGTCAATAACCTGGGATGAGGGTAGCGGGAGACGCGGAACGCTGTAAGAAATTTAACATAGACCATGGGCGGACGCATCTTGCCCCTGGGAGAGATTGAATTGGGAGGATGTGCCACTTATGTTAGGACGTAGAGGAAGCATCAAAAGGAACGTATGGATCCGGGGAAGCGCGGCTGTGGCCGCGATTATCCTGCTGGCTGCCGTGATGATGGGCAGCATTGCACGGATCCGCTCAACCCAGGAGGGCAGCGCCGAGGCAAGCATGGTGCACAGCAACGCGCTGAGCGCCGAGGTTGCGCATTATAAATGGTCGGCGAACCTGTCGAACGCGCTGTACGCGGGCGCGGAGTTCACCGGCAGCAAGGACCCGACCGCCTGTGCGCTGGGCAAGTGGATTTACGGGGATTTGGGCACGGACGACGAGGAAATCCTGGCGCTGCGTGACAAGATTGAGCCGCTGCACAAGGAGCTGCACGCGTCGGCGACCGAAGCGCTGGACATGATGGAGAGCGGCACCGTGGCGGCGCGGCGGTACTATCAGGAGACCATATTGGTGAATCTGAGCACGTTGGTCGGGCACTTGGACGGCATTGTGGCCCGCAGCGAGGCGATGAGCGCGGAGAGCGCGGAGGGGATGCGTTCGGCGATTCAGCTCATGCAGCTGCTGGCGATTATCTCCTGTGTGCTGATGCTGGTTTCGCTGATCAGCCTGGTGCAGTATGTGGTGAAGCGTGTTGTCGCACCCATCCTGCGGATAACCGAGCAGAGCCGCCCGCTGCTGGACGGGCACCTGCAAATTGACCTGGGGCACCGTTCCAAGGATGAGCTGGGCGAACTCGTCAATACGCTGGAGGGTTCGCTGAAGCTGATCGAGAGCTATGTCAGCGACATTAACCGGATGATGGGGCAGCTGTCCGACGGCAGCTTCAATGTACAGGCAACCGAGCCGTTCATCGGCGATTTCCGGTCGATTGAGCAGTCGATTGAGAGCTTTACCGACAAGATGTCACAGGCGCTGGGCTTGATTTCGCAGGCCGAGAACCGGGTGTCCGGCAACGCGGAGCAGCTTTCGAGCGGTTCGCAGGCGCTGGCGCAGGGTGCGACCGAGCAGGCAAGCGCGGTAGAGGAGATGTTCGCAACGCTGGACGAACTGTCCCGCAACGCGAAACACAACGTAGAAGCAGCGGAGACCGCGCAGGGCAGCGCGCGTAAGGCGCGTGAACAGGTCACGCTCAGCAGCGAGCAGATGGAGCAGATGGTTTCGGCGATGGCGGACATCGCGGAGGCTTCCCAGAAGATTGGCGAAATTATCAAGACGATTGAGGATATTGCGTTCCAGACCAATATCCTGGCGCTGAACGCGGCAGTCGAGGCGGCGCGCGCGGGGACTGCGGGCAAGGGCTTCGCGGTGGTATCCAGCGAGGTACGCAACCTGGCGGGTGAATCCGACCGCGCGGCGAAGGCGACACGCGAGCTGATTGAAAACTCGGTGGAGGCTGCGGACAAGGGCCGCCGGATTGTTGACGAGGTATCGGATACGCTGCGCAAGGCGCTGGATCTGGTGGTGCAGTCAAGCGACGAGATTGGCGGCATTGCGTCGGCGGTGCAGAACGAGGCGACTTCGATCGCGCAGGTGACCGAGGGTATCAGCCAGATTTCCGCGGTTGTGCAGAGCAATTCCGCCAGCTCGGAGGAGTCGGCGGCAGTCAGCTCGGAGCTTTTCGAGCAGGTGCGCCTGTTGCAGGAGCAGGTCCGGCGCTTCAGCCTGAAAAACAGCTGAGCCACGGGCCTCAAAAACAGGAAAATACTGTGCATATAAAGAACAATTTATGATAGGAGGGAACAACCATGAGCAGGACAATCCACGTCGGCGCGATGCCGGCAGCGCTGACCAACCTGGTCGCTGAAAAGACCACGGGCGCGGCAGCAGCGGGCGGGATGAGCTTCCTTGACATTGCGCTGCGGGAAACCGCGAAAAAGGAACATGCCGATACCGGCTTCCAGCGGGACCAGATGAACCTGGGCCAATACAAGCAATACATTTCCGGCCGGATTTCGGCCATCCCGGTTGACCCGACCCGTGCGCTCGAATCGTTGTCGGTTAAGATTTCCGACGCGGGCTTTCAGGCGATGAAGGACGATCCGGAGTATGAGGAGTGGGTGCTCGCCACGCTGGAAAATATTTGGAGCACGCCTGTTTTCGGCAACCTGGGCAGCTACAACACCTATTGCATCGGCGCGGACCGTGAGTCCTTCCGCGTCCAGTCGATTGACCTGGACAAGGAAAAGGAGCTGATGGAGCTGCTTGACAAGATGAATGGCAGCAACACGGACGAAACATTCTGGGAGCGCCGCCACCGCCAGCACGAGGAATATATGGAGCTGGCGCAGCACGAGGCGATGCTCCGCAAGCTGCGGAGCGGCACCATGACGGCGGCAGAGCTGCTGCTCGGCGGGTTGGTTTGATCCTATAAAACGCGTAAAAACACGGCACCTGTAAAGATGGGGCCGTGTTTTTTTTGCCCTTGCGGCAGGCTGCGCAGGGGCGGGAGGGGGATTTGCCCGCAGCTCCCAAAAATTTCTTGTGTCGAGTGCAGGCTTTTTTTGTCGAACCCCTTGCAAAATTCGACGGGAAAGTGTATGATAATAGAAAATAGGATAATTTTCGGTAAGGGTATTTTATTGTCCCGCACCGCATATACAAAAAGTGAGGCCGGTTCGCATCGTTGGGCAGGCCGCAGGAATCAACACAGGAAGGATGTAGGATATGAACGTTTTGACAGGCAGCAACTTTGGGGTGCTCGAACGCTCGGTCGATTTTCTTTGGGCCAAGCAGAGCGCTATCCTGGACAATATCGCGAACGCTGAAACGCCGAACTACAAGACCAAGACCGTGACCTTTGAGGAATCGTTCGAGCAGCAGCTTCGCGCGGCGCAGCGCAGTGCCAATCCGCGCAAGGCGGTCAGCGAGGTCATCGAGAACGCCACCTGGGAGGTTTTTGAGGACGGCGAATCTGTCCACCTGAACGACAACGGCGTCAACGTGACCGAGCAGAGCGTGGAACTGATCCGTACCGCTTACCAGCTGTCGCAGGTCTACCGGTCGATTACCGGCAACCTGAGCATCATGAAGGCCGCAATCGGCTAATCGGGAAGGAGAGACCGACATGGCATTTGCCAGCATTATGAATATCGTAGGTTCCGGCCTGACCGCAGAGCAGCTGCGGCTGGACGTGATTTCAGAAAATATCACTAATATGAACACCACACGCACCGAGGGCGGCGGGCCGTACCGGCGCAAGGTCGTCCGCTTTGAGGCGGAAGCCGACCGCGATGGCTTCCGGCGCGCGCTGGCGGCGGCGATGGACGCTTCTAACCGCGGCGCGGAAAAGGCGGGCGGCGTGCGGGTGACCGACATCCTGGAGGATCCGTCCGATCTGCCCGTTACCTTTGATCCCGACCACCCCGACGCCAACGAGGACGGCTATGTCGAAATGCCGAACGTCACGCTGGTCAAGGAAATTGCAGACGCGATGGCGGCGACACAGGCCTATTCCGCAAATGTTACCGCGTTCAATACCCTGAAAACGGTGCTTCAGCGCGGCCTGGAGATTGGCCGCTGATAAAAACAGGACAGGAATCAATTTGAGAGGTGAAACCCCGTTATGAACAGTATTTCTAAAATTTCCCCCATTTGGAGCACCATGCCCCAGAAGGCGCAGCCCGCAGAAGTCAAGGAGGAAGCTCCGGCGCTTTCCTTTACCGATATTTTCCGTTCCGCAATCCAGGAGGCCAACCAGGCACAGCAGGAGGTTGCCAAAAATGACTACCTGCTGGCGACCGGCCAGCTGGAAAACCCGGCGTCCTCCTCCATTGCAATCGCAAAGGCGGAGCTTTCAGTGCAGATGCTTTCGCAGCTGCGTACCAAGGCGTTGGATGCTTATAACGAAATTATGCGCATTAGTATGTAATTTTGTGATACCGGCGGTGCCTGTTTGAGGGCCGCCGGTATTGGCGTGCCATTCTGCGGGTATGCTCTTGTCAGGGCGGTACGGTATCTTTAATCTAGGAAGGAAATGAGGCGGCAGAATGAAAAAAAGGGAGAAAAGCAGCGGCGGCGGCGCGAATTGGATGGATACCTACGGCGATATGGTGACCTTGCTGCTGTGTTTTTTCGTACTGCTGTATTCCATGTCAAGCGTTGATGAAAATAAATGGATGGCGCTGGTCAAGAGCTTTAACCCGGACGCCGAACCGGTGCAGGTCGAGCTGACGGGCAGCCAGGGTCCCGCCATCGAGGCCCATGTGGGCATGAGCGTGGAAAAGGTTGACGAAAGCCTTGCGACGGAACAGCAGCAAATTGATAATGTCATCGAACAACTGTACCAGGCGTTGGTTGAGTATGCACAGAACAACCAGCAGGGCGCGCGGATTGAAACCACCCGCGGTGACGGCTATGTGTTCATTTCTTTTGATGACGCCGTGTTTTTCGCCGGGGAGCGCTATGACCTGCTGCCGCAGGGGCAGCAGATCCTGACCGATATCTGTGCGCTGTTTGATCAGGCGGCGGATTCCATCGATGAAATCCGCATTATGGGCCATACCGCGCAGGCTGACCCGAGCCGTCCGAATAATGTGCGGAACGACCGGCGGCTGTCCTCCAACCGCGCGACGATTGCGACCGTCTTTGTGCAGACGCACAGTAAAATCGGCGGCGACCGTATCCTGAGCGAGGGCTTCGGCCAGCACCGCCCGGTGGACAGCAACACATCCGAGGAAGGGCGCAGCCATAACCGCCGCGTCGAGATTATCATCACCGGCAGGAATCTGCTGGATGGGCTTGGCAGCAGTGTGGAGCAGTATTATACCCAACGGGAAGGCGGTACCCCGGCAGCTGACGCGGCACAGACCAGCCCGGATCAATAACCGATGGAAACACCAGGAAGGGAGTAGCAGATGGCAGAGGTATTATCGCAAAGCCAGATTGACGCGCTGCTCAACTCAATGCACGGCGGGAACGCGGCCCCTCCCAAGGAGGAAGCGCCGGAGAAAAAATACCGGAAATATGATTTCAAAAGCCCGCGGAAATTCACAAAGGACCGGCTCAAGATGCTGCGCGGGATTTTCGATAACTATTCCCGCATCATCAATACGCGGATAAACGGCCTGCTGCACGCAACCTGCGAAGTGGAGGTCGAAACGGTCGAGGAGCAGCGTTACTATGAATTTTCAAACGCCCTACAGGATGGGGCGGTGCTGACGGTCGCCAATCTTGCCATGAAGGGCAGCGGGGACGACGAAGCGCCCATGCTCATGTATCTCACGACTTCTGCGATGGTGAGCATGATGGACCGCCTGCTCGGCGGCGTCGGCAATGTGGAGGAAATCCCAGACGACTACGAATATACCGACCTTGACCTTTGCCTGTATGACAACCTGACCCAGGAGTTTGTCAAGTGCATGGGCGAGAGCTGGAACAACTATATAGACCTTGATTTTGTACATGAGCGCACCGAGACCAACCCCACGCTGGTGAACCTGATCGGCCTGGATGAAACGGTTGTGCTGGTGGACATGAAGCTGAAATTCTCAAACTGCGACGGCGGCATGAGTGTGGTTCTGCCTGGCAGTATGCTGACCAATATCTTTACTAAAATCAGCAGGGATACCCCCGAGCGCCGGAGCAGCGAGGACCATTCCGACCGGATTATGGGCCATCTGCGCGATTCCAGCCTGGACGTTGTTGCTGAGCTGGGCCGGACGACGCTGCGGCTGCGCGATATCTACGGCCTGAACGTGGGCGATGTCATCGACCTCAGCCAGAAAAAGGACAGCGCAGTATTCCTGCGTATCGGCGGGAAAAAATGGTTTGACGGCATGATGGGCATCAGCGACAAGCATCTGGCCGTTAAAATCAAGCAGGTTTATTATCACGCTGAAAGAAGGGACATAGCAGAAAATGAATAAGATTTTTAGTCCATTGGAGCTCAGCGCGATTGGTGAGGTTACAAACATCAGCCTGGGATCTTCTGCGACGGCGATTTCCAATATGCTCGATCACCGGGTGGATATTACGACGCCGAGTGTCACCGTTGTCAGCGCGGAGGAGTTCGAGCTGGGGAAAATGGAACCCGCGATTGGCGTTGAAATCAAATATGTGAGCGGCCTGAAAGGCAGCAATATCATGATCCTGAAAATGACCGATATCAAGGTCATTGTTGATATCCTGATGGGGACTGAGACCCCGGACGAGGAATTTCAGCTGGACGAGCTGACGCTCAGCGCGGTTTGTGAGGTCATGAACCAGATGATGGGCGCGGCTTCGACGGCGCTGTCCGATTTCCTGGGCAAGGTTGTGAATATCTCCACACCGGAGACCTTTGACCTGGACGATATGGACGCGTTCCGCAGGGAGCGGCTGCCCGCTCCGGAAGGGCCAATCGTGGTTGTCAAGTTTGCGCTTGACATTGAGCCGGACCTCAAGAGCGAGTTTATGAACGTTATGTCGGTCGAGCTAGCGAAAGAGCTGGTTGCGGGCTTCGGGCTGGACGTCGCCGAGGAGGAAGCCCCTGCGCCCGCGCCGGAACCCGCAGCTCCGGCGGCGTCCGGCGGCAAGCTTTCGCAGGAGGAAATCGAGAAGCTGATGTCGGGTGCGGCAGCGCCAGCCCCCGCGCCGGAACCGGCAGCGTCCGGCGGCAAGCTCTCGCAGGAAGAAATCGAAAAATTGATGTCTCAGCAGGGCGCGCCGCAGCAGGCCGCCAGTATGCCGGGGATGCCGCCGCAAATGGGGCAGATGCCCGGCATGCCGCCGCAAATGGGGCAGATGCCGCAAATGCCTGCCGATATGGCGCAGATGCCGTATCCATATTATATGCCGCCGTATGGCTGGCCGGGGTATCCACCCCCGCAGCCGCCCGAGCCGCAGCCGCAGAAGCAGCCGCATGAGCCGAAGGTGATCAACACGCAGGCCCCGACCATGCCAACGCTGGCAAACGGTGAAACGCTCGGCGAGGAGCAGGCGCAGAACTTGGATTTGATAATGGGTGTGCCGCTGGAGGTCACAGTAGAAATCGGCCGCACCCGCAAGAAGGTGCAGGATATCCTGGCATTTTCTAAGGGTTCACTGGTGGTGCTTGACAAGCTGGCGGGTGACCAGGTGGATTTGTTCGTCAACGGCAAGTGCATCGCCCGCGGTGAGGTCGTTGTGATTGACGACAATTTCGGCATCCGGATTAGTGAGATCCTGCATAAGCCGGAGCTGGAAGACATTGCGTTCAAATAGTAGATCTGTTCGGCATTCCCCTGGTTTCCGGACGGGGTTAAGAACTGAAAATTTTGACACCAATCTGATAAAGTGAGGAAAGAAAACGATGGCTAAGATTCTGTGTGTTGACGACGCGGCGTTTATGCGAAAGGTCGTCAAGGATACCCTGAGCAAAAACGGTTATACCGACCTGTACGAAGCAGTTGACGGCGCGGATGCGGTTGACAAGTACAATGAAATCAAGCCTGACCTGGTGATTATGGATATTACCATGCCCAATATGGACGGCTTGGAAGCGTTGAAGGCAATCCGCGCCGCAAACCCGGCGGCGAATGTTGTGATGTGCTCGGCAATGGGTCAGGAAGCGATGGTCATTGACGCGATTACCGCCGGCGCAAAGGATTTTATTGTCAAGCCCTTTAAGCCCGATCGCATCCTCAAGACGGTTACTTCGATTGTCGGCAACCCGTAATCGGGCGCTTTCCGCGCCCTGCTCAGGAACTGTTCAAAAATAACTCGCGACAATCGCTTGCATTTTCCCATACTGCGCCCGGTTTCTTTGACAGGCGTCAGCCTGCCTGCGGAAGCGCGCCTTGTCTGGCGAAAGCATCCTGCGGCGCGCTTGTCACAATTTATTGATTCACAGTTCCTAAGGGTTTGGAACCTGTATCCATAAGAGGCCGGCCGCGCTGCGTTGGCGCGGCTGGCAGTCTGTGAATACAGGTTCCCGTTTCAAATACTTTCCTGTTTGCTGGAACGGTTATTTTTCAGCATACGCTCCCAGGCCCTAAGGGGGGATGCACATGGCGGGCGAGTCCAAAACTGAAAAGGCCACACCGAAAAAGCGGCGTGACGAACGAAAAAAAGGTCATGTATTCATGAGTAAGGACGCGATTGCGGTTGCGACCCTGTTCACGAGTAC
This sequence comes from uncultured Clostridia bacterium, assembly GCA_910586575.1. GTDB lineage: Bacteria > Bacillota > Clostridia > Oscillospirales > Butyricicoccaceae > QXXE01. Next base: position 11,851 of record CAJUJQ010000001.1, on the reverse strand, counting down.
CTTTGTAATCCGCCTGATGTTTATCGGTATCGCGGCGACGATTGCGGAGCTGATGCGGTTTAGCCTTGTCTGCGCGGCCCGTGCCCCCCTGGGTATGGGGGGCGACTTAATACGGGAGTTATTCTACCAAAGCATTATCGTCCTTGCGAAAACGGCGGGGCCGCTGCTGCTGCTTACCGTCTTGGTTTCCATTGCGGCGACGTTCGCTCAGACACGCGGGCTGGTGACAGGCGAGCTGCTCCGCCCGAAGTTTAACCGGATCAGCCCTTTGCAGGGCTTCAAACGCCTGTTTTCCATGCGCAGTATCATTGAGGCGCTGAAAGGGATTTTGAAAATTTCCATCCTGCTGACGCTGATTTACCTTTGTGTGGCCGACCTGCTCCACCTGTCGGTCAACTACCTGGATATGGAAATCCGGGACGTGTGCAGGCATGTTTTCAGCTCGATTTATTCGATGATGCTCAAGGTTGGGCTGGCGTTCCTGGTGCTGGCAATGTTCGACTTCCTGTACCAATGGTGGGACTACGAACGGGAAATGAAGATGTCCAAGCAGGAAATCAAGGAAGAATATAAACAGACCGAGGGCGACCCGCAGGTGAAGGGTAAGATCAAAGAGCTGCAGCGCCGCATGGCACAGCAGCGCATGATGCAGCAGGTACCCGGCGCGGACGTGGTCATCCGTAACCCGACCCATTACGCGGTAGCGCTGCGGTACAAGATGGGCGAGGACGAAGCGCCGGTCGTGCTGGCAAAGGGGCAGGATTATCTGGCGCTGCGCATTGTCAAGGTTGCGGAAGAGCACCAGATTGCGGTGGTGGAAAATGTCGCGGTTGCGCGCGCGCTTTACGCCAACACCGAGCTGGGACGCGAAATCCCGCCCGAGCTTTACGGCGCGGTTGCGGAGGTGCTGGTGTTCCTTTACAAGCTGGACGGCCTCGACGCGTAGCGTCCTGCGGGCACTCCAAACAGAAGAAAAAGGCAGCCTGTTCACAGGATTCCCTGCGGACGGGCTGCCGTATGTTTATACTTGGATATCGACGCTGGGCGCGGGGGCCGCTGCGGCGGGCACGGTACCGGCGGACACCGCGTACTGCTGCGCCGCCATTTCCGGCGACGTGCCGAAGGCGGTGTTCAGCTGCTGCATTTGCAGCTGAAGCTCGGTTCGTGTTTGCTGGAGCTGATCCTGGAGACGGTTCTCGACCTCGCACTCGCGGAGGTAGCCATGCTCCCGGATGCCGCGCATGGTTTTCCTGCGGCAAAGCTCCCGCTTCAGGCGCAGGGCCTTCTGCTTCTCCTTGCGCATGGCGGCTTTTGCGCGCTGGGTTTCGGTAATCTGGTCTTGCTGCAATTCACGCTTTTTCTTCCCGGCGCGGTTGACCGCCTTTTGCAGCGAGTTGATGGTTGCGCGGATGCGCGCGGCGTTTTCCGGATCCTGCCGGAGCGCCGCCTGGCACTGCTGGATTTTCTGGCGGGCATAGCCTGCCGCCGCGCTGGCCTGCGCCTGGGTGCGCGCCTTGGACAGGCGGGAATAGGCTTCCATCGGCATGTCGCCGTAACGGGTGTTTTTCGGCAGCTTGAAGCGCTCACGCTGTTCATCGGCGTGTTCCTTGGCTTCCTTCATCATTTCCACGAGGCTTTTGACCTCGGATTCTTCATCGGCATAGGCGTCCTTGGCGCGCTTGGCGGCGTCCTCCCAGACGGCGGCTTCCTGCTCGGCCTGGGCCTGTACGGACTGCGCGGCGGCGGGCTGGGCCTGCCCTGTGGCCTGCTGCTGTATGTCCTGCGCGATTTGGCGCACAGTTGTTGCGGCTGCGTTTAGATTGACCATTCCTGTCACCCCTTCTGCTTCCCTGCAATACGCTCTTTGGACAGCGATATCTTTCCTTTATAGTATAGCACAGCTGCCGGGGATTGTCAGCAGGCTGAAAGGATTTTCAGCGATTTGACGGTATCATTTGGAGGATTCTACAAATCGAATGGCAGGATAAGCTGGAAACAACATCCAGAAAAAGGGGGATAGGCCGGTAAATTAGAGCTTAAAAGACTGCCGGGAACCCAAAAACAGATTTATTTCCGCGATGCTGCCGCCCGTTCAAAGTGCCGGGAATTGTCGATTGGGCGGCTTCCTGACTGTAAAACGCAGGTTTTGAGAATTTGCCGGGTTCGTGTAAACTGCCGGCTGAAAAACGGTAGACTTTATTTGAAAAGGGGGCGTTCTCTGCTTGCGTTTTATGGCAGCGTATGGTAAAATATATGTATCGTTTTGTATGAACCGTTTTGCAGATACCGGCAAATAATCATATAAGCAATAATGGAGAAGGGTCGATATGAGCATGGAACAGAAAATTCTAATTGTCGATGATTCGGAGATGAACCGCGCAATCCTGACCGATATCCTCGGCGGGGAGTATGACATTATTGAGGCGGAAAACGGCGTGGAAGGTGTCGCCAATATCCAGAAATATGGTGTGGAGATCGCGCTGGTCCTGCTGGATGTGGTCATGCCGGTGATGGACGGTTTTGGGGTGCTCGATATGATGCACAAGCACCGGTGGATCGAGGACATCCCGGTCATTATGATTTCGTCGGAAAGCGGTTCGGCCTTTGTCGAGCGCGCTTACGAGCTGGGGGTCAGTGATTTCATCAGCCGCCCCTTTGACGCGCTGGTCGTCCATCGGCGCGTGGTCAATACTATCCTGCTGTATGCCAAGCAGAAGAAGCTGATCAGCATGGTGGCCGACCAGATTTACGAAAACGAGCAGCAGAGCAACCTGATGATTGATATCCTCAGCCATATTGTTGAATTCCGCAACGGTGAGAGCGGCCAGCACGTGCGCCATGTGCACACGCTTACCGAGCTGCTGCTGACCAACCTGGTGCAGCGGACCGACCGCTATCCGCTGACCCGGCGTGATATTTCCATGATCTCTACGGCGTCCGCGCTGCACGATATCGGCAAGATTTCGATTGACGAGGCCATCCTCAACAAGCCGGGCAAGCTGACCGATGAGGAATTCATCATCATGAAGAGCCATTCCCGTATCGGCGCGGATATGCTGGAAGGGCTGACGATGTACCAGGATGAGCCGCTCGTTAAAACGGCTTATCAGATTTGCCGCTGGCACCACGAACGCTACGACGGGCGCGGTTATCCGGACGGCCTCAAAGGGGATGAAATCCCGATTTCCGCCCAGATTGTTGCTTTGGCGGATGTATACGACGCGCTGACCAGCGAACGCGTTTATAAAAAAGCATTCTCGCATGATACCGCCGTCGAGATGATTGTCGCGGGCAAATGCGGCGCGTTCAACCCGCTGGTGCTCGAATGCCTGATGGACGTTGCGCCGCGGCTACAGGAGGAGCTTGGCAAGGAAGGGAAGTCGTATGGCAGCACCGACGATGTGAACAATCTCGCCCGCGAAATGATGTCCTCCGAGGAGTTGACGGTATCCGGGCGCACGCTCCAGCTGCTGGAACGCGAACGTGAGAAGTATTCCTTCTTCGCGGCGATGAGCCAGGAAATCCAGTTCGAGTACAACACCTCGCCCCCGATGCTGACGCTCTCCCCATGGGGCGCGGAGCGGCTGGATATCAGCGAGCTGGTCATGGACCCGGGGAACAACCCGCGGGTTCTGGAGCTGCTTGGACCGAACGTCTGGGATGATGTGGTGAAGCTGCTGCGCGCCACCGACCCCGAAAAACCGGTAATTCAGTATGACTTTAAGCTGCACCTGGGAGAGGAATCCCGCTGGCACCGCGTGGTGGCCCGCGCGATGTGGTCGCCGGACGAGCCGCGCGAATACCAGGGCGCAATCGGCAAGGCCATCGACATCCACGACTCGCGTACCCGCCTGGAGGATTTGGAACGGGCGGCTACGCATGACGCCATGACCGGCCTGCTTAACCACGCAAGCGCGAAAAAGCTGATTGAGGATCGTTTGGACGACCTGAAATGTAATTATGCGCTGGTGATTTTCGACCTTGACCATTTTAAGTCGGCGAACGACACCTACGGTCATATGTTTGGCGACGAGGTGCTCAAGCATATGGCGGAGAAGCTGAAACAAAGCGTGCGCGGCAGCGATATCGCGGCCCGCGTCGGCGGTGACGAATTCCTGTTCTTTGTCCGGTACGAGGAAGAGGTCGAGCCGATTGTCAGCCGTATTTTCCACGCGCTGATCGGGCAGTATGAGGATTTTACGATTTCGGTCAGTATGGGCATTGCGTGCGCGGACACGGTCGGGCGGGTTTATGATAATCTGTTCCGTGCGGCGGATCAGGCGCTGTACGCGGTCAAGCGCGCCGGGCGCGGGAAATACCGTTTCTATGATGATTCCATGAGCCAGATGCTTTCTGTGATATCGCCTATTGACAAAACGGGCGATATCGTGGAAAATAAAGATAGGTAGAATCAATAGAGGGTTTGCAGCTGCACCGCACGCAAATGATGGATTAGATAAGGAGAAACAAACCATGACACTGCAAGAATGCTATGCCGCAATGGGCGGCAATTTCGACGACGTAATCGGTCGCCTGCGCAGCGAGAAGCTGGTGCAGAAATTCGTGCTGAAGTTCCTCAATGACGACAGCTACGAGCTGCTGAACAGTTCCATTGCGTCCGGCAATTATACGGAGGCTTTCCGTGCGGCCCATACCATCAAGGGGGTTTGCCAGAACCTGAGCTTTGTCCGCCTTCAGGATTCGAGCGCGCGCCTGACCGAGGCACTGCGTGACGGGAACTGGAACGACGAGGTTGCCGCGCTTGTAGAAGAGGTACGCGGCGACTACCAGGCGACAGCCGACGCCATCCGTACCCTTGCCGGTCAATGAAATCGGGGTAGATATTTGAATGTATACAAAGGGAATGGGATCTGATGAAACTGAAAAACAGGACAACACAGTATCTGACCATCAGCCTTGGCGTCCTTTGCATCGTATGTGTGTGCATTTTTTCGTTCATGGCGGTGTTTCTCCGGCGCAGCAATCAGGAAACGATTAGTGAGGTCGGCACACTCTATATGGCTGGGCTGAATGAGCGGATTTCCCTGCATTTTTCGACGACGATCGACTATCGGATTTCCCATGTGAAAAATATTGTTTCCGCCATGCCGCCGGAAGAGGTGGAGGACAGCAAAGTCATGCGGGAGCGGTTGAAATATGATGCGGAAAGCAGGGACTTTAACAGCCTGGCTTTCCTTGCGGAGGACGGCAGACTGGATTTCCTGAGCGGGGAACTGTTCACGATATCCGATCCGCAGCCGTTTTTGGATTCCCTGCGGCAGGAGCAGGTGAAGGTCGCAGCAGGAGCGGGTGAAAGAGGCGAGCGGCTGTTGCTGCTGGGTGTTCCGGCAAGTTATCCGATGCAGGATGGACGGGAAAGCGCTGCGCTGGTCGCGGCGGTTTCGGTGGACATGCTGGAGTCCATTCTTTCGCTTGACTTTGACCAGACAGACAGCCTGGTTTACTCGCATATCATCCGCCGGGATGGCGCCTTTGTCATCCGTTCGGGCAGCGCGTTTCGGGACAGTTATTTCGACCGGCTGCGCGCTGAAGTGCCGGACGGCAATGCGGAAAAATATATCAGCGAACTGAAGGAAGCGATGGCTCAGCGTAAGGATTATTCCGCCGTGATGTTTGCCGGTGACGGAGGGGAGGAACGCAGGCACTTATACTGCACCAGCCTACCCTATACCGAGTGGTATCTGGTGACAATCCTGCCATATGGCGAGATTGATGAAATTGTCAGCAATATGGGCGGCGGGCTGATCCGTGCGGCGCTGATGGGCTGCGGCCTTATCCTGATTATGCTGCTGCTGGTGTTTATGGGATATCTGCGGCTGACACGCCAGCAGATTATCGAGCTTCAGCAGGCGCGCCGGGAGGCAGAGCACGCCAACAAGGCGAAAAGCGAATTCCTTTCGAGCATGAGCCACGATATCCGCACGCCGATGAACGCCATTGTGGGCATGACCGCGATTGCGACCGCCAATATTGACAACAAGCAGCAGATACAGAACTGCCTGAAAAAGATTGGGCTGTCGAGCAAGCATTTGCTGGGGCTGATCAATGACGTGCTGGATATGTCGAAAATTGAATCCGGCAAAATGACGCTGAACATGGACCAGGTGTCTTTGCGGGAAGCGATGGAAAGTATCGTCAGCATTGTGCAGCCACAGGTCCGGGTCAAGAACCAGTTCTTTGACGTGGTGATTAGTGACATCCAGGCGGAAAACGTATATTGTGACAGCGTGCGCCTGAACCAGGTGCTGTTGAATTTCCTTTCCAACGCGGTAAAGTTCACGCCGGAGGGCGGGCACATTGGGGTTGCGCTGACACAGGAGCCGTCCCCGAAGGGTGACGACTACGTCCGTTGCCACCTGTCGGTCAAGGATGATGGTATTGGTATGTCGAGGGAATTCCAGCAGAAGATTTTCGATTCCTTCACGCGGGAACAGACCGACCGTGTCAACAAGATTGAGGGCACGGGCCTTGGGATGAGCATCACGAAGTTTATTATTGACGCCATGGAAGGCGAGGTCCGCATTGAAAGCGAACCGGACAAGGGCACGACGTTCTTTGTAACGGTCGATTTTGAAAAGGCCACGGTCAGTGAGCGCGACATGGTGCTTCCGGATTGGAGCATGCTGGTGGTGGATGATGACCGCCAGCTGTGCGAGAGCACGGTGAAGGCGCTGGCTGAAATCGGCGTCCGTTCGGACTGGACGATGGACGGGGGCAGCGCAATCCGCATGGTGGGCGAGCGCCACAAGCATCATGAGCCGTATCATATCATCCTGCTCGATTGGAAGCTGTCGGATATGGACGGCATTACCACGGCGCGCCGCATCCGCGAGGAGGTCGGCGGGGATACGCCCATCCTGCTGATATCGGCGTATGACTGGAGTGAAATTGAGGAGGACGCGCACGAGGCTGGCGTAACAGGCTTTATCTCGAAGCCGCTGTTCAAATCGACGCTGTACCACGGGCTGCGGCAGTTCGTCACCGAAGAAGAAGCAATACCTGTCTCGGAGCAATTCGAATCGGAGCAGGAAGCGGAAAAGAGCCTGAGCGGTCGCAGGATTTTGATTGCGGAGGACAATGACCTGAACTGGGAGATTGCGGAAGCACTGCTTTCGGATCTGGAAATCGAGATGGACCGTGCGGAAAACGGACAGGCTTGCCTGGAAGTGTTTGCGCAGTCGGAGCTGCACCATTATGATGCAATCCTGATGGATATTCGGATGCCGGTTATGACGGGTTATGACGCGGCGAAGGCCATCCGTGCGATGGACCGCGAGGACGCGGATCTGCCGATTATTGCAATGACGGCGGACGCGTTTTCGGAGGACATCCAGCGTTGTCTGGCCTGCGGGATGAACGCGCATATTTCCAAGCCGATTGACATTAAGGAAGTCGCCAAACAGCTGAGGCGCTACATCCAGTAGCGCGCCCCGTATCGCCTGCGGGCGGGACGAAGGAATCCGGCTGGTTGAGGAAAAAAACAAAGGCCGGTGCGCAGTGCACCGGTCTTTTTGTATGGATGGTATGGCTGCGGGTTTACGGGCAGCAAAAAACGGGCGTGGAATACCGCCCGTATGTTTTTTATCGGCGGTTCCGCCGCCGCAGTTCAATCTCCTTGCGGAAAATATAGCTGCGCAGCTCGGCTTCCGCCTGGGATTTCATATAGATATATTGGCAGCCGTAGCCGTATTGCGGTGTACCGTCCGACAGGGGTTCCAGCACATCCACACGGAGGATTTTGGCGGTCAGCAACAGCGGCCTGGACGCCTCGTGAAGCTGGAACTGCACGTGCGCGCCGACCGGCAGGCTGACGCCGCAGCTGAAATACACGCCGCCCGCGCTGATATTAGCCGTTTTTGCCGGGATATGCGCCGGGAGACGCGGCTGTGGCTGCGGGGGGGTAGTGTTGGGACGGCGGATACAGGATACATCAATCATGACCTCAGCCGCAACCTTCAGATCACTGCGCCGCTGGTTGTTGCCCCTTTCCTCCCGTACCATACACATGATGGATTGTTGTTCTTTGGAGATATTGAGCGGGTCGCCCAGTACACAGACCGTGTGAATCAGCCCGGCGGCACTGTCAAAAAAAACGATGTGATAAAGCTCGGTTTTTTCTTTTAGCTCAAAGTCGCGCGGCACAATCAGCCGGTAGCCCTCAAATGAAGCTCGGGTGACTTCCGCTTCACAGATCAGCTGATCTGATAAATCATATATTTCCGCCTTGCGGCAGTTCGTCAGTTCCATATCAACAAATGCCTCCCGAATTCTGTGTATGATGCAGGGACAAGGATTAACAGATTCCTATTTATCATTATAACAGAAAAAACAGGGGCAGGCAATGGGCAAATAGAAAATTTAGGGGGTGCGCCGCTGGGAAAAAGAATTTAGCCGCGCGCCCACCGGAACAGCAGCTCCGGCGCGCCGGTCTGCGCGTCAGCCTGTTCCCCGCAGCAGGCGAAGCCCTCACGCCGGTAGAAGGCGGCGGCGCGCGGGTTGTCCCGGTAAACGTGCAGGGTGAGGACATCGCGGCGCTGCTTCGCGGCATCCAGCAGGGCGCGCCCGATGCCCTGCGAACGGGCGGCGCGGTCTACGAAAATCCCGGCGATATAGCAGCCGTCCAGCCCGAGGAAGCCCGCCGGGCCAGCCCCGCTATCGTAAACCAGCAGCTCGGCCTGCGGCAGCAGTTCACGGACGGCGTCCGCTTGTCCCTTCCAATATTCCACCGGGATGAAGGGATGGGCGTCGAGGTTGCCTGCCAGCCAAAGCGACAGCAGGGCATCCAAATCTTGGGGACGGAATGTGCGGATCATATAGGGAACCTCCGATTACAGATTGTATATTTAAAAATAAATATTACAGCGGATGGTTACGAAGCGGAAGGATACTCGGGGGCTGTATCCGGGCAGCCGTCCAGCCGCCTGACAAATTCCAGCCGCTGACTGTCGTCAAGCTCCAGGAAATCCATCGGGCGCACGCGTCCGGCGCGTTTGGCGAACCACTCCAGACCGGCGGCGGAAAGCATGGTATAGACGAACTGTGAACAGAACATGATATTCGGGCGGGGTGAGCACCCGCAGACCAGCCCTAACAGGTTATAGGCGCTGCCCTCCCAGTCAATCATGCGCACCAAATCCAGGATACGCCGTTTTTCCCAGCGCCCGGCGCGCAGCCGGTAGATCAGTGCGGACGATCCCGGCGCACGTACCAGCTCGGAAACTGGCTCGGGGTTCAGCCCCGGCGCGGCGGAGGACAGGCCGCCGTTGTAGCTGAGCAGCGTGTACAGCCCCGGGTCGAACGCCAGCGAAACATGATTATACTGCCGGTGGGTGAACTGCTGGATGACCGCGCTTGCGGCGCTTTTCGAGCAGGTAAAGACAAGATATAGATAGCCGTCGTCAAGCGTATTATACGCGAGATGGAAAAAGCGCGAATGCAGCCGCCCGCGGTTGATATAGTGCAGGATGCTATGACGTGGAAGGTCACAGAGAACCTCCCAAAGCTGTGCCCAAGTAATCATTTTGAAACCCTCCCTCAAATCTTCGTTGCACTAATGACATAATACAATAGAATGGAAGGCTTGTCAAGGGCAGAGTTGTAAACAATTTATACGCGCGGAAATACTGCCATGCAAATAACATCCTCACGCAAGGCAGCAATCCGTAGGGGAGGGGCTTGCCCCTCCTGTTGTATGTGGATGCTTGGATTACCAGGAAACGGAAATCACCGTGGCCCCAGCTTCTGTGGGGAGGGGCAGTGTGAAAAGCGTATCTCTTTGCAGCAGGCTGCCGGTCATATCCCGCGCGTTGACATGGATTTTCTTGGGCGCGCGTTCGGACAGCCATCCCACCGTGCCCGATTCATGCAGGACAATCGTCTGGACGTTTGCTTCCGTGCGCACGCTTTCTACTGCGGAAAACCCGGCGTATTTTTCCAGCAGGCCGAGACACGCGCCGTTGCTGCCGTATGGCAGCACGACGAACCACGCAAAGCCGTCCGCATCCAGGGAAACCGGATATGTCCCGCCGCGTTCCACGGCTGCCGCGCGCCGCCCGAAGAAATCATACACCCAGTACCGGCTACAGGCTTCCAGCCCGTCAATCTCCGCCGGGGAAAATCCTGCGGTTTGCGCCGTGCAGGTCAGGTTATACGCCGCGATGCCGCCCGCCTTCACGCTGCCCCAGGGAGCTGTGTTTTGCAGCTTCAGGATGCCCTCTTTGGTCGGGTCGGTGAAAATACAGTCCTCGGTCGGCTTCGCGGAACGGTCCATCATCAGCAATCTGCCGTCGGTATACGCCAGCGGACGCAGTACCTCCGGGACGGTTTTGCCCACGCGGTCGCTGAAATAGACCGGCCCGCCGCTGACGGCGCGGAGCAGGCTGTGCTTGACCGCGTCCGGATGCTGTGTCCAGAACATATCCCAGTCACAGCAGTAAATTTCGTTGTGATAGATGGCGTTATACGCGTTCTCCAGCAGGTGCTCGGTGAAGCAGCCTTCCTTTTGCGGGAAGAAATCGTCACTGTTCCGCGAAACGGCGGAAACTGGCCTCGTCAGGACGTTTTCCATTGCCATGCCCATGCAGTTAATCACCGCATTATCCATCCGGGACGCGCCGTGCTCCAATTCGCGGTTCAGTCCGCGCGCCGCTTCGCTGAGCGGGATGCAGTTCTCAAAATAATGCGGGGATGCGCTTTGCCCATCCACCTTGACAAATTCGATTCCCTCGCGGTTCAGCAGTTGGTACCAGTCGTCATAGAAGCCGCACCCGGTCCTGGGGCTGGGGATCACTTTTCCGTTGACGGCATGGTACAGGTACGGCGCTTCCTGCGGGACCAGCGCGCTGTCCGGGGCAATCCCGTCCCAGTAGCCGCCCAGCGCGTGCCACACGCCGAACCAGCGGATGCCGTTTTTGCGGCGGATGTCGTCAATCATCGGGCGGAAGCCCTGCGGGAATTTCGCTTTGTCCGGGTGGAAACCGTCGAGCAGCTTTTCCTTTGCCGCAAACCAGCCGTCGTCAATCAGCATCCATTTGACGGGGACATGCTTGCCGGAAAGCTCGTCCGCTTTCTGGCGGAGCTTGTCCTCGCTGACCTCGGTATAAAACGCGTCCCAGCTGCACCAGCCCAGATAGTGGAACAGCTCTGGGAGGCGGCGCGCTTCGCGGGTGCGGATGTTGTGGTGCTTCGCCAGCCAGCGGAACGCCTTGTGCACCGCTTCCGCTGCCGTTGCGCCTTCGGCGTATAAATACAGCGGCTCCTCAACGCGGGATTGACCGCCCATCCCGGCGAGCATATCCAGGCAGAGGGCGTCCGCCGTCCCGCCGGACAGATAGGTTTTGAACTGCCTGCCTACCATCGGGACGAAGCAGCCGCACCGGTCGGGATAGCGGAAAAGCGCGGTCTGCGTCCGGTCGGGAATTTCCTCGAAGCTGTCCGCAAAGGCGGGGCGTGTCCACCAGTCGCCAAACAGATAGAGCGCCGTGATTTTCTCGGGCTTTTCCGGCATGGGGAGCAGCACCCGGATCGGGTGTTCCGCTTCCAGGTTGCAGCCGACGCACATCGGCTCGGTGTGCAGCTGTAGGGAGAAGCGCCCCAGCAGGCAGCCGCCCTGCTGCTCTTCCTGTACATCGGCGCGGAAATCGTCCTTTTCGCAGCCGCCCCCGTTCACCGGGAATGTGGCCTCAATCGTTTTTCCTCTCTGCCGCCGGATTTGAATGGTCACCTGTTTTTGTTCCATAAGATACACCTCTTTGTCTGGGATGTGAATGAATGTAGTTATACTCGTGTGCGTTAAAGTTTGCCGTTCGGTTCGCCTGCGCGGCGGGCGGTC